>DASPPI010000026.1:0-36634 GCA_035625615.1 Steroidobacteraceae bacterium | reverse complement strand
GGTCGAGTTCTACGAGCGCCTCGGCTTCACCCAGGCCACCACCACGGATGCCTTCGCGCATCCCTACGGCGTGCTCACCGACGGGCGGCTGTTCATCGGCGTGCATCAGCGCACCGGCCCTTCCCCCATCCTCACCTTCGTACGCCCCGGGATCGCCGCGAGTCTCGACGCGTTCGCCGCTGCGGGCATCCGCCTGACGAGCTGCCACGTCGGCGAGGAGGTTTTCAACGAGATCGCCTTCGCGGATCCGTCCGGCCAGACGGTCGCCGTCCTCGAGGCACGCACCTATTCCCCGGTGGCGCGCGCCGCCACCGACACCTCGCTGTGCGGCGACTTCGCCGAGGTCAGCCTGCCGGCCGGCGATTTCGCCGCGGCCCGGGATTTCTGGGAGCCGCTCGGATTCGTCGCGGCCGATGAGGCGCAATTCCCCTATCCGCACCTGCCGCTCATCAGCGATCACCTCGATCTCGCCTTTCACCAGCCGGCGTTCAGCGCGCGACCGCTGCTGGTATTCCGTGATGCCGGCATGCGCGCGCGCAGCGAGCGGCTGCACGAGCTCGGCTTGACGGTCGGCAACGCCGCGGCGCACCTTCCCGGGAGCCCGGCGAGCTGGCTGCTGGCGAGCCCGGATGGCACTGCGCTGCTGCTGCTCGAGGAGGAGCCGTGAGCTCGATGCGCCACTCGACTGTCGGTTTCGTCACGCTGCTGATCTCGGCAGCGGCATTCGCCGACGGGGGCATGTGGACCTTCCACGACTTTCCGCGGCAGCTGCTCGCGCGCGAGTACGGCTTCGACATGAGCCCTGCGTGGCTCGAGCGCGTGCGTACCGCCACCATCCGCCTGTCGAACTGCACCGCCACGTTCGTATCCGCCAGCGGTCTGATCCTCACCAATCACCACTGCGCCGAGACCTGTCTCGACGATCATTCCACCGCCGAGCGCAATCTGGTGCGGGACGGCTTCCTCGCCCGCAGCCGCAGCGAAGAGCTCAAGTGCGGCACGCAGGTCGCCGACGTGCTGATGGACACCGAGAACGTCACCGCCAAGGTCGTCGCGGCATTGCGCGGTCTCGATGACAAGACCTCCAACGAGGCGCGCAAGAAGACGCTGACGCAGCTCGAGCAGGCGTGCGAAGAGGACAGCAAGCACGGCAAGCTCGGCCCGCTCAAGTGCGAGGCGGTGGATCTCTACCAGGGTGGACAGTACTGGCTCTACAAGTACCACCGCTACGACGACGTACGGGTGGTGTTCGCACCCGAGCGCGGCATTGCCGCCTTCGGCGGCGACCCGGACAACTTCCAGTTCCCGCGCTGGTGCCTCGACATGGCACTGCTGCGCGCCTACGGGCCGGATGGCAAGCCTGCGGTCACGCCGACCTTCCTGACCCTCAAGCCGGCGGGCCCCGATGCGCGCGAGCTGGTGTTCGTTTCCGGTCACCCGGGCTCGACCGACCGCCTGCTCACCGTGGCGCAGCTCGAGAGCCTGCGCGACATCGGCCTGCCGCGCTGGCTGCTGCGCGCCTCGGAGCTGCGCGGCCGCTATATTCAGTACGGCAAGACCGGCGCCGAGGCCGCACGCATCGTGGAGGATCCGCTGAACTTCCTGGAGAACTCCATCAAGGTGCGCCGCAAGGAGCTCGACGCGCTGCTCGATGACCGGCTGCTCGAGGCCAAGCGCGCCGAGGAGGCGCAGCTGCGCGCGCGGGTAGCCGCCGATCCGCAGCTCGCCGCCGCGACCGGCGATCCGTGGGCCGACATCGCCAGGGCACAGCAGCACGAGCACGAGCTCTATCTGCCCTACACCTTTCTCGAGCAGGCCGCCGGTTTCAACAGCAGCCTGTTCCGCTACGCGCGCACGCTGGTGCGCGCCGCCGCCGAACGCCCCAAGAGCAACACCGAGCGGCTGCGCGAGTACCGCGACTCGGCCCTGCCGCGCATGCAGCAGCGCCTGCTCGCGCCGGTCCCGGTGTACCCGCAGCTGGAGGAGCTCACCCTGTCATTCGGCCTGGAGCGCATGCGCGAATGGCTCGGACCGGATGCGCCGGTGGTGCGCGAGCTGCTGGTCAAGGACTCTCCCGACACGCTGGCGGCGCGCGTGGTGCAAGGCTCGCAGCTCGCCGATCCGGCCGTGCGCAAGCAGCTCTGGGAAGGCGGCGCCGCGGCGGTCGAGGCCTCGCGCGATCCGATGATCGAGCTGGCGCGAACGGTCGATCCGGAGGCGCGCGCGGTACGCAAGCGTTACGAGGATGAAGTCGAGGCCAGCGACGATGCCGCCGCCGAGCGGATCGCGCGGGCGCGCTTCGCCATCTACGGCACCAGCGTGCCCCCGGATGCCACCTTCACGCTGCGGCTCAACTTCGGCACCGTGAAGGGCTGGCGCGAAGACGGGCGCGAGATCGAGCCGTTCACCCATCTCGCGCAGCTGTTCGAGCGGGCCACCGACCAGGACCCCTTCCGTATCCCGGACAGCTGGCTGGCGGCGCGCCCCCGGCTCGACCTGACCACCCGCTTCAATCTGTCGACCGACAACGACATCGTCGGCGGCAACTCGGGCAGCCCGCTGATCGATCGCAGCGGCCGCATCGTCGGGCTGATGTTCGACGGCAACATCCACTCGATCGCCGGCTCCTACTGGTTCGACAGCGAGCTGAACCGCGCGGTGGCGGTCGATCCGGCCGTCATGGTCGAGGCGCTGCGCAAGGTGTATCGGGCGCAAGCGCTGTTGGCGGAGCTGGGCCTGCACTGAGCTGCGCCGCACGGGCGCTGATGCGGAAGCTCACATGCATCTCGTCCTGCACCTGCAGGGCGCCGAGCATGGCGCTGAAGGGCGTGAGGCCGAGGTCGCTCTGGCGCAGCGCGAACTCGCCGCAGGCCACGAGCGTGCCGGAGCCGAGCGTGTAATGCACCGGCACGGCGAAGCTGCGTTCCGCGGCGCGCACCGTGCTCTGCACCTGCGCCACGACGGTGCCGGCATTCGCCGCGCTCGCGGTGCCCGCGGCGGGCGGTTGCAGCCGCAGCGCGCGCAGCACGATCTGCGGGTAGTGCGCGGCGTCGAGCAGCGCCGGCCCGAGCATGTTGCGGCGCGTGCCCTCCCTGGCGCTCTCGCTCACGTCCGGGGGAAATTCGCCGGCGCTCTGCTCGGCCCGCAGCGGCGCCTCGTCCACCGTGAGGGTGGCCACGGGCACGTGCAGCTCGAAGCTGCCGAGCAGGCGGTCGGCCGGCAGGTAGAGCGTGCCGCTCAGCTCGTGCGAGGCAATCACATGGTTGTGGCCGGCGCTGGCGAGCGCACCGCCGCGATAGACCAGAACGACGAGCAGCGAAGCTTCCGGCACCACGTCGTAGGGGGTGCCGACGTGCAGCGGCACACTCACCGGCGGCGCCGTCGCGGGTGACGGCGCGGGAACCTGCGGCGGCATCCGACAGCCGGCGAGCGTCGCGAGCCAGGACGCGCCGGCCAGCAGGAGTTTGCAACGCCGACTCACGCGCATAAGCTTAAGCGCATGGCTTTAAGAAACACCACGCAGCGCTGGGGCACGCTCGCGCAATTGCTCCACTGGCTCATCGTTGTGTTCATCATCGCGCAGTTCACCCTCGCCGCCTTGTTCGACGATCTGCCGGCCGGGGCCAAGAAGCTGGCGCTGGTGTCGCGGCACAAGTCCATCGGCATCACCATTCTCATGCTGGCGCTCGTGCGCCTCACGTGGCGCCGGGCCAACCCGATACCGGCGCTGCCGGACACCCTCAAGCCCTGGGAACGCAGTCTCGCCAGACTCACGCACCGGCTGCTCTACGCGCTGCTGTTCGCCGTTCCCCTCGCCGGCTGGACGATGTCTTCGGCGCGCGGGTTCCCGGTGAGCTGGTTCGGGCTCCTGACGCTCCCGAATCTGGTGCCGAAGAACAAGAGCTTGTATCAGGCGTTGCTGACCACTCACGGGATCCTCGCCTGGACCCTCTTCGCCGTCGCCGTCGTCCATCTGGCGGGCGCGCTCAAGCATCACTTCGTGCTCAAGGACGACGTCCTGCGACGCATGCTGCCCTTCACCTCCCGAAGGACTCAGGGATCTGCGCGATGAGAATCCGGACCGGCGCGGCCGTCGCAGCCGCGCTGCTCGCCCAGACGCTTTCCGGGGGGCCGCCGGCAACGGCCGCCACAGCCGCCGCACCGGCCGCCCCACCGGCCGTCACGCACTACGTGCTCGATCCGGCCAGGAGCACGCTCGAATTCAGCTTCAGCCAGGCCGGAGCGCAGAACCAGGGGCGGTTCAGGCACTTCACCACGGTCCTCGACTTCTCCGCCGAGAATCTCCCGGCGAGCCACCTCGAGGTCACCGTCGATGTGACCTCGGTCGACACCGGCGACGAGGAGCGCGACGACACCCTGCGCGACGCGGATCTGCTCGATGTCAGGAAATTCGCGCAGGCACGCTTCCATGCCACGCAGATCCTCAAGACGGCGAACGGCTACGAGGCGGTCGGCAAGCTCACGATCCGCGACATCACGCGCGACCTGCGGTTTCCCTTCAGCTTGCGCACCGCAACCGAGCAGGGCGCGAACGTCGGTTACCTGAGCGGCAAGACCGCGCTCAAGCGGCTCGACTTCAGCGTCGGTCAGGGCGACTGGAAGGCCACCGACCAGGTCGGCAACGACGTCGGCGTGTCGTTCGCGCTGCGCCTCGCCGCCCAGTGAGCGCAGCCGCGCGCCCCGCAGCCGCCGCTTAACACGGCGTCCCGTCGCGACGCCTCATCTTGCCACCGGTGAACACCAGATCCACGTCCGGGTCGGAGTAGTAGGCGCAGTCGGCGCCGTCGCGGTTGCTGACCTCCAGGTACACCGCCTCCCGGTCGCTGCGGTTGATGAGCTGATGCCCGTCCGCGACGCCCGCCGGGAAGCCCGCGCACATGCCGGCGCGCAGCAGCTGCTCGCCGGCGCCGGTGCGCAGCACCACCTCGCCCTCGAGCACGAACACGAACTCGTCCTCGTGCGTGTGCCAGTGGCGCATGGAGGATTCCTTGCCGGGCGGGAGCGTGGTGTGGTTGATGCCGATGCGGGTGAGCCCGACCGCATCCCCCAGCCGCCGTTTGCAGCGCGGCATGACGCGCGAGCGGTAGGGCTCGGGGTAGCTGGTGCGGGAGATCACTTCGACGCTGCGTGCGTCCACTGCCGGCTGCTGCGCTGACATCTGCGCCTCCTGTGACTGCGCGGTTGACGGGCACCGCGCGCATGCCGGAGCATGCCACAAGCTGCATGCCTGAAATACTCGCTGACGTCGGCCAGTGCGTTGACGCGGTGCTGCACCGGGTGGGACCGCGGATCGTGCTGGCGCTGCCGCTCGGGATCGGCAAGCCCAATCCGCTGGCCAACGAGTTCTACCGCCGGGCGCTGCGTGACCCGGGCATCGAGCTCACCATCCTCACCGCGCTGTCGTTGCTCAAGCCCCGTCCGCGCGCCGGGCTCGAGGCACGCCTGGTCGAACCGCTGGTGGAACGCGTGTTCGGCAGCTACGTGGAACCCGAATATGCGCGCGCCGTGCTGGAGGACCGGCTCCCCCCCAACATCCGGGTGGTGGAGTTCTACCTGGCGCCAGGCGCCTTCCTCAATTCGCGTCATGCGCAGCGCCATTATCTGTGCGCCAACTACACCCACGTCGCGCGCGCGGCCATGGCGCACGGCGTCAACGTCATCGCGCAGCTCGTGGCTTCCCGCACCGTGAGCGGGGCGCTGCAGTTGAGCCTCGGCTCCAACGCCGACATCACCGCCGATCTCCTGCCACGGATCGCGCAGGCGCGCCGCACCGGCCGCGACATCATCCTGGTGGGGGAGACGCATGGGCAGATGCCGTTCATGACCGGACATGCGCTGGTCGACCCGCAGCACTTCGATTACCTGGTGGATGATCCGCGCTACGACTACGACCTGTTCTGCCCGCCCAATCCGCCGATCGGCACGCCGGAACACGTCATCGGACTGCACGTGAGCTCCCTGGTGCGCGATGGCGGCACTCTGCAGGTGGGCATCGGCGAGCTCGGTGATGCCATGGTGTATGCGCTGCTGCTGCGTCATCAGCAGAACGCTGCCTGGCGCGGCGCCCGCGAAGCGCTCGGCGTCACGCTCGATGCGGCAACGCTGGTGTGCGCCGAGGGGGGTGAGGCGCCCTTCAGCACGGGGCTGTTCGCCTCCACCGAGATGTTCGTCGATCAGCTGCTCGAGCTGTATCGCGCCGGCATCCTGCACCGCCGGGTCTATGACTGCCTGCCGCTCGAGCGGCTGCTCACCTCCGGGCAGATCAGCGAGCGCTTCGATGCAGGTATTCTCGAGCGGCTCGTCGCAGCGGGTGTGGGTCCGCGGCTCGGTGCCGCGGAGTTCGCCGAGCTGCAGCATCACGGGGTGTTTCGCGAGGACGTGGAGTATTGCGGCGGCCGCCTGCGAGCCGACGGCGGCCAATGGATTGCGGCCGATCTCGCCGATGCGGCGAGCCGCGCGCGCATGGCGGGCGAGTGCCTGGGACGCGAGCTGCGCAACGGCCAGGTGCTGCACGCAGGGTTCTTCCTCGGGCCGCGCGGGTTCTACGCCGCGCTGCGCGAGCTGCCGGAAAGCGATCGGGCGCAGTTCGGCATGCGCGGGGTCGCCTACATCAATCAGCTGTACGGCGCCGACCAGCAGCTGCGCATCCTGCAGCGTCGCGACGCCCGCTGTGTCAACACGACCATGATGGTCACGCTGCTGGGGGCGGCGGTCTCGGATGCGCTCGAGAGCGGTGCGGTGGTGAGCGGCGTCGGCGGCCAATATAACTTCGTCGCCATGGCGCATGCACTGCCCGGGGCGCGCTCGATCCTGTGCGTGCGCGCCACGCACACGCGCCACGGCCACACCGCCTCCAACATCGTCTGGAGCTACGGCCACGAGACCATTCCGCGGCACCTGCGGGACATCGTGGTGACCGAGTACGGCATCGCCGACCTGCGCGCGCGCACCGACGAGGAGATCATCGCCGCGCTTCTCAACATCGCCGACTCGCGCTTCCAGGAAGAGCTGCTGGCGAAAGCGAAGGCCGCCGGCAAGATCGCCGCGGACTACCGTATTCCGGATACGCACCGCCACAACCTGCCGGAGCAGCTGACGCGCGCGCTCGAGGGTTACCGCGCGCGCGGCTACTTCAGCGAATATCCCTTCGGCACGGACCTGACGGCCGAGGAGATCACCCTCGCCCGTGCGCTGACCTATCTCGACGGCCGCAGCGGCGATGCCTGGACACGCCTGCGGACCGTGCTGGCCGCCGTGGCGCGCGGCCGCCCCGCGGCGGCGCACGCTGCGCCGCTCGCGCGCATGGGGCTCGAGCGCCCGCGCGGGCCGGCCGAGTGGCTGCAACAACGGCTGCTCGTACAGGCGCTCGATGCGACCCGGCCATGCGTCGGGGAGTCATAGCGAGGCAAGCGCGGTGCCGTGTGCCGCCAACTGACGATCGGCGCGTTGATTCGGCGCGTCTGACGCGCCGGGACGTCGTGAAACGCCTGGGCTGGGCGGCCGCCGGCGTGACGGGCGGAGCGCTGGCGCTCGAGGAGCTCGCGCCGCGCATCTGGCCCGAGCACCCGCGCGTCGATCGCAACGTCAGTTACTGGGCGGCAGCGATTCCCGCGGCCGGCAGCGCGCTCGAGCGGTCCACCGCGGCCGATGTCGCCATCGTCGGCGGGGGCTTCACCGGACTGTCCGCGGCCTATTACCTGCGCCGCAAGCTGCCCGGCCGCCGTGTCGTGCTGCTCGAGGCGCAGCGTTGCGGCAACGGCGCCTCGGGCCGCAACGGTGCCATGCTGCTGCCCTCGACCGCCGACCGTTTCATGAAGCCGGGCGCGGTTCCCTCGCTCGACCGGCGCATTCACGAGCTCACGGTCGCAAACGTCGGCGCGCTGCGGGACCTGTGTGCGCGCACCGGCATCGATGCGGACATCGAGCTTAACGGGGCGGCCACGGTGCTGCGTACCGCCGCCGAAGCACGCGCGGCGGCCACCGATGTCGCGAAGCTGCGTGACCGCGGCATTGCCGCCGAGCTCTGGAGTCGCGACCGGACCGTCGCGGCGCTCGGAGCTCATGCGTACGCGGGCGCGGTGTTCGTTCCCGATGCCGGACAGCTGCATCCCGGCAAGCTGGTGGCGGCATGGAAGCGCGCCGCCGCCGAGGCCGGAGCGGAAATCTACGAGCACACCACCGTGGTGCAGGTCGACGAGGGCGCCACACATACGCTCACGACGGGCTCCGGTCACGCCGTGCGCGCTGCGGCGCTGGTCCTCGCGACCAACGCCTACAGCAGCCAGCTCGGCTTCCTGCGGCGGGCATTCGTGCCCGTCTGGGATTACCTCGCGATCACCCCGCCGCTGCCCGCCGACCAGCTGTCGGCACTCGGCTGGACATCGCGGCTGCCGTTCGCCGACACGCGCACCGAGGTTTATTACTACGGGCTGACGCGGGACAACCGGGTGCACATCGGTGGGGGACCGGTCGATTACCCGTTCAACGCCGGCGCGCCGGCGCCGGGAGTCGTGGCGCGCCGCCGCCGTGAGCTGCAGCGCACTCTCGCGAGCCTGCATCCTTCCCTCGAGCCGGTGGCGTTCGAGACGGCCTGGCAGGGCCTGGTCGATATGTCGCTCGACGAGAGTCCCGCGGTGGGCCGCTGCGGAAGACACGGCAACGTCTACTACGCGACCGGGTTCTCCGGGCACGGCGTCAATCTGACATCGGTATTCGGCCGCATCATTGCCGACCTCATCGCCGGCGAGGACGAGCGCTGGCACTGGCTGCCGTATCTCAACCGCCTGCCGCCCTACGTCCCCAACGAGCCGTTCCGCTGGCTCGGAGTTCACGCGAGCCTCGCCGCGATTCGTGCGCTCGATCGGTGAGGGGCTGCGTCAGGCGGCCTTGCGTCGCCTCATGAAGCCGAGACCGGCGAGACCGCCGAGGCCTCCGAGCAGCAGCGGCAGTGCGGCGGGCAGCGGGACAGGCGTCGGAGTCAGCGTCTGCGACACCAGATCGTAGTGGTTATTGGTTCCGACCCATTGAATCTTGAAGTCCGGGTTGTAACCGGCAAAGGCACCGGCCTGGTCGACGGTTACATCGAAGGTGAGTTCCAGCATGCCGTTTGCCGGCAGCGCTGGCGGGCCCGGCTTCGTGTTGGCTTTGAAGCAGTAGAAATTTCCCGACCCGTCGCAACCCATGGCATCCAACCCACCGGTCATGAACGTGAATCCAGTCATGGACCCGCCGGTGACCGACTCCGGCGTTGGCTGAGTGAAGGCGAGTGAGTTCACGCCGTAGCGGCCCTTCTCCGCATCGCTCGAACCATTGATGCCGGTGATCTCGAGCGTGAACTGATCCTCGGTGGCGCTGAGCGCGGATTCAAACAGGGTGTACGTTACCCCGTCGGCGATCAACGAGGCCCACGAGGGTGCGCCCGCGGATATCGCGATCACGCCTGAAACTGTGGCCATCCAGGAAGATTTGACGCTCATCCTCGCTACTCACACACCCGAGCGAAGCCGAGCGGGAATGCTCACGCACTCCCCGCGGCGGCATACTGCCCGCTGCCCTGTGACGCTCAGATGAACGTTTTATAAATCCTGTGCCATGCAGCGCCACTGGCGCGTTCGCAACAGGCATCAATCCGTGCGGCCCAAGCGTCGCGGGATGCGTTCCCGCCTCAGCGCCGGCGCCGGCCGGAGGCACGCCGCCGGCCTGCCCTGACCCGCCCGCGGCGTTGCGCCGCGACTCCGCGGGTTGCGCGCTTCGCCCCGATGCTGCGGCGCGACTTCGACCGTGCGGATTTGGCTGCAGTGCGGCGTTTTCTCGGGGCTGCGCGCTTGGCGCGCACGCGGCGGGCGGCTGCGGTCTTGCGGCGCGCGCCGCCGCGCTTCGCCGTCCGCGCCCCGGTCGCCGCCGGGCGCGCCGCAACCGGTGCCGCCGCCTTCGATGCGGCCCCGGCCGTGTCGGTGCCGCGCAGCTGATCGAGGATCGCGGGGTTCTCGAGCGTCGAGACGTCCTGGGTGATCTCCTCGCCGCGCGCGATGGCCTTGAGCAGCCGGCGCATGATCTTGCCCGAGCGCGTCTTGGGGAGATTGTCGGCGAAGCGGAAGTCGTCGGGCTTGGCGATCGGCCCGAGCTGCTGACCCACCCAGTCGCGCAGCTCCTTGACCAGCGCGCTGGTATCCCCGCTCGGACGTGCGCCACGGGTGACGACGTAGGCAAACACGGATTCACCCTTGATCTCGTGCGGCCTGCCGACCACGGCGGCCTCGGCGACCCGAGGGTGGGCCACCAGCGCCGACTCGATCTCCATGGTGCCGAGGCGGTGCCCGGCGACGTTAAGCACGTCGTCGATGCGCCCCATGATCCAGAAATAGCCGTCCTTGTCCCGACGGGCACTGTCGCCCGCCACGTAGTAGCGGTTGTCGAATTTCTCCCAGTAGCCGGCCAGGTAGCGATCGTTGTTGCGCCAGATGGTGCGCAGCATCGACGGCCAGGGCCTGCGGATCACCAGATACCCGCCCGCGTCGGCGCGCTTCACCGCTGCGCCGCGATCGTCGACGATGTCGGCTTCGATACCCGGCAACGGCTGCGTGCAGGAGCCGGGCTTGGTGGCCGTCACACCCGGCAGCGGTGAGATCAGGATGGCCCCCGTCTCGGTCTGCCACCAGGTATCGACGATCGGGCAGCGGCCTTCGCCGATCACCCGGTGATACCACATCCACGCTTCGGGATTGATCGGCTCGCCGACGCTGCCGAGCAGGCGCAGCTGCGAGCGGTCGTACTTACGGGGCAGATCGTCGCCGAGCTTCATCAGCGCCCGGATGGCCGTGGGCGCAGTGTAGAACACCGTTACGCCGTGCGTCTGGCAGTTCTTCCAGAAGCGCCCGCCGTCCGGGACGGTCGGTGTGCCTTCGTACAGCATCGCGGTCGCGCCCATGGCGAGCGGACCGTAGGTGACGTAAGTGTGACCGGTGACCCAGCCGACATCGGCCGTACACCAGAACACGTCCTCATCGCGCAGGTCGAAGACCCACTGCGTCGTGAGCTTCGCACCCAGCAGGTAGCCGCCGGTCGCGTGCACCACGCCTTTCGGTTTGCCGGTGGAGCCGGAGGTGTACAGGATGAACAGCGGATGCTCCGCCTCCACCCACTCGGGCTCGCACGCCGGCAGCTGTCCCTCGACCGCATCGTGCCACCACACATCGCGCTTCAGGTGCATGTGGATCGGCTTGCCGGTGCGCTTCAGCACGATGACGCGCTGTACGCTCGGACAACCGCTGCTGAGCGCCTTGTCGGCGGCCGCCTTGAGCTCGATCGCCTGACCGCCGCGCCAGCCGCCGTCGGCGGTGATCACCAGCCGCGCCTCCGTGTCCTCGATGCGATCCCTCAGCGCCGGTGCCGAGAAGCCGCCGAATACGACCGAGTGGATGGCGCCGATGCGGTTGCAGGCGTGCATGGCGACGACGATCTCGGGCACGAGCGGCATATAGATGACGACGCGGTCGCCGCGGCCCACGCCCTGCGCCTTGAGCGCATTGGCGAACCGGCACACCTCGGTGTGCAGCTCGCGGTAGCTCAGGCGGCGCACATCGCCCGGCTCGCCTTCGAAAATGATCGCGGTCTTGTGCCCGCGGTCGGCCAGGTGAACGTCGAGGCAGTTGTAGGAGGCATTCAGCCGCCCGTCGCTGAACCAGCGATAGTTGGGCGCCTCGCTGTCTTCGAACGCCGTCGTGAAGGGCGTCTTCCACGTGAGCTCCTGGGAGGCCAGGTCCGCCCAGAACCCGACGTGATCCTCGCGCGCGCGTTTGCGCAGGGTATCCGCGTCCGCGGGCTTGATGCGCGCGCGCGCCGCGAAACCGGCCGGAGGGGCGAAGGTGCGTACCTCGAGGAGAACCGATTCGATGTTCTTATCCGCCATGCCACTCTCCTGTTGGGTGCGGCTCGGAGCATAGCCGAATCACCCGCGCTTAGGGCCCCGCGCTTGAGGCTAGCCGGTCCCTTCCGCAAGCAGCCGTTCCATGATCGCGCGCGCCTGTCGCGCATAGCCGGCCCCGAACAGGTTGGCATGGTTCAGCACATGGTAGAGGTTGTACAGCTCGCCCCGCAGCTGCGCCCCCGGCGCGCGGGGCGCCGCGGCCTCGTAGGCCCGGTAGAAGGCCGCCCCGAAGCCGCCGAACAGCCGCGTCATCGCCAGATCCGTCTCGCGATCGCCGTAGTACACCGCCGGGTCGAACACCACCGGCTCGCCGTCCGCGGCCGCCAGCCAGTTGCCGCCCCACAGGTCGCCGTGCAACAGGGAGGCGCTTGGGGCGTGTCCGCCGAGCAACCGGGGAAGCGCTGCGAGCAGCCGCTCACCGTGCGCGCCGAGCAGCCCCCCGAACCCGTTGCGCGTCGCCAGCGCCAGCTGTGGGCGCAGGCGCCGCTCGCGAAAGAACTCGAGCCAGTCATCGCACCAGCCGTTCAGCTGCGGGGTGCGGCCGATGGTGTTGTCGCCCCGGAAACCGAAGCGTGGCGCGGTCACGGCGTGCAGCGCCGCCAGGCCCTCCCCCAGACGCCGCTCGCAGACCTCGTCTGCGCGCCCCGCCTCGATCCACTCCAGGGCGAGAAAGGCCGCCGCATCCGTATGCCCGCTCGCCAGCACGCGCGGTACGCGCAGGGCGCGCGCCGCGCCGAGCTCGTTGAGTCCTTCGGCCTCGGCCTCGAGTGCCGCGCGGGCGGCGCGTGGCCCGACCTTCACGAACAGCACACCGGCATCGCTCGGCCAGGCGTAGCACTCACCCGTGCTGGCACCGGCGACGCGCCGTCCCGGAGCCGCCGCGCAGCGCAACCCGCTCAGCGCCGTGAGCTCGCGGGCAACCGCTGCCAATCGTTCCATGGGTCGGTCGCCGCCGGCGGGACGCGCGGGTGCTCAGGTCAGGCGGCCGGTCAGGCGGCCGGCAACTGGGCGAGTCGCTCGCCCTGACGGCGCAGGAACGGCCCGAAGCCGAGCCGGTCATAGAGCTCGCTGAGGGCCGGCAGGTGCGGGGCGCGGCGCCTGAGTGCATCGCTGCCGACCCCGAGCGACAGATCGCAGGCGATGCGCGTGAGGCGGCGGGCCAGGAACACCGCTTCGCGGTACTCGGCGAGCCGCGCGGGAAGAGTCGCGGCGCCGCGCAGCTTGAGCCGCGCAACGCGGGCCAGGTCGGCGTACAGCGCATCGAGGGAGCCGAAGGCCTTCATCAGCGAGGCAGCGGTGCGATGCCCGACGCCGGGGACGCCCGGAATGTTGTCCACGTCATCGCCGGTGAGCGCCAGATAGTCGGCGAAGCACTCGGGCGGCACGCCGAAGTGACGCTCGATGTCGTGATAGCCGAACTGACCGCGGGCGCCGAAGTCCCACAGCAGATCCCCGGCGCGTACCAGCTGCGCGAGATCCTTGTCGCGGGTGATGAATGCGGCCGGCACGCCTTCGCCGCGCATGCAGGTCGCGAGCGTGCCGATGATGTCGTCGGCTTCGTACTCCGGGTCGACGAACGCCGCGAGCCCGAGGTGCCGGCACAGCTCGCGGCAGCACTCGAGCTGCCGCACCAGGTCCGTGGGCGCGCGCTCGCGATTCGCCTTGTAGGGCGGATAGAGGCGGCTGCGGTACGAGCCGGTGCGGCGCTGGTCGAAGGCGACCGCCAGGTAGCGCGGCCGCACCCGCTCGATCAGATCCCCGAGGAAGCGGGCGAACCCGAAGACGGCGTGCACCGGGTTGCCGTCCCGGTCGCGCATGTCGGGGAGCGTGGAATGATAGGCGCGAAAGATGTAGACCGAGGCGTCGACTAGGAAGATCAAGGCGGTGCGCGTGCTCCCTGGAGTGCGCGCGCCACTTTACCGCGGCCGCCCTAGGACAACCAGCGCTGGATGCGGTCGTGCAGCGGGCTCGAGCGCGGGAAGTGCGCCACCAGGTATTCCATCTGGTCAGCGAGCACGCGCCGCCCCTTGAGGAAAATGTATTCCGCGTAGGTGGGCGTGAACGGCACGGCGATCAGCTGCATGCGCGCCTGCTCGGGGGTGCGCGAGGCCTTCTGGTTGTTGCAGCGGCGGCACGCGGCCACCACGTTGGTCCAGACGTCGGTGCCGCCCTGGCTGAAGGGGCGGATATGATCGCGCGACAGCTCGCGCGAGGAGAAGCGCTGGCTGCAGTACATGCACAGGTACGCGTCGCGCCGGAACAGTGTCTGGTTGTTGAGCGGTGGCACGTAGTCGTGGCGCGTGTTGCCGGGATTGCCGGTGTGCCCGACGGTGGCCACGATGGAGTTGACCTCGAGCACCGTGCGCCGGCCGGTGCGGGCGTTCACCCCGCCATACAACTCGTACAGCAGCGAGCCGCACGTGTAAGCGACCTGCTCCTGATGATAGAGTCGCGCGGCTTCCTTGTAGTCGATCCACTCGAGCGGCATGCCTGCAACGTCCGTGCGCAGCACGAGCTGCGACAGGCCGCGCGCCCCCGGAGCCGGAACGATGCGCAGATCGTCCAGAAGACCGTGATCGGCTTGCTCGAGATCGATCCCCAGCATAGGCGCGGTAAGATACGGCAGTCGGGTGCAAGAATTCAACAACGCAACACTCTAATTCAATTGAGAATTCCTATCCGCGTGGCCGGTCGGCCACGGTTCTGTGACGGGGTGCGCGAATGTCAGTGACGATTGGCGCGCTGCGCGAAAGCGCGCCGCAGGAAACGCGAGTCAGCGTGGTTCCCGAAGTCGCCGAGAAGCTGGCGAAGGAAGGCGTCCGCGTGCTCATCGAGCATGGCGCGGGCGAGCGTGCCCGCTTCCCGGACTCTCTTTACAAGAGCGTCGCCTGGGCGAGCTCCGCAGGCGAGGTGCTGCAGGCGGCGGATGTCGTGCTGACGGTGCAGCCGCTGACGGTGGAGCAGATCGGGCAGCTCAAGGCCGGTGCGGTGGTGGTCGGCTTCATGCAGCCGCACGCCCGCGCCGCCGAAGTGCGCGCGCTCGCGGCGCGCGGCGTCACGAGTTTCGCGATGGAGCTGGTGCCGCGCATCTCGCGGGCGCAGTCGATGGACGCGCTGTCCTCGCAGGCGGCGGTCGCCGGCTACAAGGCGGTACTGATCGCGGCCGATCACCTGCAGAAGTTCCTGCCGATGCTCACTACCGCCGCCGGCACCATCCGTCCGGCGCAGGCGCTGGTCATCGGCGCAGGCGTGGCGGGCCTGCAGGCGATCGCCACCGCGAGAAGGCTCGGGGCGGTGGTCGAGGCGTACGACGTGCGCGGCGCCACGCGCGAGCAGGTCAGGTCCCTGGGCGCGAAATTCGTCGACACCGGAGTCAGCGCCGAAGGCGCGGGCGGCTACGCGCGCGAGCTGACGGCGGAAGAGAAGGCGAAGCAGCAGGAAGTTCTCGATGCCCGCATCGCCGCCGCCGATGCCGTGATCACCACCGCCTCCGTCCCCGGCCGCCCGGCGCCGAAGATCATCTCGCGCCAGGCGGTCGAGCGCATGCGCTCCGGCTCGGTGGTGGTGGACATCGCCGCCGAGCAGGGCGGCAACTGCGAGCTCACCCAGCCGGGCGAGACCGTCGATCACCAGGGCGTTCTCGTCATCGGCCCGGTGAATCTCGCCGCCGAGCTCGCCTACAACGCCAGCGAGATGTACGCGCGCAACCTGTTCAACTTTCTCAGGCCCGCGCTGGTCAAGGGCGAGCTCGCCATCGACTGGAACGACGAGGTATTCGCGCAGTCGTGCCTGACAGCGGGCGGCACGGTGAAGCACGGGCCGACCGCGAAGCTGCTGGAGGGTGCGAAATGACCGGGATGGTGGCGCTCTATATCTTCATGCTGGCAGCCTTCACCGGCTACGAGGTGATCTCGCGGGTACCGGTGATCCTGCACACGCCGCTGATGTCGGGATCGAACTTCGTGCACGGCATCGTGCTGGTGGGCGCCATGGTGGCGCTCGGCCGCGCGCACACTCCGCTCGAGAAGACCATCGGCGTCATCGGCGTGCTGCTGGCGGCCGGCAACGCCGTAGGCGGCTACGTCGTCACCGAACGCATGCTCGAGATGTTCAAGTCGAGCGGCGCACGGCGCGGCGGCGGCAGTTCGAGGGCGCACTGATGCCCGAGTGGTTCTCGGCGGAACTGGCGATCCAGGCGAGCTACTTCGTCACGGCGGTGCTGTTCATCATGGGGCTCAAGCGCATGAGCTCCCCGGTGACGGCGCGCAGCGGCATCCTCTGGGCCGGCGCCGGCATGGCGGTGGCCACGCTCATCACCTTCCTGTACCCGGGAATGTCCAACTACGAGCTGATCGTGCCGGCGATGCTGGTCGGCACGGCGCTCGCCTGGTGGAGCGGCAAGCGCGTCGCCATGACCGATATGCCGCAGATGATCGCCCTCTACAACGGCATGGGCGGCGGCGCCGCCGCGGCGATCGCGGCGGTGGAGCTGTATCGCGGTGAGACCTCGGGCTACGCCACCAGCACGCTCGCCGTGGCGGGCGGGATCATCGGCGCGGTCTCCTTCAGCGGCAGCGCCATCGCGTTCGCGAAGCTCCAGGGCCTCATCACGCGCAGCATCCGCTTCGGCGGCCAGCAGCCGCTCAACCTGATGCTGCTGGCTGCGGCGCTGGTCCTCGGCGCGCTGGTCGCGACGCACCTCGACGCCACGGCGGCGGTGGTCACGGGATTCTTCGTGCTGGCCCTGATTCTCGGCGTGGCCATGACGCTGCCGATCGGCGGCGCCGACATGCCCGTGGTGATCTCGCTCTACAACGCCCTGACCGGCCTGGCGGTCGGTTTGGAGGGCTTCGTGCTCAACAACGCGGCGATGATCATCGCCGGCACGGTGGTGGGCTCGGCGGGCACGCTGCTCACGCAGCTGATGGCCAAGGCCATGAACCGCTCGCTCGCCAACGTGCTGTTCTCCGGTTTCGGCGACACCGGCGCCGCGGCGAGCGGCGCCGTGAGCGGGGCTCTCAAGCCCATCGAGGCCGCCGACGTCGGCGTGATGATGGCCTTTGCCAGCAAGGTGATCGTGGTCCCGGGCTACGGCATGGCGGTTGCCCAGGCGCAGCACAAGATCTGGGAGCTGTGCCAGCTGCTCATCGATCGCGGCGTGAACCTGCGCTTCGCCATCCACCCGGTGGCGGGGCGCATGCCCGGACACATGAACGTGCTCCTCGCCGAGGCCGGCGTACCCTACGACCTCATTGCGGACCTGGACGAGATCAACGCGGAGTTCGAGACCGCGGACGTGGCGCTCATCATCGGCGCGAACGACGTGGTGAACCCGGTGGCGCGCACCGACAAGTCGAGCCCCATCTACGGCATGCCGATTCTCAATGCCGACAAGGCGAGAAACGTCATCGTCATCAAGCGCGGCAAGGGCACCGGGTTCTCGGGAATCGAGAATGCGCTCTTCTATCTCGACAACACGCGCATGCTGTACGGCGACGCGCAGAAGGTCGCGGCGGAGCTGATCCAGGCGGTGAAGGCGGTCGGCTGATGCGCCGCCGCGCTGTGCTCGAGGCCGCCGCGCTCCTGCCGCTGCTGCCCTTCGTCACGTTGGCGCCGGCGCGCCCGCTGGCACCGTTCCGGCGCGTGCGCCCCACGGATCCCTCGTGGCCTTCGCGGGCGGAGTGGGACGCCCTGAAGAGCGCCGTCGGCGGCAACCTGCTCCAGGTCCAGCCGCTGTTCGCGCCGTGCGCGGCGGCCCCGGATGGAGCCGCCTGCCAGGACGTGTACCGCAACATCCGCAATCCCTTCTACATCGGCGATCAGCCCGGCGGCACGCAGGTGTCCGGCTGGCTGGACGCCTGGACGCCCGCGCCGAGTGCCTGGGCAGTCAAGGCGCGCAGCGCCGCCGACGTTGCCGCCGCGGTCAACTTCGCCCGCACTCACAAGCTGCGCGTGGTCGTGAAGGGCGGCGCCCACAGCTATCTCGGCACCTCGAACGCCCCGGACTCGCTGCTGATCTGGACGCGCGCGATGAACCAGATCGCGGTCGAGGATGCCTTCGTGCCCAAGGGGTGCGACGCCAAGGTGGCGCCAACGCCCGCGCTGACGCTCGGAGCAGGCTGTGTCTGGATCGATGCGTACTCGGTGGTGACGACACGCGGTGGACGTTACGTGCAGGGTGGCGGCTGCACTTCGGTCGGCGTCGCCGGACTCATCCAGAGCGGTGGCTTCGGCAGCTTCTCCAAGGGCTTCGGCAATGCCGCCGCCGGCCTGCTCGAGGCCGAGGTGGTGACGGCCGATGGCCGCGCGCGCATCGCCAACGCCTGCACTGACCCGGATCTGTTCTGGGCGCTCAAGGGCGGTGGCGGGGGCACCTTCGGTGTGGTTACGCGCCTCACACTGCGCACCCACGAGCTGCCGCAGTTCTTCGGCGGCGCCTGGGGCACCGTCAAGGCGCGCTCGGACGAGGCCTTCCGGCGGTTGGTCGCGCGCTTCGTCGCCTTCTATGCCGAAAGCCTCGCCAACCCGCACTGGGGCGAACAGATCGCGGTGAAGCCGGACAACTCGCTCAATATCTCGATGGTGCAGCAGGGTCTCAGTCCCGAGGAAGCGCGCGCGGTGTGGAAGCCGTTTTTCGAGTTCGTCGGCTCGTCGAAGGATCTTGCCGTCACGCAGGAGCTCGGCGCCGGCGCGCACCGGGCGCAGAGCTGGTGGGAGATCGCGGCCAACCCCAGCATGATCCCCGACCAGCGCCCGGGTGCCGCGCCGGATCACGGCTGGTGGCAGGGCGATCAGGACCAGGTGGGCGGTTACCTTCACGGCTACGAGTCGCTGTGGCTGCCGGCCTCACTCCTCAAGCAGTCCGAGCAGCCGCGCCTCGCCGAGGCGCTGTTCGCAGCCAGCCGCTACAAGGACGTCGGACTGCACATCAACAAGGGACTTGCTTTCGCTCCGGCAGAAGCCATCCGCGCGTCCCTCGACACCGCCATGAACCCGGCGGTCACCGAGGCCTTCGCACTGGCGATCATCGCCGACGCTGAGGGGCCCTGCTACCCCGGCATGAAGCGCCCACCGATGGATCTGGCGGCAGCGCGCAGCGATGCGCGCTCGATCGACCGGGCGACCGACGAGCTGCGCAAAGTCGCCCCCGAGCCCGGCTCGTACCTCTCCGAGAGCAACTACTTCAACAAGAGCTGGCAGCAGGCTTACTTCGGCGCGAACTACCCGCGACTGCGGGCGATCAAGAAGAAATACGATCCCGCCGGGCTGTTCTTCGTCCACAACGGAGTCGGGTCGGAGGAGTGGAGCGCCGACGGCTTCACGCGCCTCTCCTGATACCCATGCACGAGCCCTGCCGGCTGCTCGCTCTCACGGCGATTCTGTGCCTCGCCGCCGCGCCGGATGGCGCACGCGCCGCAACACCGTCGGCCGGCGAAGCGGCCAAGAAGCCGCTCACGGCCGCGGAGGTGCTGGCCGCGTCCACGCCCGCGGACTGGCGGCCGCTCGATGCGCACCACACGCTGTACCTGGAGCTCGGCTCCGGGCGCATCGTCATCGAGCTCGCGCCGCAGTTCGCGCCCAACCACGTGGCCAATGTCGAGGCACTGGCGCGCGGGAAGTACTTCGACGACCTCGCCATCGTACGCGCGCAGGATAACTACGTGGTGCAATGGGCGGACCCGGAGGGCAGCAGGTCCGTCGGCGCGGCGCACCGCACGCTCGGCGCCGAATTCGAGCGCCCGCTGCGCGGGTTATCGGTCAGCAGGCTTCCCGATCCTGACACCTACGCCCCCGAGGTTGGGTTCGTCGATGGATTTCCGGTCGCCGTGGACCGAGGCCTCGGGCGCGCCTGGCTGGTGCATTGCTACGGAATGGTGGGCGCCGGCCGCGACAACGATGTCGACAGCGGCGGCGGGACCGAGCTGTATGTCGTGATCGGACAGGCGCCGCGCCATCTCGACCGCAATGTGACGCTGCTTGGGCGGGTGGTCGCCGGCATGGAGCTGCTGTCGGTGATGCCGCGCGGCACCGGCCCACTCGGGCGCTACGAGCGACCCGAGCAGCGTGTGCCGATCCGGTCCGTGAGAGTGGCGGCCGACGTGCCCGTGGGGCAGCGCACCGAGCTCGAGGTGCTGCGCACCGACACGCCGACGTTTCTCGCCTATGTCGAAGCGCGCCGCAGCCGGCACGAAGAATGGTTCAAGGTGCCCGCCGGACACGTGGATGTGTGCAACGTGCCGATCCCGGTGCGCCCGCGCAGCGGCGCGACCGCCGCCAATTAGTTGGTCTTCGGAGGGGGACGCTTCAGCGGTGCGGGTGCGGCGGCGCGTGCGGCGCCGCATGTTCCAGCGGGCGCTTCTGCCGCTGCTCGCGCGCGTGCTCGATCATCTGCTGACGCTGCACGGGGGTCGCGTTGTGCCATTGCTCGCGCAGCAGCTGGCGCCGCTCCGGCGGCAGCTGCTGGAAGCGGTGGAAATTCTCGCGCACGAAAGCCTGCTGCTTGGGCGACAGCGCCTGGAAGCGCTGCCAGCGCTCGCGCAGCTCGCGGCGCTGCTCCGGAGGCAGTGCCTGCCAGCGCGAGAAGCGCTCGCGCGCCTGATCGCGCTGGCCGGGGGTCATGCCGAGCCAGCGCTCGCTGCCGTGGGCCAGCGCCTGCTGGCGCTCGGGCGGCAATGTGCTCCACTGGGTACCGAAGCGCGACAGCAGCCGCTGCTGGTCGGAAGACAGGCTCGACCAGGGCACGGGAGCCGCGGGAGCCGCGGCCGGCGCCGCGGACGTCTCCTGCGCGCGCGACGGTGTCGCCGCGAGCGCCGCCGCAGCCAGCAGCAGGGCGAGCACGAGCGGGCGTAGCTTGTTATTCATTGTTTGGCCCTCCCGAACCGCTGGACGCGCTCGGCGGTAGCGCCGGTCGGGGCGGCGCGGACGGCGCGGGCGGCGGCACAGCCGTTGGCGTACCACCCGAGGCACCAGGTCGCGCCGGTCTCGCTCCGCTCCTGGAGAGATCTCCCGGCGAGAGGTAGTTGGGGTTGACGTCCGCCAGCCGATCGACGCTGCCGAGAAACTCGAGGAATCCCGGATCCGGGTCCTGCGGCCGGTGCGCATCGTCCGCGCGCGCGGCGGCGCAGCCGAGCACCAGCGCGGCGAGTACCGCAAGGCCCGTCAGTGGTTTCCACATCAGCTGCTCTCGCCATTGGCATCCGTCTGGGCCGCTGCCCACTCATAGAATGAGCCGTCCCCTTCCTCCATCAGGTCCAGCGCTTCGCCATCCGCCAGCAGATCCATGTCCTCCACGGCGGAGGTGCGCCCCTCGAGCAGCGGCGGTTCGACACCGGAGGGATGGCGATGCCACAGCATCACGGCCACGAGCACCGCCGCCGCCGCGGCTCCCGCGGCCGGCATCAGCGTGACGCCACGCCACCACGGCCGGCGCGCGGCGACCGCCGCCTCGAGCGCGGCATGCCGCGCCTGGTTCAGGCGCGAGCGCATGCGCGCGTCGATGCGCGCCAGGCTCGCCTCGAGCACCACGCGGGCGTTGCGCTCAAATTCCGTCAATGTCTCGTCCGGCCGGCTCATACATAGAGTTCCCCGAGCTGCGCACGCAACGCCTGCAGCGCCCGGAAGTAATGCGTCTTGACGCTGCCCTCCGAGCAGCCCATTGCGGCGGCCGTCTCGGCGACATCGAGGCCCTCGAGCGTTCGCAGCAGGAAGGCCTGCTGCTGCCGCCGGGGCAGCTTGGCCAGGGCCTTCTCGAGGGCGCCCACGGCCTCGTCGAGCTCCAGCCGCTTGACGGGCTGGGGCTCGGGGCTCGGCGCCTGCGCGACCGGATCGAGGTCCTCCTCGTCGTCCTCGCCCCGAAACGGCAACCAGGCCATGACGCGCCCGCGCACGGTGCGCCGGCGCTGCATGTCGCGGATGCGATTCTCGAGGATCCGGTAGAAGAGTGGCTTCCACTCCTGCTCCGGCCGCTCGGAGTAGGCCCGCGCCAGCTGCAGCATCGCGTCCTGGACAGCATCGAGGGCATCATCCTCGTGTCGCAGCGCCGCCTGAGCGATTCTGAATGCCTTGAGCTCGACGCCGGCCAGGAACTGGTTCAGCGCACGCGAGCGGTTCTTGGCTTCAAGGTCCGTCAGGTCCACTTCACCGAGTAGTGCGGCCGGCATGCTATAAGGCGACGCGAGCGTAGCAAACTCGGACATGCGTCGTATAACGCGCGCGCGCCTGCCCGGGTTGACGGCTGCAATGAGCTCTAAGTCACTGATTTAGCGGATCCGTTGCCCTAAGTGCCCAAGATCTTCCGCGTGGCGCTCGACACGCCCCTGCGGCAGCTGTTCGACTACCTGCCACCGGTCCCCACGCACGGCGCCTTTCCTGCGGCGATCGGCGCGCGGGTGCGCGTGCCGTTCGGACGGCGGCGGCTGGTGGGCGTGGTGGTGGCGGCCGCCGAGGGCTCGCAGCTGCCGCTCACGCGCCTCAAACCGATCCTGGGCGTGCTCGACCCGGTGCCGGCGCTCGATGAGGCGCTGCGCGGGCTGCTCGAGTGGGCGGCGCAGTACTACCACCATCCGCTCGGGCAGGTGTTCGCCAGCGCGCTGCCCAAGGCGCTGCGGCTCGGGGCTGCCGCCGTGCCTTGCGAGGTGCGCTGGCTCGCGACCGAGGCGGGCGTGCGCGCCGCGGCAGCCTCCGAGCCGCGTCGCGCGCCGCGGCAGCGCGCGCTGCTCGAGCTCCTGTGGCAGCAGGGTGGCGCCACGGCCGACTGGCTCGATGAGCGTGCCGGCAGCTGGCGCGAGGCGGCGCGCGCGCTGAGCGCGCGCGGCTGGATCGCGAGCCGCGAAGTGACGCGCACCCCGGAGCCCGCGACCGCCAGCCTCCGCGTGGCCGGGCCGCGGTTGCTGGCCGAGCAGAGTGCCGCGGTCGCATCGATCGAGGCGTCCCTCGGCGCATTCGGCGCGTTCGTGCTGCACGGAGTCACCGGCAGCGGCAAGACCGAGGTGTACCTGCGCCTCATCGAGCGCGTACTGCTCGCCGGGCGCCGCGCGCTGGTGCTCGTGCCCGAGATCGGCCTCACGCCGCAGCTGCTTACGCGTTTTCGCGAGCGCTTCGAGGCGCCCATGGCCGTGTTGCATTCGGCGCTGACCGATCACGAGCGGCTCGCCGCCTGGCGCACCGCATTCAGCGGCCACGCCCGCATCGTGCTCGGCACGCGCTCGGCGGTGTTCGCCCCGGTGCCGGAGCTCGGCATCATCGTGGTTGACGAGGAGCACGATCCGTCCTTCAAGCAGCATGAGGGAGGCTTCCGCTACTCGGCGCGCGACCTGGCGGTGGTGCGCGCCCGGCACGGCGGGGTGCCGGTGGTGCTGGGCTCGGCGACCCCGGCGCTGGAGACGCTGCACAACGTCGCCGCGGGCCGCTACACGCTGCTGCGACTCGAGCGCCGGGCGGGGCAGGCGCAGCCGCCGCGCCTGGTGCTGGTCGACCTGCGCAGCAGCGCCGTGCAGTCGGGCATCTCCACGGCGGCGGTCCTCGCCATCGAGCGCCATCTGGCCGAGGACGGGCAGGTGCTGGTGTTCCTCAATCGCCGCGGCTATGCGCCGACGCTGCTGTGCACCGCGTGCGGCTGGATCGCTCCGTGTCGCGAGTGCGATGCGCGCCTCACGGTGCACCTGGCCGCGGGCCGGCTGCGCTGTCATCACTGCGGCGCCGACATCCCGCTGCCGCCGCGCTGCCCGCAGTGCGGCTTCACTGTGAAGTCCGTCGGACAGGGCACCGAGCGCATCGAGCAAGCGCTCGGCGCACTCTTCCCGGGGGTGGCGGTCGCACGGCTCGATCGCGACGTGGTGCGCCGGCGCGGCGACCTGGAGGGCGTGATGCGGCGCGTGTCCTCGGGCGAAGCGCGCATCCTCGTCGGCACGCAGATGGTCACCAAGGGCCATGACTTCCCCAACGTCACACTGGTGGTGGTGCTCAACGCGGACCAGGGCCTGTTCAGCACGGATTTTCGGGCACCCGAGCGGCTGGCGCAGACCATCGTGCAAGTCGCCGGCCGCGCCGGCCGCGCCCAAAAGCCCGGCGAGGTACTGATCCAGACCGAGTTCCCGGACCACCCGCTGCTCAGGAGCCTGCTCGCAGCCGGCTATGACGGCTTTGCGCGCGCGGCGCTCGAGGAGCGTGCGCAGGCGGCCTGGCCGCCGTTCAGCCGGCTCGCGGCGCTGCGCGATTCCGCCCGGACGGCGGACGCGGCGCTGGCTTTCCTCGCTGCGGCGCGCGCACTCGTGCCGGGTGTGCCCGCGGGCGTGCGCCTGTTAGGTCCGGTGCCGGCCGCCATGGCAAAGCGCGCCGGACGCTACCACGCGCAGCTGCTGGTCGAGAGCCGCGAGCGCGCGCAGCTGCACGGCTTTCTCGACGGCTGGCTGCCGCAGGTCGAGCAGCTGCGCAGCGCCCGCGCGGTGCGCTGGTCGCTCGACGTCGATCCGCTCGAGCTGTTCTGAGCGCGCGCGGCCAATCGCAGCAGCGCTTCGGTTAGACTTGGCCCCGCCTCCCTGGCCACGGATCACCCCTTGAAGCAGGAACTCGAGCAGCTGCTGCTGGCCGCCCTGGCGCGGCTCACCGGCGACGTTCTGCCGGAGATGCCCGCCGCCGCGGCGGTGGTGGTCGAGCGCACGCGCGATCCTCAGCACGGCGACTTCGCCACCAGCCTCGCGCTGCGCCTCGCGCGGGCTGCGCGTCGCAATCCGCGCCAGCTCGCCGCCGCCATCGTCGCGGCACTGCCGCCGAGCGCGCTCATCGCGCGCGCCGAGGTGGCCGGTGCCGGTTTCATCAACTTTCACCTCGCCACCGAGGCCTACGCGCGCGAACTCGCCCGCATCCACGCGCAGGGGGAGGCCTACGGCACGAGCCAGCTCGGGCGCGGCGAGCGCGTGCTAGTGGAATTCGTGTCGGCGAATCCCACCGGGCCGCTGCACGTCGGTCACGGGCGTCAGGCGGCTTACGGAGCGACGCTCGCCAATATCCTGACGGCGGCCGGATTCGAGGTTGAGCGCGAGTACTACATCAACGATGCCGGCCGGCAGATGGACATCCTCGCGGTGAGCGCGTGGCTGCGTTATCTCGAGCTGTGTGGCGAGCAGCTGCCGTTTCCCGAGAACGGCTACCGCGGCGATTACGTGCGGCCGCTGGCGCACCAGCTGCGCGTGAGCCAAGGCGAGCGGCTGCACCGTCCGGCGGCAAGGGTGCTGGCGAATCTTCCGGCGGACGCGCCCGCCGGCGACAAGGAAGCCTACATCGATGCGCTCATCGCCCGCGCGCGCGAGCTCATCGGCGCGGACGGATTTGCGCGGGTGCTCGAGCTGTCGCTTGGGGAGATGCTCGCCGACATCCGCGACGACCTGGCCGAGTTCGGCGTGCGGTTCGACCACTGGACCTCCGAGCGCGCCTTCAGCGAGAGCGGCGCGATCGATCACGCACTCGCCGTGCTCGAGCGCCAGGGTCGCCTGTACCGCGAGCAGGGTGCCGTGTGGTTCCGCGCCAGCGAGTTCGGCGACGAGAAGGACCGCGTGGTGGTGCGCGAGAACGGCCAGAAGACCTATTTCGCCTCCGATATCGCCTACCACCTCGCCAAGCGCGAGCGCGGCTTCGAGCATCTCATCGACGTGCTCGGTGCGGACCATCACGGCTACGTCGCGCGGGTGCGGGCGGGGCTCATCGCCCTCGGTCAGCCGGGCGAGTGCCTGGAGGTGCCGCTGATCCAGTTCGTGAGCCTGTTCCGCGGCGCGGAGCGGATCCCGATGGGCAAGCGCGAGGCGCAGTTCGTCACGCTGCGCGAGCTGCGCACCGAGGTCGGCAACGACGCCTGCCGGTTCTTCTACCTGATGCGCAGCCACGACCAGCCGCTCGATTTCGATCTGCAGCTCGCCAAGTCGCGCACCAACGAGAACCCGGTGTACTACATCCAGTACGCGCACGCGCGCGTGGCGAGCGTGATGAAGCAGCTCGCCGCCCGCGGCCTGAGCTTCGATCGCGCCCAGGGTCTTGCCGGCGCCGCCCGCCCCGGCAGCGTTCACGAGCAGGCGGTGCTGCACACGCTCACCCGCTACCCCGAAATCGTCGAGCAGGCGGCTGAGAACCGCGCGCCGCATGCCGTGGTGCATTACCTGCGCGATCTCGCCAATGTCTTCCACACTTACTACAATGCCGAGCAGTTCATCGTCGATGACCCGCAGCTGCGCAATGCGCGCCTCGCCCTGGTGCTGGGCGTGCAGCAGGTGGTGCGCAACGGTCTCACGCTGCTCGGCGTATCGGCACCGGAGAGCATGTGAACCGCCGCGGGCAGCCCGGAACCAACATCTCGAGACTCACTGCGCGCGACTACAAGTCCACGCAACGCCGGCCGCTCGACCTGCGGCGGCTGCGCGAATTCGGTTACGGCGCGCTGGCCGGCGCACTGCTCGCCGGCATGGCGTTCGCCTATCTCAGCGGCAAAGGCCACCGCAGCGCTGACGCTCCGGACGCGCCGCACCCGGATCCGCATCGCGCCGCGCCCGCCGATGTCGGCGGTGTCTCCTCCGGCAAGACTGCCAGGAAGTACGACTTCTACGAGATGCTGCCGAACTTCGAGGTGGTGGTGCCGGAGAAGGACAAGGATGTAAAGCGCGACCTGCCGGCGGCGGCGCAGATCGAGCGCCCCGGTGTCTACGTGCTGCAGGCCGGCTCCTACCGCAACGAGTCGGACGCCGATCGGGTGCGCGCGCAGCTCGCCCTGCAGGGGATCGACGCCAAGGTGCAGCGCGTCGCGGTCGACGCCGACGTCTGGCACCGGGTGCGCATCGGACCGATCAGCAATCTCGACGAGCTCAACAAGCTGCGCCGGCAGCTGCAGGCAGCCGAGGTGGATGCGCTGGTGATCCGGGTGGGGGACTGACTCAGCGCTGGGGCTTGCCGCGGGTCGCGCCCGCGGCGCCGCGCCGTGGCCGGCCGCGCGCACCGACCGCCGGCGGGCGCTTCCCCGGCGCCGCCGTTCGCCCGCGCGACGCTGCCTTCACGGCAACCGCCAGTGAGCGGCGTGCCCAGATCACCAGCTGCTCCGCATCCTCCAGCACCTCCGCCGGAGTCGCGAAGTAGGTCGTGCTGAGCTGCGGCCGGTCCGCGTAGGGGCGGAACGGCGCCGTGCCGCGCGCGGTGTAATCGGCGCGGTTGGAGTCATCGACGCGCAGGTACAATGTGTCGTCGGAGATCAGACCGAAGAAGTATCCGTCGCTGTACAGACCCGCGCCGCCGAACATGCGCCGCCAGCTGACGTCCTCGAGGCGCGCCAGCTGCTCCAGCACATAGGCAATGAAGTCGGCACTCGCCGTCACGAGGCTGCGTCCATACGGACGGGGCGTCAATCCTCGCTGATGTTCCTAAAGTCAACGCCGAGTGAGCGCAGCTTCCGGTAGAGGTGGGTGCGCTCCATGCCGACACGCTTGGCGAGTTGCCCTACCTTGCCGCTGCACAGCAGCAGCTGCTGCTGCAGGTAGGCCCGCTCGAACTGCTCGCGCGCCTCGCGCAGCGGCAGCGCCAGCAGGTCCTGCTTCACCAGCGGCTCATCGGGCGGCGTCTGCACGGTGAGCTCGCGCTCGATCTCCTCGAGCCGGATCTCCTCCGGGCCGCCGTGCATGAGCAGCCGGTGTACCAGGTGGCGCAGCTCGCGCACGTTGTCGGGCCACGGATAGTTGCGCAGGCGGTTCTGCGCCGCCACGCTGAAGCGGCGGAACGGCAGCCCGTCGGCATCCACTAGGCGGTCCACCTGGTGGCGCAGCAGGTCGGGCACATCCTCGGCGTAGTCGCGCAGTGGCGGCACGCGCATGATGAGAACGTTGAGATACGCGAGCAGATCGCGCCGCAGGCCGTCGCCACCGGCGCGCTGCTCGATGCCGGGCTGCGCCGAGCTCAAGACGCGCGCGTGGAAGCTCACCGGCTCACTGCCGCCCAGGCGCGTGAACTGTCCCGACTCGAACACGCCGGCGAGCAGCCGCTGCACGCCCGCCGGCAGATCCTCGAGCTCATGGATGAACAGCGTGCCGTTGGCGGCTTCCTCGAAAACTCCCGCCACCGGCTGTCCGCCGGCCTGCTCACGCCCGAACAGGCGCGCCTCGGCGTCGGCCTCGCGCAGGCTCGGAGCGATCAGCGGCACGAACGGCGCGGCGGCACGCGGCCCGCGCTCGTGCATATAACGCGCAAACGCTTCGCGTCCCGAGCCGGGCTCGCCCACCAGCAGCACCGGGGAGGCATTGGCGGCCAGTTGCTGCAGCTCGGCGCGCACCTGCTGCATGAGCTTGCTCTTGCCGAGCGGCACGGCGAGCGGCGAACCGAGGGGCTTGCCCGACTGGCGGTGGCGCCGGCCGGCATCGAGCGCGCGCTCCACCGTGCGCAGCAGCTTGGCGAGTGATAGCGGCTTCTCCACGAAGTCGAAGGCGCCGAGGCGCGTGGCTTCCACCGCGGTCTCCACGGTGCTGTGCCCCGACATCATCACCACCGGGCAGCCGTCGGCCACGGCCGCTGACCACTCGCGCAGCAGCGTGATGCCATCGACATCCGGCATCCAGATGTCGAGCAGCACCAGATCGGGGATCTGGCGTGCGCGCGAGGCACGCGCCTGGGCGGCATTCGCCGCCACATCCACCTCGTATCCTTCCTCGGAGAGGATCTCCTTCAGGAGACCGCGGATATCCGCCTCGTCGTCGACGACGAGAATGTGTGGACTGCTCATGCCCTCTCCCTCCGCAACTGATCCCGCCGTTCGCGCGCGCCGCCCGTGGCGGAGCGGGTGCTGTCCTTCACCGGCAGCACGACGCGCACCCGTGCGCCGCCTTCGGGCCGGTTGTCCGCGTCAATTCGGCCGCCGTGCTCCTCGATGATCTTCTTGACGATCGCGAGCCCGAGACCGGTGCCCTTCGGTTTGCTGGTGACATAAGGGTCGAACACCCGGCCGAGCAACTCGCGCTGAAACCCCGGGCCATTGTCACACACGCTCAGGACGGCGTAGGCGACATCGCCGTCGGACTCCAGGCGCGTGCTGATCTCCAGCAGCGGACTGCCAACCCCTTCAAGCGCTTCCAGCGCGTTGGTCACCAGGTTGTTGAGGATCTGGCGAACCCCCCCGCGATCGGCTTCTATCCCTTCGAGGCGCTCATCGAGCTCCAGGCGGATGCGCGTGCGCGGTGCCTGCGAGCGGTACAGGTCGGCAACTTCGGTCACCAGCTGATTCAAGCTGAAGCGCGTGATCTGCATCTCCGGCGCGCGGGCGTATTCGCTGAACGCGTTCACCATCTGCTGCATGGTCTCCACCTGCTGCACGATGGTGCGCGTGCCGCGCTCGAGGATGTCGGCGTCGCGCTCGCTCATGCCGGCGAGCAGCCGGCGGCGCAGCCGCTCGGCCGAAAGCTGAATGGGCGTGAGCGGGTTCTTGATCTCGTGCGCCAGGCGTCGTGCCACCTCGCCCCAGGCCGCGTCGCGCTGTGCCTGCAACAGCGCGGTGATGTCATCGAACACGATGACGAAGCCCATGTCGGCATCCTCGCCCGGCAGCGGCGTGCAAGCGCACATGAGCGTGCGGCGCCCGGCGGCGCCGTCAAGATCGAGCTGTTCGCGCCACTCCTCGCGCCCGCCGGCGAGACGCACCGCGACTGCGGCCACGAACTGACCGAGGCGCTCGTTGCTCGCCGCCAGCTCGGGCAGCGCGCGCCCCGCGGCCGCCGACAGATCGGTGCCGAGGATCGCGCCCGCCGCCTCGTTCGCCGTGCGCACCGTCATGCTGCGGTCGATCGCCACCACACCGGTCGAGAGGCGCGCCAGAATGATGGCGAGGCGCTGGCGCTCGCGCTCCACCGCCTGCTGGCTCTGCGTGGCCTCGGCGCGCGCGTGGCGCAACCGCTTGGTCATGGCGTTGAAGGAGTGCACCAGGAACCCCATCTCGTCGCGCGAAGGCAGCGGCAGGCGCGTGGCGAAATCTCCCTTGCCGACCGCGCGCGTCCCTTCGATGAGATCCTGCACCGGACGCACCAGGCGCTGCGCCGAGTAGATCGCGCCGTAGATCGCGGCGAGCATTGCCAGCAACAGCACCAGCGTGAGCGTCAGACGGAAGCTGTACTTGAGCGGCTCGCGCAGCGCGGCGAGATCGCCGTACTGTGAGTAGGTGCTCTGCACCGCCTCCGACAGCGCCGCGAGCTGCTTGGGAACTGGGTAGACCGCCGCTACGAAGCGCGCATCGCGGCTGCTCGAGGAATCGCCGACCGGAGCGGCCGTGCGGATCAGATAACGGCCGCCGGCCTGCGGCTCGAGACTCAGGTACGGCAGGTGCTGCTCGACCTGGCGGACCAGGTCCGGCGGCGGCGGCGACGGCAGGTTCTCCAGCGGATTCTCCAGACTCGCGGCGAGGATGCGTCCGTGTGCAGCGAACAGCACGATCTCCAGCGCCTCACCGGCGCGCCGCTCGGCATCGAGCCGCGCCTGCACCTCCGCGGGTGCGCTGCGCCGCAGCGTCTCGGCAAGCGCCACCGTTCTGGCGGAGTACTCGCGCATCCTCAGATCGAGCGCCTCGCGCGACAGCACCAGCGCATCGCTCAATCCCTGCTTCACTTCAACCTTGAACCAGCTGTCGATGCCGCGGTTGATGAATTCCAGCGAGGAGACGTACACGATCAGCAGCGGAGCGATCACCAGTGCCCCGAAGATGCCTACGGTGCGCGCCGTCAGGCGCGACCCGGGCACGTGCGCGCGGTAGTCGCGCACCAGCCGCCACAGTTTGCGCGCCAGCAGCACCGTGAGGACGACCACGGCGCACACGTCGAGCAGCAGGATCGACAGCTGCAGGTGCTCGAACTGCGAGGAGTTCTGCACGCTCTTGGCGAGCAGCAGGAATGCCCCGAGCCCGATGGCGCTCCACAGCAGCCCCTGGCCGACTGCGACCCAGCGGAGTCTCCCGGGCGGGCGGCCGCTTACACCGGGAGTGACCATGTGTACCACTCGCTCACGCGCACCCAGTCGTCGGTCCAGAACAGGATAGCGCGGAGTGTCGCGGGCAAGTGCCCGCGACGCACGCCCGCGCGCACGCTGATGGTGTAGCTGCCGCCGTCGAGCTGCGGCTCGACCAGGATCGGCCAGGCATCGACCTTGCCGAGGTAAGCGAGCGCCTCATCGAGGGTGGCGAAGCTCTGCTGGTCGGCGCTGCGGGTGTCGCGCACGACGTAACGGTCGGTGACGGCGTGATAGGTGAGCTCGCGCCGCAGCGTCAGGTCGACGATGCTCGCGTCGAACCAGAGGCGCCGGTCGCGATCGACGCGCACCTCCAGATCGAAACTGAGTGTGATCCCGTCCTTCAGCGCGGTGCCAATTGCCGGGCTCACCGGGTATTCCACCCGCGAATGCAGCAGGAACACCCCTTTGTCGATGTCGACGTAGGCCGAGCGCACTTCGAGGATGCCTTCGAGTGCATCGGCGACGGCCGCACTCCAGGCCGTTACGGCGATCGCACACATCGTCGCCGGCAGCGCGCTGCGGATCACACCATTCCCTGCCGAATCGCCGCGTAGCATGAATGCAACGGCATAGCTCTTTCCGCGGCCTGGGCCCTGAGTTAGAGACGGAGGCTCAGGCTGCAGTCGTTGTCTTTTCGAGACAAGCATAATAGAAGCCGTCGCTCCCCGCCTCTGCCCCGGGCAGCAGCTGCACGCCCTGCGCACGCTCCAATGCACCGGGCGCGATGCCGGCCAGCGCGATGCCGGATGCTTGGGTCAGGCTCGGCTCCGCCCCCAGCAGGGCCGCCACGACCTGCTCATTCTCTTCGGGCAGCACCGAGCAGGTCGAGTACACCAGGCGCCCGCCCGGTGCGAGCTGCCTGACCACAGCGCGGGCGATCGCGAGCTGCGCCCCCGCCAGCGCCGGGATGTCCGCAGCGCGGCGCAGCAGCTTGATGTCCGGGTGGCGGCGGATGACGCCGGTCGAGGAACACGGCGCATCGATGAGGATACGTTCATACGGACGGCCGTCCCAGTACGTCTCCGGCTGGCGGGCGTCGGCGACGCACAGCCGCGCGGTCCGCCGAAGGCGCAGCAGGTTCCGCGAGATCAGTTCGACCCGGGATGCATCGATGTCGACCGCCGTCAGATCGGCCCCGCCACCCAGCAGCTCGAGCAGATGGCCGGTCTTGCCTCCAGGGGCCGCACAGACTTCGAGAACGTGCATCCCGGGCCGCGCATCGAGCAGGGGCGCCGCCAGCTGTGCCCCGGCGTCCTGAACGGACACGATCCCCTCCGTGAACCCCGGTAGCTGCTCGACGGCTGAGGGGCGGTTCAAAGTAATGGCGGAATCAATCCATTGTATCCGTTGCGCGTCAATGGAAGCCGCTGCCAGTCGAGAGAGGTACTCATCTGCAGTGGTTCGCGAGAGGTCGACCCGGAGCGTCATCGGCGCCCGCGCGTTGTTGGCCGCCAGCACCGCCTCGATCTGCTCGGGCCATGCGGCCCGGATCCGCTCGACCAGCCAGGGCGGATGGGCCATGCGGGCCGGCAGATCCGTGTCGACGCGCGCCAGGAGCACCGTGCGCTCCGACACGAACCGTCGCAGCACGGCGTTAACCAGGCCTGCAGCGCGCGGCGCGGCCAGGAGCCGCGCGGCATCGACGCAGGCATGGACCGTGAGCTCGGCAGCGTTGCGCGAATACTCGATCTGATGAGCGCCAGCCACGAGCAACGCTCTGACGGGGCCCGACAGTGCGGCGGGACGCGTCACCAGCGCATCCACGGCCGGCGCCAGGCGCAGATACCAGCGCAGCGTTCCGAGTGCAATCGCCCGTACGGCCGGGCGCTGTGCGGTGGGCTTTCCAGCGACCTGGGTGGCAAGGGCCGCGTCGGCCGACTCTCCCCGCGCCAGCACGGCGTCGACTACGGCGGCTGCCGCCGCTAGCGCGGGAGCGCCGGGCGCCCAAGGCGTTCTAGCCAAGCCGCCGGCCCACGAGCGTGAGGCTGTGGGACAGATCCCGCACGCTCACCGGACGCCGGCCAGGACGCTGGACCTGCGTGATCGCGAGACTCCCGCTGCCACACTGAACGATCATGGAATCGTCACGTAGCGAGATGATCGACCCAAATTCACGACTTTTATCCCTATTTTCGCTTCTTTTAGCCTCGAAATGACCGCGGTCAGCGGCCAGCGGCACAGCCCGGGCGGCAAGCACGCGCAGCTGCTCGCCCTCGAGCACGGTCTCAGCCACCGGTGAGGGATTGAAGGCGCGCACCTGGCGTTCGATGTCGGCCGCCGCGCGCCGCCAGTCGATCCGCGCCTCGGACTTGCTGATCTTGGCCGCGTAGGTGATGCCCTCCCGGGCCTGCGCCCTCGCGGTGAGCGTGCCGGCGGCCAGCCCTTCCAGCGCCTCGAGCAGTGCGACCGCCCCGAGGGCGGCGAGCTCATCGTGGAGCGAGCCGCCGGTGTGGTCCGGGGAGATGGCAATCCGTCGCTGCAGTAGCACCGGCCCGGTGTCGAGCCCGGCGTCCATCTGCATGATGCTGATGCCGGTCTCGGCATCGCCCGCCAGAATCGCGCGTTGCACCGGCGCCGCTCCGCGCCAGCGCGGCAGGAGTGACGCGTGAATGTTGAGGCAGCCGAAGCGCGGCAGCGTGAGGACCTCGCGCGGCAGGATGAGCCCGTAGGCCACCACCACCAGCACGTCCGGCTGCCAGGCCGCGAGCACTGCGCGTGCCGCTGCGTCGCCGAGAGTGATGGGCTGGGACAGCGGCAGGCGCGCGGCGGTCGCGGCCCTCTTTACCGCGCTGGCGGCGAGCCTGCGGCCGCGCCCACTCGGGCGATCCGGCTGTGTCAGGACGCCGACGACCTGGGTGTGCGCGTGCAGCGCCGCGAGCGCCGGCAGCGCGAATTCCGGTGTGCCGGCAAAGGCGACGCGCAATCTCAGTACGCGCGCCGGGCGCGGCCGCCTGCGCTCACCGGCGCCTGCGACACGCGCTCCCTGCGCTCTTTTTCGAGCTTTTTGCGAATGCGCTCGCGCTTGAGGTCCGAGAGGTAATCGACGAACAGCTTGCCCTCGAGGTGATCCATCTCGTGCTGTATGCACACCGCGAGCACGTCGTCGTAGTCGCGCTCGAAGGGCTGACCAGCGCGGTCCTGCGCGCGCACGCGCACCTTCGCGGCGCGCTTCACCTGGTCGAAGATGCCGGGCACCGACAGGCACCCCTCCTCGGTGCTCGCCTCGCCTTCACGGGCGAGGATCTGCGGGTTGATGAGCACCAGCGGCTCGTTGCGCTCCTTGGAGATGTCGATGACGATCACTCGCTGCGGCACGTCCACCTGGGTCGCTGCCAGGCCGATGCCGGGGGCGGCATACATGGTCTCGAGCAGGTCGTCGATGAGCGAGCGGAGCTGCGCGTCAAAACGGGTCACCGGCTGCGCCCGCACACGCAGCCGGGGGTCGGGAAACTCGAGGATCTTTCGCAGGGCCATATTGCCGTCTGATATGGGGGCGCCACCGCCCGTGATCCAGCGCACAAAGTTGACATTAATTCGTGTACCGGCCGGGCGCCGTGCCAGTATAACGCCTAGAATCTCGGGCGCAGGTCCGGTCCACCTCGCGCAATGAGGAGTGGAGGATGGTCTCAAATCAAGTGCTTGGAGTTCGCCTGGCGGCGGCGATGCTGATCCTGTCGGGAGCGCTGGCGAGCTGCGCGCACACGCCGCCCGCGAGTTGCCCTCCAGGTGCGGCGCCGAGCCCCGCCGCCGGTGCAGCGGGCGGGGAGGCGAATGCGGCGGGCGCCCCTGGAGAGATGACCGCGACCGAGGCGGCCATCGCCGCTGCGGGCACGGCAGGCAACGCTCCGACCACGGTCGCGCCCGCGCCCATCACCGCCGAGATGCTGAAGCCGAACGCGCCGATGCACTATACGGTGAAGCCCGGGGATACGCTCTGGGGCATCGCGTCGATGTACCTGAAGGACCCGTGGCTGTGGCCGGAAGTCTGGGTCATCAACCCGCAGATACCGAACCCGCACCTTATCTATCCGGGCGATACGCTGGCGCTCGCCTACGGCGCGGGCGGCGTGCCGCAGGTGTCGGTGCTGCAGCCCGGCGTCGTGCGCATGGACCCGCGTCTGCGCAGCGAGCCGATCAGCAGCGCCATTCCGACGATTCCCTACTCGGCCATCGTCGCCTTCACCTCAAGGCCGACGGTCGCGACCGAGGAGGAGATCCGCCGCGCGCCGTATGTGCTGGCCTTCCGCGACATGCACCAGGCCGCAGGCTCCGGCAACGAGATCTACCTGCGGCACCTGACGGCTGGGCAGAATGCGCGCTTCGCCATCGTGCACATCGAAAATCCCCTGGTCGATCCGGACGACGGCAAGGTGGTCGGCTACCAGGGTATCTACACCGGCACCGCGCTGGTGCAACGCCCGGGTGACCCCGCCAAGGCGCTGCTGATCGATTCGGCGCGCGAGACGCTGCGCGGCGACCGGCTGCTGACCACCGACAGCAGCGAGGCCCCCTTGACCTTCACGCCGCACGCGCCGGCGAGCCAGGTGTGCGGCACCATCATCGATGCGGTCGACGGGACTGGCGACACCGGCCTCGTCGGACAGTTCGAGGTCGTGGTGATCAACCGCGGCAAGCGCCAGGGGCTCGAGCCCGGCAACGTGCTCGCCATCGACCACAAGGGCGATACCGAACGCGACCTGTACCGCAACGGCCGCGAGATCGGCAGTAACATCATGGGACCGGGCAGCGACTTCGCCCCCCGGGTGACGCTGCCCAACGAGCGCTCCGGGACGATGCTGGTGTTCAAGGTCTTCGACCGCGTCAGCTATGGCCTGGTGGTCGGCGCCGACGACATCATCTACGTCGGCGACGTGGTGCGCAGTCCGTAAAGCGTGAGCGGCGCGCGCTCGCACGCGATTTGCGAGCGGCCCATTCGGTGCGCTTGCTTTATGCTCGCGCTCCATGCAGACAAACCGGGCGCGCGCACTGCTGGCGCGCGCTCCCGCTCTCAACGGCAGGCAGCTCGAGGCGCTGCTCGCGGCAGCGGCCGGTGAGCCCGAGCGCGCCCTCAAGGCGCGGATCGCGCGCTCCGTGGCGCTCGCGCCCGCCACGCGTGAATTCCTCGCCAGCCCCGATGAGAGCGCGATCGAGCGCGATGTCGCCTGGCTCGCCGCGAGCGGCGCTGCCATCGTGCTGTACGGCGATCCGGATTATCCACCGCTGCTCAGGCAGATCCCCGACCCGCCAGCGGCGTTGTACGTGCTCGGCTCGGTCGCGGCGCTCGCCACGGCGCAGCTCGCCATGGTCGGCTCGCGCAATCCGACACCCGCCGGGCGCACCACGGCGCACGAGTTCGCCGCGTGGTTCGCGCGCGCGGGCCTGACCGTGACCAGCGGTCTCGCCGTCGGTATCGATGCCGCGTGCCACGAGGGTGCACTCGGCGTCGGCGGACTGACCGTGGCCGTCTGCGGCACCGGCCTCGATCGCGTCTATCCGGCCGAGCACGCCGCGCTGGCCGGGCGCATCCGCGCACAGGGCGCGCTGGTGTCGGAATTCCCGCCGCGCACCGCGCCGCTGCGCCGGCACTTCCCGCAGCGCAATCGCATCATCAGCGGCCTGTCGCTCGGCACACTGGTGGTGGAGGCGGCGCGTCACAGCGGCTCGCTGATCACCGCG
>DASPPI010000025.1:0-8493 GCA_035625615.1 Steroidobacteraceae bacterium | reverse complement strand
TCGAGCACATAACTCCAGCTGCCGTCGGGATTGAACACGACCTCGATGCGATAGGACTCGGTGCGGAAGGCCCATTCGAGGAAGGTCGTGGAGCAGATGCCGTACCCGGTCTGCCCGCGCTGCGCCGTCAGCACCAGCTCGGCGGCATCGGGCGTGGCGTGGCCGGCGGCGATGGCCACCTGGCCGCGCGGGATGGTCAGCGTCTGCAGCACCAGGCCGGTGGCCGGCTCCCACAGCCAGTAGCCGACCTGGTCGTGAAAGGTCGCCTCCTCGTCGCTCGCGAGGATGTGGGTGTGGTAGCGCAGACCGTAGAACAGCTGCGGCCCGTTGGATTGGGCGTCGATCGGCTGCAGCTCGATGCGCTCGCGATACTCGCGCCGCTGGGGACCCTCGGGCTTGGGATTGATGTCGACGCCCGCGCTGCTCTCCCAGACGCCCGCCAGCCGACGCAGCGGGCCGAGGTTCGCCAGCGTATCCGGATCAGCGGTCTGCTCGGTGAAGATGTCATCGGGGAACGGGCTCATGGTGGCGCTCCGCACGCAACAGTGGCAATCGGGTCGCCCAGCCTACTAGGTTGCGGCACGCGCTGCCTGCTGCAGCGGCGGCGCTGCAGCAAGTGAGCACCACGCTTCGAACACCGCATCCACCGCGATCTGCCTGACATGCGAGGAGATCGGCGGTCCGCCGAGTCCGATGACCGGCGTGCCCGCAGCGCTGCGGGGCAGCCAGCGACTCTGGCGCTCCCCGCCGAACATCACCACCAGAGGCACATCCAGTGCCGCCGCCGCGTGCGCCGGCCCGGTGTCGATGGAGATCATGCTGTGTGCCCGCTCGCACAGCGCGAAGAATCGCCGCAGCGGCACAGTGACGACCACCACTGCGGGCAGACCGGCGCCGGCGCGCAACTGCTGCAGCATCGGCTCTTCCGCCGCCACTCCGCACAGAATGATCAGCGCTTGAGGCATGCGCGCGTGGATGCGCCGGAACAGCTCGATCCAGTTCTCCGCGGGCCAGGTCTTGTCGTCACGAGCGAGCCTGGCATGCCGCCGCCGCTGCGTGCCCATGGTGCGGCGGTTGCCGGGCTGGACCAGGATGAGCGGCCTCCCCGACCAGCCCTGCGCGGCGATCCACGCCTGCAGCTCGGTGCGGTCCGGCTCGAGGTCGCGTGACAGTCGCGGGCCCGAGGGGGTCGCGGGCGGCGGCGGATAGCTCTCGGCGCCCAACACCGCAGGCGTCTGTCTGCCGAAGCGCAGCAGCGAATCGACGTAGTGCTCCTCGTCGCCGGAACGGGCGAGGAACAGACAGCGTCCCCGGTCGACGCCGCTCAGCGTCAGCAGGCGCTCGACCCTGGTGCGCTGCTTGTCGTAGTCGCACACGTAGATCGGCGCCGGATGGCTGCGGCGCAGCGCCGACCTGACACGCCACCCGGTCGCCGTGAGCAGCAGCGGCCAGTGGCGGTCGAGCACCCAGGTCTTCTCGACATCGGGGCTGCCGCGATAGACCGGCTCGCACCAAGGCCCGGCTCCGATGACGACGCACGGTCTGCCGAAGCGGCGATGCAGCAGCTGCAGCAGGGCGGTGAGGTTGATCATGTCGCCGAGCGCCCCGAGCCGGATGACGATCGGCGACAGGGCGCCGGCGCAGTCCGATGGTCTGGTCATCGCGTCCGTTGCGCGGGTCGGGCCGCGGGCCTCACTCCGGCGGCACGTAGATCGCGATGCCGTTCGCGGCCTTGCTGTAGAGCCCGAACGATCCACCGACCCCGACGCCGACGGCGCTGTTGCCGCTGTAGCTCGAGTTGCCGACCCCGGTACCGACGGAGCCCGACTGCATATCCTGGACCCCCTGCAACAGGATGCCGTTGGCGCCGAGCTTCGCGGCTTCCTCTTTCATCCGCTCGATCGCCTTGTCCATGTTCTGCTGGCTGGTGAGGGCCAGCGATCCCTGACTGGTGCCGGTGATCGTTGCGATCTGCTCGTAATGCGGCGGCGGCTGCAGGTACACCCTGACGCTCTCGGGGGAGATCGGCGCGCGCGGGGTGCCGATCAGGACGTGCGAGGAGGTCGAGCAGCCGGCCAGCAACAGCACGGCGGCGGCGAAGCTCGGCCCGGGAATGCGCATCATGTGGGAAAGCGTTCCTAGGATGCCTGCGGTCAGGGCAGAGGGTATGCGTGCGCTGCGCTGCAATCAAACCCGCGATCGCCGTGGCCGCAGGAATCCGCCGGCGCACGCCGCGCACGCCCTGAAGGAGAGTCCACCTGACGTGTGTAAACTGCAGCGCCCGGCCGTGCGCGGCGCTCCGTGGCGCTAGGCGCCGGGAATCGGATGAGGAGTGCGTATCACATGAAGCCGGAGACTCCGACGGTATCCGGGCGGCGCGCGCGGACAGCGGGGGTGCGGCCGGGCACACACCGCGCCGCACGCGTCGCTGCGGGCATGCTGACGCTGGCGGCAGCGGCGGCTGCGGCCGCGGCACCGGCGGCGACGCCCGGGACCGGGCCGGGCTATGACATCGAGCTCAGCCGCATGATCCCGATGCGGGATGGCGTCGAGCTGGAAGCGTGGATCTCCCGGCCGTCGGACCTGAAAGCCCCGGCGCCGGCGATCCTGACGCTGACGCAGTACGACATCGACGGCAGCCGCCGCGGCGAGCCGCCGTATTTCGCGCGCCACGGCTACGTTTTCGTGCAGGTGTACGTGCGCGGCCGCGGCCGCTCCGGGGGGGTGAAGAGCGATAACCTCGGCCTGCAGGTGGGCCGCGACGGCTACGACGTCGTCGAGTGGATCGCGCGGCAGCCCTGGAGCAACGGCCAGGTGGCCATGTACGGCGGCTCCTACGTCGGCATGACGCAATGGCGCACGGCCGCGCAGCATCCGCCGCACCTCGCGGCGATCGCGCCCTACGTGCCCATCTACCCGGGGTGGGACGTCCCCAACACCAACGGCATCCCACAGGCCTGGACGGCGGTGATCTTGGGATATACCTCCGGCCGCACTCTCAATCCCGCCTTCATCGCAGCCCAGGACTACTGGTTCGGCAAGATGCTCGAGCAGTACGCCGCGCAGCGCCCGTTCGGCGAGCTGGATCGCGCGGAAGGCATCGCCGCCGACGACTGGTGGATGATGGAGGACGGCCGCCGGGTGCCGACGATGACGGCGTGGCTCGATCACGTCGGCGACGAGGCCTTCAACCTCGCAGCCGAGCCGCAGCCGCCGGATTACGCCGCCATGGACTTCCCGGTGCTGACCGCCACCGGCTTCTTCGACGACGACCAGCCGGGCGCGCTGCGCTACTACCGCAATCATGTGGCGCACGCACCCGCCGCCGCCGTGGCGAAACACTACCTGGTGATCGGCCCCTGGGACCACGGCGGGACGCAGGCGCCGGTCAAGGACATCGAGGGCCTGCCCATTCCCGACGCCGCGGTCATCGACATGAAGAAGCTGCATCTGGACTGGTACGACTGGGCGCTCGGGCGCGGCGCGCTGCCGCCGTTCTTCCGCGACCGTGTCGCCTACTTCATGATGGGCGCCGACGAATGGCGCTACGGCGGCTCGCTGGCCGCCGTCTCGGGCCGCGACCTGGTGCTGCACCTCTCCGCACCCGAGGGAACACCGGCGGACGTGTTTCACTCCGGCCGGCTGAGCCCGCAGCCACCGGGTGCCGAGCCGCCGGCGCAGATGGTGAGTGACCCGCACGAGCTTCCGGAGCTGGAGGTCGCGAGGTACGTTGCGGACGAGGGCCTCACGAGCCAGTTTCGCGCGTTGCAGAAGCGCGCCCTGGTGTTTCACTCCGAGCCGTTCGCGAAGGATACGGAGATCGCCGGGCACATACGGCTCGACCTGGCGTGCGCAGCGGACGTCCCCGACTTCGATCTGTGGGCCGAGGTGATGCTGATCGGGCCCGATGGCTCCACCGTGCAGCTGGGCGAGGACCTGCGCCGCGCTCGCTTCCGCGACGGGCCGTTCCGCCAGGAGCTGCTCACGCCCGGGGAGACGGTGCACATCCCGTTCGAGTTCCACTGGGTCGCCTGGCGGATTCCGGCGGGAGCCCGGCTGCGTCTGGTGCTCGCCCCGCTCAACTCTCCCCGCTACCAGAAGAACTACAACACCGGCGGACGCATCGGCTACGAGAACCCGGCGGACGCGCGGGTCGCCCACATCCGCATCTTCCACGACCGCCGCCGTGCCAGCCGACTCACGTTGCCGCTGGCCGCCGCGGCCGCACCTGAATCCTGATGCCTCAGGACGTGTGCGGCAGCCAGCGCACGTCCTGCTGCATCTGCCCGGCGATCTGCTCGACGTTGCCGCCGCCGCGGGTGAGCACGGCAATGCTGCCCACGCCCGCCGGCACGATGACGCCGCTCATGCCCGCCTCGTGGAAGGTGCGGCGGCCGCTCACCTGCTCGTGCCGCAGGATCATCACCGTGGCCGCGCCCTGTGAGGTCTCCACGACCAGATGCGGCACGTAGTGCCCGCGGAACCAGCAGCTCTGCGCGTAGCGGATCCGGTCGGAGGTGATGTCGAGCTCGACGCCCGCACCGCGCAGCGCCGCCTCGATGGCCCGGGCATCCACGTGCTGCGTGGTCAGCCAGCTCTCCGGCTCGGCCTGCACGTGCGCCACCACGGCGTGGGCCAGCGTGTCGCTCGGCCGCAGCGCCCACACGGCCAGCACCGCGAACACCGCGAGCGCCATGCTCGCGGCCAGCGCCCACTGTCGCCACGGAGCCGGCGGCCGGCGCGTGCGGGCCGGCAGCCCTTCCGGCGCACGCTCCAGCGCCCGGCGGATGTCGCCGTCGAGGGCGCGCATCTCCTCCCGGAACTGCCGGCAGGACGGGCACACGAGCAGATGCTCCTCGAGAGCGGGGCTGCCCGCGCCGGGCTCCGCCCCGATCAGGAGCCGCGCGTCGTCGCAGGTCATGAGGCGGCCTCGCCGCCGGCCACATCGGGTACCGCCGCCATGCCGCAGATCACGCGCAGCTTGTTGCGCGCGCGGAACAGGCGCGTCAGCACCGCGGTCGGGGAAAGGGCCAGCTCGCGCGCGATCTCCTCGGTGGAGAATCCGCCGAGGACCTGCAGGACGAGGGGTTCGCGATACTCGATCGGTAATCTCATGATCGCACGACGCAGCGTGAACAGGTCGCCATCGGGCTGCGTCAGCCTCGGGCCCGCCTGAGTCTCGGCGACTTCCTCGAGCGATACCAGCTCAAGGCGCTTGCGCTCGAACAGGCGCGCGTGCTCGCGACGCACGATGGTCAGCAACCACGCGCGCGCCGCACCGGAGTCCTTCAGGGCATCCCGGGATCGCCAGGCCCGCAGCAGCGACTCCTGCACGATGTCCTCCGCGATCGCCCGGTCGCGCGCGAGCCAGTGCGCGAAGCGCAGCAGGTCCGGGCGCAGCGACTCGAGCAGTTGGCTGAACGCCGCCCGCGCGTCGCTTCCGGGCAGCCGCTCGCTAATTGAGGAGACCGGGGATTCAGGCTGCGAATTGCGCATGGCTGCGTTCGCCGGAGGCGGCGATTATACGCATGTCCGGCCGCGGCTCCGGCAATATCGCGCCGGACTGCCCGGTCTGCTCGGCCAGCTGTTTCCCACCCGCAGGAGTAACCGTGAAGTTCCTCGTCCAATGGCTCATCGACTGGCCCCGGCGCGTCGCCGGGCATCTCGGCTGGCTGGCGCCGCTGTTCGCCCGCATCACCGTCGGCTGGGTGTTCCTGTGGAGCGGCTGGGGCAAGCTCACGAATCTGCCGCAGGTGACCGAGAACTTCGTCGGCTGGGGTATCCCCGCGCCGCAGCTGCTGGCGCCGTTCGTGGCGGGCGTCGAACTCTTCGGAGGACTGTTCCTGCTGGTCGGTTTGCTGACGCGCATCTCCGCCGGCGCACTCGGGGTCACCATGATCGTGGCCATCCGCTCGGCGAAGTGGGCCGATGTCGACTCGCTCGAGACGCTGCTCGGCTTCGACGAGTTCGAGTACCTGGCGCTGTTCCTGTGGCTCGCCATCGCCGGTCCCGGCGTCCTGTCCATCGATCACTGGCTCGAGCGCTGGTTCGCTCGCAGCGGCGCTGCGGCCTCCCCGGCGGCGGCCGGCGCGAATCGCGGAGTCTCGTGACAAACCGTCGTGCCCCGCCCGCCGCCGCGTGGTGCAGCGCGCCGCCGGCGCAGCGTCACGGCTGGCGCGGCGGGCGGCGCCCGCCGCGTGTGGGTTGCGCCTCGAGGGGATTCTCCGGCCAGTAGTGCTTCGGATAGCGGCCGCGCAGGTCCTTGCGCACCTGCGCATATGCGCCGCGCCAGAAGCTCTCGAGATCGCGGGTCACCTGCACCGGGCGCTGCGCCGGGGAAAGCAGCCGGAAAGTGACCGGCACGCTGCCACGGCCGAGGCGCGGAGTCGCGCCGAGCCCGAACACCTCCTGCAGCCGCACCGACACCAGCGGTGCGCTGTCATCGAGATAGTCGACGCGCACCCGCGCGCCGCCTGGCAGCGTCAGGTGCGTCGGCGCCCACTCGGCCAGCTCGCGCTGCTGCTTGATGCTGAGCTGGGCGCGCAGCGCTTCGCCGAGCGGCACGCCCGCGAGGTGCTCGCGGCGCGTGACGCCCTCCAGCCAGGGCGCGAGCCAGCTCTCGAGCGTCGCGAGCAGAACCTCGTCCGAGAGCTGCGGCCAGTCAGCCTGCGCAGCCGGCGCCTCGCTGAGCGCGCGGCGTACGAACTCGATGCGCGCTTGGTAGTCGTGCGCCTCGCGGTTCCAGGGCAGCGCCGCGATGCCGAGCTCGCGCACGCCCACCAGCATCGCCGCGCGCGCCGCCTCCGCCGGCACCTGCGCCAGCGGCTTCTCCTCCAGGACGATCGCATCGAGCTCCACGGTGCGGCGCGCGAGCACCGCCTGCTCGCGCGAGCTCCATTCCACCGACTCGCGCGCACGGATGTGGTCGGCGAAGTGCGCGAGCAGCGCGCTGCGCTCGAGCGGCGCTGCGAGCAGGATGCGCGCATCGCGCTCGCTGTCGTCGAGGTCCACGGCGACGATGAGCTCGTGGCGGGCCAGCGTGTGCGGCTCGGCGAATGCAGCCCCGCGGCCGTTGGCGAGCGTGAAGCGCCCGGCGCCGGCCGCACGCCGGCGGCCGATGCGATCCGGATAGGCGAACGCCAGCAGCACGCCGGCCTCGACGCCCGCGCCCGCCTGGCGCGCGCCGCCCTGGGCCGCTCCTGAGGCGGCCCCCGCAGCCAGCCGTTCGAGATCAGCTGCGGCGCGGCGCGCCCGCTGCAGCGCGGCGCGATCGGCGCCCGGCAGGCTGTCCGAACCCCGCAGGAGATCGAGACGCAGGCGGATGTCCGCGTCCTGCGCGCCGCTGCCGCGCAGCAGGTCGCGTTCCGACAGCAGCGCGGCCAGCTGCGCGGCCAGCGGTACTGCATGCAGCGCGCGCGCCTGCAGCAGCATATGGGCCAGGCGCGGATGCACGCCCAGGCGCGCCATCTCGCGCCCGTGCGCGCTGATGCGCCCGACCGCATCCAGCGCCCCGAGGCGCCCGAGCAGATCGCGCGCACTCGAGAGCATCGCCGCCGGCGGCGCATCGAGCCAGCGCAGCTCGCCCGCATCGCGCACCCCCCAGCTCGCCAGCTCGAGCGCGAGCGGCGCGAGATCCGCCTCGCTGATCTCCGGCGGCGTGAAGGCCGTCAATGCCGCCTGCGCGCCCTCGCTCCAGGCGCGATAACACACTCCGGGCTGTGTCCGGCCCGCCCGGCCCTGGCGCTGCTGCGCCGAGGCACGCGAGATGCGCTGGGTCTCGAGGCGGCTCATGCCGGTCACCGGGTCGAAGCGGGCGCGGCGCATGAGGCCGGCGTCGACCACCACGCGCACGCCAGGGATCGTGAGGCTGGTCTCGGCGATGTTGGTGGCCAGCACCACCTTGCGTGCGCCACGAGCGGCGGGCGCGAGCGCCGCGTCCTGCTCCGCGGCCGACAGCTCGCCGTAGAGCGGCAGGAGCGCGACGCCCGCGGCCGCCGGTGCCTGCGCCAGCCGCGTCTGCACCCGGCGGATCTCGCGCGCGCCCGGCAGGAACACCAGCACATCGCCGGGCTCCTCGCGCAGCGCGCGCGTGACCAGCGGCGCGATGAATCCGGCGAGCTGCGGCCCGCGTATCCCCGGCGGCGGCGGCAGCGCCGGCAGGCCGCTGCCGGCGTAGCGTGTCTCGACCGGGAAAGCCTCACCCGGGGCGCCGATGAGCGGCGCATCGCCGAGCAGCTGCGCCACCGCCGCCCCATCGAGTGTCGCCGACATCACCAGCAGGCGCAGCCCCGGCGCGAGGGTGGCGCGCGCATCGAGGGCGAGCGCCAGCCCCAGGTCCGCCTCGAGGCTGCGCTCGTGGAACTCGTCGAAGATGACCGCCGCGACGCCCTCAAGCGCCGGGTCGTTCTGCAGCAGCCGCGTCAGCACGCCCTCGGTCACCACCTCCACGCGCGTGGCGCGCGAGACGCGGGTGTCGAGGCGCATGCGGTAGCC
>DASPPI010000024.1:0-2598 GCA_035625615.1 Steroidobacteraceae bacterium | reverse complement strand
GAACGCGCGCTGCTCCCTGAGACAGCGCCGCACCATGTCGAGATAGCGCGGCTCGAAGATGCGCAGGCTCAGGGGCCCGCCCGGAAACAACACCGTGCCGAGCGGAAACAGCGGCAACTCGCTCGGGCTCATGCGCGCGGCGCCGTCCCCTGCAGCGCGGCGAGCAGCTTGCCGTGCAGGCCGCCGAAGCCGCCGTTACTCATGATGAGCACCTGATCGCCGGGTCGCGCGGCCGCGGCCAGCTCGCGTGCCAGCTCATCGACGTCCCGGCTCGCATGGCCGCGGCCGTCGAGCGCACCGAGCACGGCCGCCGTGTCCCAGCCCAGGTCCGGCGGCGTGTAGAGCCACACCTGGTCCGCGCCGGCGAGCGCCGGAGCCAGCGTGTGCCGATGCACGCCCATACGCATGGTATGCGAGCGCGGCTCGAGGACCGCTAGGATGCGCGCTGCCCCGGCTCGCCGCCGCAGGCCGTCGATGGTGGTCGCGATCGCGGTCGGATGGTGCGCGAAGTCGTCGTAGACGCGCACGCCGTTCACCTCGCCGCGCAGCTGCAGGCGGCGTGCGATGCCCGTGAATTCCCGCAGCGCCGCGAGCGATTGCGGCACGTCGACGCCGGCGTGGCTCGCGGCGGCGATGGCGGCCAGCGCGTTCTCCATGTTGTGGGCGCCGATCAGCGGCCACTCGACGCTGCCGCGCAGCCGGCCGTCTTCGAGGACTTCGAAGCGCGAGAAGTCCGCGGCGCCGGCCGCCGCGCGCGCGCTCCAGCGCGCCTGCGGGTGCGGCTCGCGCGCAAAACCCTCGAGCGGTGTCCAGCATCCCAGCGCGAGCGTTTCCTGCAGCCGCGGATCCGCAGCGTTCCAGACGATGCGTCCGCTGCCGGGCACGATGCGCACCAGGTGATGAAACTGCCGCTGGATGGCCGTCACGTCCGGGTAGATGTCGGCGTGGTCGTATTCGAGGTTGTTGAGGATCACGGTGCGTGGGTGGTAGTGCACGAACTTGGCGCGCTTGTCGAAGAACGCGGTGTCGTATTCATCCGCCTCGATGACGAACAACGGCCCGGCGCCGAGGCGCGCGCTCAGGCCGAAGTTGGCCGGCACGCCGCCGATGAGAAACCCGGGCTGGCGGCCGGCGTGCTCGAGTATCCAGGCCAGCAGCGATGCGGTCGTGGTCTTGCCGTGCGTACCGGCCACCGCGAGCACCCAGCGGTCCCTCAGCACCGCGCGCGCCAGCCACTCGGGCCCGGAAGCGTACGGCAGCCGGCTCTCGAGCAGCGCTTCGATCACCGGCTGGCCGCGTGTCATGACGTTGCCGACCACCACCATGTCCGGTGCCGGCTCGAGCTGCGCGGCCTCGAAGCCCTCGGTTACGGTGACGCCGAGCGCTGCGAGCTGCGTGCTCATCGGCGGGTAGACGTCGCGATCCGAGCCGGTGACGGTGAAGCCCGCGGCGCGGGCGATGGCAGCCACGCCACCCATGAAAGTGCCGCAGATGCCGAGGATGTGGACGTGCATCGCCGGGGACTTCAGCTCTTCACGGGGAAAAACAGGGCGAACACCACCAGCCAACCGGCGAGCATCTGCAGGATCACCAGCGCGACGCTCGCCGAGCCGGACCACTCCAGCGCCGCCTTCACCACGTGGCTGTTGGCCGCGATCAGCCACGCCAGCAGCAGCAGGCCGAGGCAGGTGACCGCCACCTGCCAGGTGGCGTCCTCGCCGAAGCGCCGCATGAGCCATTCGGAGGCGATCAGCAGCGGCGACAGCACCGCCTGGAGCCCGAACACGGCGGTCACGGTCTGCAGGATGCGTTCCGGCCGTCCGAGCAGTTTCAGCAGCGCGCTGTACCAGACGAGCACGAACACGGTGTCGGCCAGCAGCGGTCCGCGCCAGTGATCGTCTGGCGGCAATGCGCTGCTCACCAGGAAGTTCACGCACAGGTAGCCGAACAGCGTCAGCACCAGCAGCGGCAGCGAGGCCGGCAGGTCCTGCGGTCCCCGGCGCAGCACGGCGATCTGCGTAAAGAGCCGGATGATCTCCGTCATGTCTTTCGGTACCGCCGCGAGCCTCGCATAATGGGCGCGCTCGATTGTACAGATCATCCGCACACTCCGTTTGCAGCCCATAGTCACCACAGCGCCGGCGCTGGCCGGGCTCACCGCTCGTCTCGCTACACAAGCGCGCATCGGCCTGGACACCGAGTTCCTGCGCGAGCGCACCTATCGGGCACAGCTGTGCCTGGTGCAGGTCGCGGTGCCGGACGAGGCGGTGTGCATCGACCCGCTGACGCTCGGCGATCTTGGCTCCCTGGGCGGCCTGCTGGCCGCCCCCGCGGTGCTCAAGGTGATGCATGCCTCGCGGCAGGACCTGGAAGTGCTGTGGCCCATCGCCGGGCTGACGCGCCCGGTGTTCGATACCCAGATCGCCGCCAGCCTCAGCGGATTTCCCGCGCAGGTCGGCTATGCCGAGCTGGTGCGCCGGCTGCTCGGCGTCGAGCTCGCCAAGTCGCACACCCGTACCGACTGGTCACGCCGCCCGCTGTCGCCCGAGCAGATCGAGTACGCGCTCGACGACGTACGCTATCTGCTGCCGCTCGCGG
>DASPPI010000023.1:0-4403 GCA_035625615.1 Steroidobacteraceae bacterium | reverse complement strand
AAGCCCCACGACGCGAACGAATCCGGCGCCCGCGGCTCGAGCAGGTGCATCACCAGGCGTGCCAGCGGCTGCGCGATGGGCACGAACAATGACCCGGCAGCGATGTCCTGGCTCTCGCGCTGCCAGTCGCCGCTGAGCCGCACACGCATGCGTCCCTCGAAGGGAGCGTGGGTGAACTGCGCCTCACCAGCACGAAAGACCTCGACGCGCACCCCCGAGCTGCCCTGGTGCACGGGCTCGAAGCTGATGCCGTGAAACGCGAGCCGCGCGCCGATATCCGCCGCCCAGGCGCTCGCGACCAGGTAGCCGCCGCGCGGCGCCTGCACCACGAGTGAGGGCGAGACCCGATCGCGGAACGGCACGCGCCAGATCTCGGGGCGCTTCGGGTCATAGACGGTCACGGGCTCGCCGGAGATGGACGAGGTCTCACGGGTATAGGCGTAGCCCTGGAAATCGATCAGCTCCGTGCCGCCCGCGCCCGGGCCGTCGGTCCGGCCGCCGCCCGCAGGCTCGCGCCAGCCGGAGCTGTAGTCGAGCACCACTTCTGCGCCACCCAGCCAGCGGGCCGCCGCGTCCGCCTGTCGCGTCAACTCGCGCCAGCGCTCGCCATGCTGCGCGAGCAGCTGCGCCAGGCCGATGATGGTGTTGCGGGTGACGCGCACGCGCGTGGCGTAGTCCTTCCACGAATGGGTCTCGACCAGCACGGTGAAGCGATTGCGTTGAGGAAAATAGCCGGTCGAGAAGCGCGGCGAGTACACCGTGAGCAGGAACCCGGAGGCGGGATCGTCGGTTTTCGCGAGGTCGGGATAGAAGGGCAGTGGCGTTGAGCCCTGCGCGGCGAGCTTCGCAATGAGCGCATCGCGCAGTTCGCGCCCCGCCGGGTAGAGCCTGGCATCTCCCTGGTTGATCGGCTCGGCCTGCAGCGAGATGTCGGGCTCGAAGTCCGCACCATCGGTGACGTGCAGGTCGGCGCACACCAACGGATCCCATGCGCCGATCAGCGCGAGCATCGCGCGCATCTCGGGGGCATCCGCCTTGCTGTAGTCGCGGTTGAGATTGAGATTCTGCGCCGTCGTGCGCCAGCCGGTCTCCTCCGGTCCATTCTGGTTCGGCCGGTTCCAGCGGCCGAAGCGCTCGTGTCCGTCGACGTTGAACGCCGGCACGAACAGGATCGCGATGCGCTCGAGCACGGCCGGAGTCGCCGTCTCGGCGAGCAGCTCGCGCAGGGCAATGAAGCCTGCGTCCTTGCCGTCGCTCTCGCCCGGATGGATACCACCCTGCAGCATGAGCAGCGGCACCTGGCGCGGATCGGCACGCGAGACGATGAGGGCGCGCATCGGCCGGCCCTGCGCCGAGCGGCCGTATTCGATGTCGCGCACGGCCGCCGGCCAGGCAGCCGCGAACGCGGCGCACAGGCGTGTCACCTCATCGGTGCGGCCGGTGCGGCGAAAGTCCGATTGCTCGGCAAGGGTCGTCAGGGGATCCGGCATGCGCGAATATTACGGGACGCACCGCCTTGGCGCCCGCTCTTCGGGCGCCGGGGGCATCAGCGGCGGCGGTACCAGGCGACGCCCGCTGCGTCGAGTTCGCGAGCGGCGAGGTTGCGGCCGATGAGGCAATTGAGGTGGGCGATGCTCTCGCCGGTGGCCATGCCGAGCATGTCCAGGCTGACACCGCGGCGAAACAACACGCCAAACAGATCCACCGCGCGCTTTGGCGCCGCCAGCAGTTCCTGCAGGCGCGCGAGGCGGCGCTCGTGGCCGGTGATGAGCGCGGTGAGCCGCGCGTGCAGGCCACGAAAAGGCTCGTTGTGCGAGGGCAGGACCAGAACGTCGTCCGGCACCCGCTCCTGGATGGCAGCGAGCGATTCGAGCCATTCGGCGAGCGGATTGGCGTCCGGCTCGGTCGGAAACACCGAGACGTTGGAAGTGATCCGCGGCAGCACCTGATCGCCGGAAATCAACACCGCGAGCTCCGGGCAATGCAGGCACAGATGCTCCGGTGAGTGGCCGCGACCGACCACCGCGTGCCAGGTGCGGCCGCCGATGGCGAGCTGTTCCGCGTCGACGACGCGTCGATAGCTGTCCGGCAGCGTGTACACGGCCTTACCGAAACCGCCGAAGCGGGCCCGGTAATGCTCGAGCGCGTCCTCATCCCAGCCGGCGGCGCGGTAGAAGCGCAGACCATCGAGCGGCGCCTCGCGTCCCGTGTCGGCCACCAGCATGCGGCAGGTCACGTACTCGAGGCGCGTAGTCCACAGCCGGCAGTCGTAGTGCCGCGTCAGCCAGCCGGCCATGCCGATGTGATCGGGGTGCATGTGCGTGCAGATGACCCGCATCACCGGGCGCCGCTGCAGCGCGTCGGCGAAGGCACTCTGCCAGTGCGTGGTGGTGTCCGCCGTCTGCATGCCGGTGTCGATGAGCGTCCAGCCCGCGCCATCCTCGAGTGCCCAGACATTGATGTGGTTGAGACCGGCCACCGGCAGCGGCATGCGCAGCCACATCACGCCCTGGGCAACCGCCAGGGCCTGCCCGGGGGGCGGGGCCGAGCCGAGCGGGTAGGTCAGTGCGGCGGGGGCGTCCGCGGGATCGTTGGCGTTCTCGTGCATGGGTGCGATGTAGGGAATCGGCAGGGTGGCGGATAGGTTCACGCGTCGGCGACTGCCGGGGTGCGTGCCGCCGAGAGCAGCATCAGAAGCGCCGCGTAGATCACCACGACCACCACCAGCCAGCGCAGCCACTCGATGGACAGCGACCGCACGATGAAGGCGGCACACAGCACACCGGGGATGCCTCCCAGCGTCAGTCCGAGCGCTGCGCCCACGCTGTAGCGCCCGGCGCGCACAAAGCGCACGCCGCCGACCGGCATCAGCAGTGCACAGGAGCCCATCATGATCGGGAAGGCCGCCAGCGGATTCATCCCGAGCAGCGTCACGAGGATCAGGCACGGCGCGTACAGTCCGACGCCGAGCATCATCAGTGCGCCCAAGAGGCCATTGACGCACACGGCGAACACCAGCCGGCCGCCGTGCAGACCCAGGGCGGCGCCCTCGGCGGCCGGCAACCAGCCGAGATTCCTCCCGAGCAGGAGTGTTGCGGCGCTGAGCAGCGCCAGTTCCGTCACGAAGCCCGTTACCACATCTGTCGGGCGCAGCCCGCTGGCCCGGTCGCGCCTGCGCTCGAGCAGCCACCAACGCCGGCTGAACCAGAGCGCCATGGCAACGAGCGTGGCGAGCAGCAGGTGCATACCCTTTATGCCGGGCATCGATGCAGTAGAGCAGGGGTCGCAGCCAAGATCAAACGTCTGCGGGCCGCCAGCCGAACGCGGCGCATCGCGGACGGCGCGCCGCGAAGACCTTCAGTCCCGCGCTAGAATCCGCGCTGCCGCGTCACAGCCAGGGTGAGGGGTCATGACCACGGGCACGCATCACGCCAGCGACGATCCACGCAATCGCGACATCCTGATCTACGTGAACGGCGTCTTGCGGCCGCGCGAGCAGGCGGTGATATCGGTATTCGATTCGGGATTCATCCTCGGCGACGGCGTGTGGGAGGGGCTGCGCGTGCACCGCGGCCGCATCGCCTTTCTCGCCGCCCACCTCGATCGGCTGTACGAGGCCGCCAAGGCGATCGATCTGGACATCGGCATGGACCGCCGGGCGCTCACGGCGGCGCTCTACCAGACGCTATCGGTCAACACGATGAGCGAAGGCGTTCACATCCGGCTCATGGTGACGCGCGGCCTCAAGCGCACGCCGTACCAGGATCCGCGGGCCTGCATCGGTCCGGCGACCGTGGTGATCATTCCGGAATACAAACGGCCGCGGCCCGAAGTCCTGACCCAGGGGGTGCGGCTGTTCACCGTGCACGTGCGGCGCGGCGCCCCGGACGTGCAGGACCCGAAGCTCAACTCGCATTCCAAGCTCAATTGCATCACCGCCTGCATCCAGGCCACCAAAGCGGGCGCCGACGAGGCACTCATGCTCGATCCGCACGGTTTCGTCGCCACCTGCAACTCCACGCACTTCTTCATAGTGCGGCACGGCGAAGTCTGGACCTCGACCGGCACCTACTGCCTCGCCGGGATCACGCGCGCCAACGTGCTGCGGCTGTGCCGCGAGAACGGCATTGCAGCCTTCGAGAAGAGCTTCAGTCTGACCGAGGCATACGCTGCGGAGGAGGCGTTTGTGACCGGCACTTACGCCGGCATTGCTCCGGTGACCGAGATCGACGGCCGCCATATCAGCGCGGGCCGGGGCCCGATGGTCGAGCGGCTGCAGCAGCTCTACCTGCAACTGATCGAGCGCGACATCGCGCAGGCGCCGCCGCCATGAAAAAGCCGCTGCGGCTCGCCATGTGGTCGGGGCCGCGGAACATTTCGACCGCCATGATGCGCGCCTGGGA
>DASPPI010000022.1:0-23736 GCA_035625615.1 Steroidobacteraceae bacterium | reverse complement strand
CCGCGGCGCACACCGCGCCGTAGTAGAAGAGCCGTGCGACGGCCGAGAGTGTCACGTTCCACGCGAAGCTCGCGAACTGGGCGAACACCCACACCAGCAGCGCAAACACGACGATCGAGACGTACGGGGTGCGCAGGCGCGGATGCACCGCGCCGAACACCGCCGGGAAGTCGCCGCGCTCGGCGAGTGCGAACATGCTGCGCGGCACGGTCAGCATGTTGGCGCTGAGATACCCGTAGACTGACACCAGCGCGCCGACGGAAACGAACGCGGCCCCGGGGTTTCCCATGATGACCCGCGCCGCATCCGCGAGCGGACGCACGCTGTGCGCCGGGTCCGCGAGCACGCCGACCACGATGAGCTGCAGCGCGAACAGCAGCGCGGTGAGTACGCCGAGCGCCACGAACAGTGCGAACGCGGCATCCTGCCGCGGATTCCTGGCCTCCCCCATCGGATTGAGGGCGGCCTCGTGACCACCGTAAACAAACAGCAGCAGCAGCATGGCCTTGAGCCAGTCGCGCGGGGTTGCCGCCACCGGATGCGCGCTGAAGGCACTCGCGGCCGGATGAGCGCTCAGCCAGATGACACCCGCCACGCACACCACGCCGAGCGCCAGCAGCTTCGCGACCGCCGTGGCATTGCTCATCAGGGTGCCCGCCCCCACGCCGCGATAGTTGACCGCCGCCAGAAGACCTACCAAAGCGGTGATGACCGCCAGCCTCGCTAGCGGTAGGGTTGCCTCGGCCCAGAACTCCCCGAGATATGCAACCAGCAGGTTCGCGGCGGCCGCGCACGCCGTGAGCCGGGCGAGCAGCGTGAGCCAGCCGACCTGCAGGCCAAGCAGCCGGCCGAACGCCCGCTGAATATAAAGGTAGGTGCCTCCGGTCTCGGTGAACTGCGAGGCCACCTCGGCGTAGCAGGCGACGATCACCGCCATCCCTAAGCCGGCGAGCAGCACCGCGAGCGGGCTCGCGCCTCCAACGAGCCCCGCAACCGCCGAGGGCAACCCGAAGATCCCGCTGCCGATAATGCTGTTGAGCACGAGTGCTACCATGCTCCAGCGGCCGATGGCGCGAATCAGTTGCGGCTGCGTGCCGCGCGGCGGCTCGGCGGTCATCGCGCCGTTGTATCACAACGCGAGCGATCTTCGGTCGACTCTGCGCAGCCGTCGCGCATGCCCGAAGGCGGAGGACCCATGCGCTATTCCTACGCGACCCACCTCGAGTGCAGTCTCACCGCGCAGCGTCACGACATCGCCCGGCTCCACGGACTGTCGGCGGCGGGCAAGCCGCTGCTCGTCCGCTACGATCTCGCCGCGCTGCGGCGCGAGCTGACGCGCGTGCAGATCGAGGCGCGCCCACCGGGGCTGTGGCGCTGGCACGAGCTGCTGCCGGTCCCGGAGGCAGCGGCGATTGTCAGTCTGGGTGAAATCGAGACACCGCTCGTGCCGCTCTCCAACAGCCAGCGCCCGCCGCACTTCCGGCCGGCGCTGGTCAAGGACGAGGGGCGGCTACCCACCGGGTCGTTCAAGGCCCGCGGCCTGTGCCTCGCGGTATCGATGGCGCGTGTCCACGGCGTGCGCCGCGTGGCGATCCCCACCAACGGCAATGCCGGCGCCGCGCTCGCGGCCTACGCCGCCAGGGCCGGCATCGCGGCCTTCTGCTTCTGTCCCGACGACACCCCCGAGACAAATCTGAGCGAGATCGCGCTCGAGGGCGCGCAGGTGTGGCGGGTGAACGGGCTGATCAACGATTGCGCCCGGCTGGTCGCGGCCGGCAAGCCGCAATACGACTGGTTCGACCTGTCGACGCTCAAGGAGCCCTATCGCATCGAGGGCAAGAAGACCATGGGACTGGAGCTCGCCGTGCAGCTCGGGTGGCAGCTGCCCGACGTGGTGTTCTATCCGACCGGCGGCGGCACGGGACTCATCGGCATGTGGAAGGCCTGGCAGGAGCTGCACGCGCTCGGGTGGATCTCAGGTCCCCTGCCGCGCCTCGTGGCGGTGCAGGCGAGCGGCTGTGCGCCGATCGTGCGCGCGTTCGATTCCGGGGCGGAGACGGCGGCGCCCTGGGAGAATGCCCACACGATCGCCGCGGGCATTCGCGTGCCCGCCGCGCTCGGCGACTTTCTGATCCTGCGGGCCCTGCGCGAGACTCACGGCTTCGCGCTGGCGGTCGCGGACGAGGCGATCGAGTCGGCGCGGGCGCACGTCGCGGCGGCCGACGGACTGCTGCTGAGTCCCGAGGGCGCGGCGACCTATGCCGCTTACCTCGAGGCGGCGCGCAGCGGGCGCATTGCGCCCACGGACGCGGTGGTGCTGTTCAACTGCGCCAGCGGCCTGAAGTATCCGATGCCGCCGGTCACGCAACGCATGGACGTGAATCACTCCTTCGCGGGCGTCGTGACCTGAGGGCGCCACGCGGCAGGTCATGCGGCGCCGGCCGCGCTCCTCAATGCGTGTCGGCGCCGATGACCGGCAGCAGGATGCGCGACGGATGCGCGGGATCGAGGTAGACGCTGTTGTGCGCGATCTGCCAGCGGCGGTTGTCGTTCAGCGGCTCGCCGGTGTTGGGATTCACGTCGAAGCGCGGGAAGTTGCTGCTCGAGATGTCGAGGCGGATGCGATGCCCGCGGCGGAACACGAGCGAGGTCGGGTACATCTCGATCGTGAGCTCGTAGGCCTTGCCGGGCTCGAGCATCTCCGCCCGGGCCGGCCCGTTGCGATAGCGCGCGCGCACGATGCCGTCGCCGATGTTGAGATCGATCCCGCCGGGAAAGTCCGCGCTCGGCGGGTAGACGTCGATCAGCTTGGCGGTGAAATCGGTATCGGGCGCATCGGACGAGGCCCACAGCTTCACGATGAGACGCCCGGTCACTTCGAGGTCCCGCGGCAGCGGCGCCGTCTGGAACACCAGGATATCGTTGCGCGTCGCGAGCGGTGTCCCGTCCGCACAGGTCCACAGATCCGGCCGGCAGCGCTGATCGGCCGCGCCGGCGCTCGACAGCACTCCCTGCGAGGACATGTTGCCGCCGAGCGTCGGCACCGGCGACCTGGGATCGAAACGGTAGGTCAGCGGCGCATGCGCGGCCGGAGCCTCGGTGGACAGCACGCCGCCGGGGTGCAGGAAGTACGGCGTGGCCGTGGCGCGCGCCAGGGGCCACTCGCGCTCCTCGCGCCAGCGGCCGCCGACGAATACCCGTCCTTCCGCGGTCTTGTGCGCATCGCCCCCGCCCATCACGTAGATCCGCACCGGCGGCTCGCGTTCGACGCCGTTGTCGATGCCCTTCAGCCAGTGATCGAACCAGCGCAGCTCGAAGGCGTTGAGGTCGATCGCCGCATCGGGCGTGAACTGCGCCTCGCCCGCGTAGCTCAGGTTCGGCCGGCTGTGCGTCCAGGGCCCGACGATCAGTCGCTGGAGGCTGTGCTGGTGCGCAGCGAGGCCCGGGTAGTTGAGGTTGGCGACCTGCAGCGACCAGGAGTCGTACCACCCGGTCACGTGATAGACCGGGACGTCCTCGTAGCCATCCAGGTGGTCGGCGACCTCGACCCCCATGCCTGCGAGCGTCGGATCGGCACCGCTGTGGCTCATGGCTGCCACCAGCCAGGTCTCGTAGTCGGGCGCGAACTTCAGCGGCGTGGTGCCCGGCCGCAGCGGCAGTGCGCGCAGGTACTCGGGCACGCGGCGCACGAGATCGGCGAGCGCCGGGGCGGCTGCCGGGTCGCTGGCGGCCCGCGCCGCTGCGACCAGGTTGGGCTCACCACCCGGGTCACCCATGGAGAACACCCAGTTGAACCAGCGCAGCTCGAAGGCGCCGTGGTGGTGGATGCCGTAGCGGCTCACATCGGACAGGGAGAACAGCGGGATCATCGTCCTCAGGTGGGGGGCGTCGGCGAGCGCCAGCGCGTGCTGCGTCCCGCCCTCATAGGAGGTGCCGAGCGTGCCGATGCCCCCGTCGGACCAGTGCTGCCGACCGATCCATGCGGTGGTGTCATAACCGTCGTGAGCATCGTCATACAGCGGTCGCCAGTGCCCTTCGGACCTGTAACGGCCGCGCACGTCCTGTACCACGACCACGTAGCCGCGGGCGGCGAAATAACGGGCGAACGAGCCGGCGCGCACCTCCTTGCTGTAGGGGGTGCGCATCAGCAGCGCGGGGAAGCGGCCCTCGAGGGGCTGGCCGGCGCGCGCCGGCCGGTACAGGTCGGTGGCGAGCCGAACGCCATCGCGCATCGCCACCATGACGTCGGAGCTGAGCACCACGTCGGAGGCGATCGCGGCATCGGAGGCGATCGCGGCATCGGAGGCGGGCGGCGTGCCGGATACGGGCGCCATGCCGGATGCGGCGGCGCTCTGCGAGTGCGGCGCGTCACCGGGCCAAAGCACCCACGGCAGCAGAACCGCTGTCGCAGCTAGCACTCTTGATGCAGTTCGACCCCCTGGGTGCCGCTCGCGCACTCTCATCCGCCGTAGGATCGGGGTTGCCGACGTCAGGGCGCCCAGCGCGGCGCACGTTTCTCGATGAAGGCCTGTACGCCCTCGAGCGCCGCCGCCTCCATCATGTTGCACGCCATCGTCTGCCCCGCGGCCGCGTAGGCAGCCTCGATGCCGAGCTCGGCCTGGCGGTAGAACAGCTCCTTGCCGAGTGCGATCGCCACGCGCGGCTTGGCGAGGATGCTCGCGAGCAGCCGGTCGATCTCGGCATCGAGCCGCCCGGGCGGGGCAACGCGGTTGACGAGACCGCGCGCGAGTGCCGCCTCGGCGTCGATGAACTCGCCCGTCACCAGCATCTCGAAGGCCTGCTTGGCGGGGACGTTGCGCGACAGCGGCACGGCGGGCGTCGAGCAGAACAGTCCGAGGTTGACGCCGCTCACGGCGAAGCGCGCCTCGCAGGAGGCCACGGCGAGATCGCATTGCGCGACCAGCTGGCAGCCTGCCGCCGCCGCCACTCCCTGCACACGCGCGATCACGGGAATGGGCAGACCCCGCAGAGTGAGCATCATGCGGCTGCACTGGGCGAACAGGCGCTGGTAGTAGGCCAGCGCGGGCTGCGCGCGCATTTCCCGCAGGTCATGACCGGCACAGAAGGCCTTGCCGGTCGCCGCGACCACCAGCACGCGAGCACGCTCATCCGCGGCGAGCGCGTCGAGCTCGGTCTGCAGCGCACTCAGCATGTCCTCGGACAGCGCGTTGAAGGCCTGTGGGCGGTTGAGCGTGAGCGTAACGACGCCGCGCGCATCGCGCTCGCGCCTGACCAGCGGCTCGACAGTGGCGGTCACACTGGCATTCATGTGGCACTCCTCCTCATGCGGTCGCAGTCATTCAATCGCACTGGCCGAGCGCGCCCGCTCGCGCAGCAGGAACTTCTGGATCTTGCCGGTGGCGGTCTTCGGTATCTCCTCGAAGCGCACGGCGTGCGGGATCTTGTAGGCGGCGAGGTGCGCGCGGCAATGCGCGATCAGCTCGGCCGCCGTGGTCGTCGCGCCGGGCTTGAGCTCGACAAAGGCGAGCGGGGTCTCGCCCCACTTGGGGTCGGGACTCGCCACCACGGCGCAGGTGCGCACCGCGGGATGGCGGTAGAGCGCGTCCTCGACCTCGAGCGAGCTGATGTTCTCGCCGCCGGAGATGATGACGTCCTTGCTGCGGTCCCTGATCTTCGCGTAGCGATCCTTCTCGAGCACGGCGAGATCCCCGCTATGGAACCAGCCGCCGGCGAAGGCCTGCGCAGTGGCCTCACGATTCTTGAGATAGCCCTTCATCACGATGTTGCCCCGGAACATGATCTCGCCGAGCGTCTCGCCGTCGGCGGGCACCTCGACCATGCTCGCCGGGTCGAGTACGGTCATGCCTTCCTGCAATTGGTAGCGCACGCCCTGGCGGCCGTTGAGCCGCGTCTGCTCCGCGAGGCTCTCGGCGGCCCAGTGCGCGCGTTTGGCGGCCGTCGCCGCCGGGCCGTAGGTCTCGGTGAGGCCGTAGGCGTGCGTGAGATCGATACCGATGGCCGCGAGCCCCTCGATCATCGCCGCCGGTGGCGCCGCTGCCGCGACCATTCCGCGCACGCGCTGGCGGATTCCCGCCCGGGCGGCAGGATCGGCGTCGATCAGCAGGTTGTGCACGATCGGCGCGGCGCAGTAGTGATCCACGCCGTGCGTGCGCATGGCCTCGAGGATCGCGCCGATCTCCACCCGCCGCAGGCAGACGTGGGTGCCGGCGAGCAGCGCCACCGTCCACGGGAAGCACCAGCCGTTGCAGTGAAACATCGGCAGCGTCCACAGGTAGGTCGGAAAGTGCGGCATGGCCCAGGTCGTGGCGTTGCTCACGGCATTGAGGTACGCGCCGCGGTGGTGCGTGACCACGCCCTTGGGGTTGCCGGTGGTGCCCGAGGTGTAGGAGACCGCGATGGCGTCCCACTCATCCCGCGGACCCTCGAGCCGCGGCAGCGGCGGGTGGGCCGCGATCAGCGCCTCGTACTCGTGCTCGCCGAGTCGGGCCGCGGCCCCGGCGTACTCGCCGTCGCACACATCGATCACGGCCGGCGCGCGCCCATGCTGTTCGCGCAGGATCTGCAGTGCCGCCCGCATCACGGGGGCGAACTCCGCATCGGTGATCAGCACCGTGGCCTCGCAGTGCTGCATCTGCCAGGCAAGCAGCCTGGCGTCGAGGCGGATGTTGAGCGTGTTGAGCGCCGCGTTGAGCGCCGGCACGGCGTAGTGCACCTCCACCATCTCGGGCGTGTTGGTCAGCATCACGCTCACGGTGCTGCCGCGTCCGACGCCGAGCGCGCGCAGCGCGGCGGCCAGCCGCGCGCTGCGCTCACGGGTCTCGCGCCACAGGTAGCGGCGGCGGCCGTGCACCACCGCCGGCAGGTCGCCGAACACCTCGGCGGTGCGCTCGACGAAGCTCACCGGCGAGAGCGGCACGTAGTTGGCGGGATTCTTGTCGAGGTCCTGGTCGTAGATGCTCATGGGCGCGCCTGCTGCGCTCACGGCGTGTCGCGAAACCCGATCGCCGCGTGCGAGCCGTCGCAGAAGGGCTTGTTCTTCGAGGCGCCGCAGCGGCACAGCGTGACGCGGTTGCGGACTTCGTAGGCGAAGCCGTCGGCGGAGGTCACCGGGATCGCGCCGCGCAGCCACAAGGGCCCACTCACCCCCTGGGAAGGATCCTCGATAACGCCGATCGACACCGGCAGCGGGTGCTCGACCGGCTGGCCGGTTGCGCGCTCCCAGGCCACCAGTCGACCCGAGGGGCAGTGGTTGACCTGCCGCACGAACAGCGCCCGCACCCGCGCCTCATCGGTCCGGCCGACCTGATTCCACACCTGCCCGTTGGGATCGCAGAAGCGCGCCCCGGCACAGAGGACCTCGGCGTCGGTGAGCGAGAGCGCGGGGCCCTCCATCAGCTGCGCCTGCTCGCGGTAGGGTTTGCGGCTCGCGGTCTCGGTGCCGTCGAAGCCGATCTTCTTGTGCGTACCGTCGCAGAACGGCTTGTTGCCGGAATGACCGCAGCGGCACAGCGCGAAGCTCTCCTGCGCGGGGAAGGCTGGGCTCTCGCGCCACTCGGTGGAGCCGCCCTCGCGGTCGACGACGATGGTCTGCCGGGCGAGCGACACCCGTCCCGTGACCAGATACGGCCCGTCCTTCGTGACCACTACCGCGGGCTTGCTCATGGGTTTGGACATGGCGGTCTCCTGATCCAGCAGGGACTCAAGCGTGAACCTCCCCCGGACGATCGACAAGGGTGTAGCGGCCGTGAGCGTCGCTTGCCAATAATGGGTGCGCGCCGCGCCGGGGCGCGGTCAGCCACTACGATCGGAGTATCCATGGCCAAGAAAGATCCGCCCGCGGGCGCGCGCGCCCTTCCCAGGATCGGCCGGAAGAAGTACGCGCGTGAGCTGCGCCGCCTGCAGATCGAGCTGGTGAAGCTGCACCGCCACGTGATCGCCCGCGGTCACAAGGTGCTGGTGATTCTCGAAGGCCGGGATGCGGCGGGCAAGGACGGCACCATCAAACACATCGTCGAGCACCTCAGCCCGCGCGAAGTGCGGGTGGTCGCGCCTGGCAAGCCGAGCGACCGCGAGGAGAGCGAGTGGTACTTCCAGCGCTTCACCGGCCAGCTGCCCGCCGCGCAGGAGATCGTGCTGTTCAACCGCAGCTGGTACAACCGCGCCGGCGTCGAGTTCGTGATGAAGTTCTGTACCCGCAAGCAGCACCAGGCGTTCCTCGAGGACGCGCCGGCGTTCGAGCGCATGCTGGTGCGCTCAGGCATCTACCTGCTCAAGTACTACCTGGACATCACGCGTACCGAGCAGGCACGCCGGCTGCGCGCCCGCCGCCGTGACCCGCTCAAGCAGTGGAAGATCAGCCCGGTCGACGAGGCGGCCCAGAAGCACTGGGGCGATTACAGCCGCGCGCGCGACAGCATGCTGCTGCGCACCCACCAGCCGCAGGCGCCCTGGATGGTGGTGCGCGCCGACGACAAGCACCAGGCGCGGCTCAACGTCATCCGCGACATGCTCGCACGCATCCCCTCACCCGGGATCGACCGCCGCCCCACCCGGCCCGATGTCCGCGTCGTGCGCGAATTTCGCCCCGACCTGCTGAGCTCGGGCTTCCTCGCCCCCTGAAGATGCGGCGCGCTGCAGCGACAGCGCTACACTGCCTGCGCATGCACTCACTCACCGCGCTCTTCGTCCTCCTGGTGCTCGCCGGCACGGCCCTCGAGCTGTGGCTGTCGCAGCGCCAGGCGGCGGCGGTCGCGCGGCACCGCGACACCGTGCCGCCGCCGTTCGCCGGCAGCGTCACCGCCGCCGAGCACGGCAAGGCGGCCGACTACACCATCGCCAAGGTGCGCTTCGGCCGGATCGGCAGCATGGTCGATGCCGCACTGACCCTGGCGCTCACGGTCGGCGGTGGCATCGCCGCGATCGATGCGCTGTGGCGGCACAGCGCACTTGCCCAGCCGTGGCTCGGCGCCGCCGTGATCGCCAGCGTCGCCCTGGTGATGCAGCTGGCGAGCCTGCCGCTCGCGGCGTGGCGCACCTTCGGGCTCGAGGCGCGCTTTGGCTTCAATCGCACCACGCCGACATTGTTCCTGGCCGACCTCGGCAAGCGTCTCGCGCTCGCCGTGGTGATCGGCGGCCCGCTGCTCATCGCCACGCTGCTGCTGATGGAGCGCGCCGGCCGCTGGTGGTGGCTGTGGGCCTTCGGGCTGTGGCTGGCGGTCATGCTGCTCATGACCTGGGCGTGGCCGGTGTTCATCGCCCCGCTCTTCAACCGCTTCTCCCCCCTCGGGGACGAGGCGCTCAAGGCGCGCATCGAGGCGTTGCTCACCCGCTGCGGTTTCGCCTCGCGGGGCGTTTTCGTGGTCGACAGTTCGCGCCGCTCGAGCCACGGCAATGCCTACTTCACCGGCATCGGCCGGCACAAGCGCATCGTATTCTTCGACACGCTGCTCGAGCGGCTCGGTCACCCGGAAGTCGAAGCGGTGCTGGCGCACGAGCTCGGCCACTTCCGCCTGCGGCACGTCCGCCAGCGCCTGGCACTGTCGATCGCGGTGAGCCTCCTCGGGCTCGCCGTGCTCGGCTGGCTGAGCGGGCAGAGCGCCTTCTACGCCGCGCTCGGTGTGCCGCATCCCTCGACCCATGCGGCGCTGCTGCTGTTTGTGCTGGCCGTGCCGGCGTTCACTTTCTTCCTCACCCCGCTCGCGGCGCTCTGGTCGCGGCGGCACGAGTTCGAGGCCGATGCCTTCGCGACGCGCTACGCGAGCGCCGCGGAGCTGGCCACCGCGCTGGTCAAGCTCCACCGCGATAACGCCAGCACCCTGACACCCGATCCGGTGTATGCGGCCTTCTATTACTCCCACCCCCCGCCGCTCACGCGCATCACGCGCCTGCGTGAGGCAGCGGCGGCGCCGGCGTCCTGAATGCGACGTCAGGGTATGTAGTAGAGATCGATGCTCTTGCCGACGCGCTCGACCGGCCGATAGGCGTCAAGCCAGGCGTAGTCGTTGAGGTTGCGCGTGCGCGCCAGCTGCGACACCGCCACCCAGCCGTGCGTGGGCCGGCGGCCGGGCAGAACGGTGAACGGCGGCAGCGGCTCGCGCTTCAGGTCGGCCGTGCCGCGGTAGGCGAGCGCGAGGTGCGGGATCCGCAGTCGTGCGGCGCGCAGCTCGAGACGTCGCAGATCCTGTCCCCAATCGAGATCCGAGTCGACCAGTACGCGCTCAGGGTGCGCCACCGCCTCGTTGAAATAAGGCAGATAGTCGGGAAAGGCGCTGACGAGCGTGCTCAGCTGCCAGGTGACGGCCGCGGCCAGCGCCACGGTCGCCGCCCGCGCGGCGCCGCGGTGGCGCAGCGCCGCAATGCCCTGCCACGCGCGCCGCACGGTCGCGGCAGTCGCGAGCGCGAGGAACGGATACACGATGAGAATGTGGCGCACGCCGATGTTGATACGGCTGAACACGCTGGCAAACCCGAGCACCGTGATCACCAGCACCAGGGGCGCGAGCGGCCAGGCATCCGCGCGCCGCCAGCCCTGGCGCGCCAGCCAGGCCAACCCGAACGGGGCGCCGAGGAGCAGCGGGATCGGCGTCTTCACGGCGAGCGCCACCAGGTAGAAGTACCACCAGCCGTCGCGGCGCACCTCGCCCAGGAGGTAGGACAGGTGGCCGGTGTCGTTGTGCGCCTTGACCGCCACGACGCCATTCACCAGGTCCTTCAGCTCGCGCGGCAGCCACAGGTGCGCGAGCAGCACGCCGAGCGCGTGGGGCGGACCGTGGCTCAGCAGCAGGTACGAGACCGCCCAGTTGAAGCGAAACGCGACACCCGCCGGGTCGGGCGAGCGCGGAGCGTACACGAGCCACAGCGGCAGGAGCGCGGCGAGCGCCGCGATCGCGAGTCCCGCCGGCCATACCCGCCACGGGGCGTGCACGGCACCGCCGGCGCCCGCCGCGGGAGACGGCGCGGCGCGCCCCGCGCGGCCGCCCAGCCCGATCCGCACCAGCGCCAGGGTCAGGACGGACAGCCCGAGAAAGGGGATGGCCGAGAACTTGGTCGCCACGGCGACTCCGGCGGCGAGCCCGAACACGAGCGCGTCGCGCCGGCGCGCCGTGACCAGCCAGTGTTGCAGCGCATAGAGTGCGAGCAATATGGTGGCGGCCGCCGCCACATCGAGGCTGGCCAGGGCTCCGTGGCCGAGCACCGGCGGCACCGAGGCGAGCAGCAGCACCGCGAGCAGCGCCGTGGCCGGCGCAGCGAACAGGCGCCGCCCCCACAGCCACGTGGCGTACAGCAGCAGCGCGAGGAACGGCAGCGTGCCGAGACGCGCGAGGGTGAGATAGCGCCAGTAGTGTCCGCCGGAGTAGAGGATGTCGACGCCTTCCAGCCGTCCGTCCGGCGGCGGCGTACCGAAGGCGCGCGCCCCGGCAAGCCAGGGACCGAGCGCGAGCGGCACGCGGGCGAGCGGCGGATGCTCGGTGTCGTACTCGTACTTGCCACGATCGAGCAGCTCGACACCCGCAGCCAGATGCTCCGGCTCGTCCCAGGTCGCGGAATATACGCGCCAGCTGCCGGCCGCGAGCCCGCAGACCGCCACGATGATCAGCGCCAGCGCCCAGGGCGCCGCGGCCGCCATGCGCACGCCGCGGAGCGCGGTCAGATTCAGCCTCCGAACGGATGCCGCAGCACGATGGTCTCCCCGCGGTCAGGTCCGGTCGAGATCATGTCGATCGGTACGCCGATCACGGCGCCGAGGCGCTCGAGGTAACGGCGCGCGTTGGCCGGCAGATCCTCGTAACGGGTCAGGCCCACGGTGGACTCGCGCCAGCCCGGCAGCTCCTCGTACACCGGCTCGATGCCGGCGTACCCCTCGACGCTGATCGGCGGCTCGGGGCTCACCGTGCCGTCGGTGCGGTAGCCGACGCAGACGCGCAGCGTGTCCAGTCCGTCGAGCACGTCGAGCTTGGTGATGCACAGCCCCGATACGCTCGAGTTGACGATGGAGCGCCTGAGCGCCACCGAGTCGAACCAGCCGCAGCGCCGGCGCCGGCCGGTGACCGAACCGAACTCGTGACCGACGCGCGAGAGATGCTCGCCATACTCGTCGAACAGCTCGGTCGGCAAGGGTCCGGCGCCCACGCGCGTGGTGTAGGCCTTGACGATGCCGAGCACGCCGTCGAACACCCGGGGACCCAAGCCCGTGCCGGTGCCCGCGAACCCGGCCGTGGTGTTCGATGAGGTCACGAACGGGTAAGTGCCGAGGTCGACGTCGAGCATCGCGCCCTGCGCGCCCTCGAACAGCACGTTGGCGGAACTCGCGCGCAGCTCCTGCAGCGCACGCGTCACGTCGGTCACCAGCGGTGCGATGCGCACGGCCATCGCCAGCTGCTCGTCGAGAGTCTTCTGGAAGTCCACCGTCGGTGCGCGGTAGTAGTGCTGCAGCACGAAGTTGTGAAAGTCGAGCACCTCGCCGAGCTTCGCCGCGAAGCGATCGCGTTGGAACAGGTCCGCGACCCGCAGCGCGCGCCGTGCCACCTTGTCCTCGTAGGCCGGCCCGATCCCGCGCCCGGTGGTGCCGAGCGCCTGCGGTCCGCGGGCACGCTCGCGCGCCTGGTCAAGCACCACGTGCGAGGGCAGGATGAGCGGGCAAAGCGGCGAGATGCCCAGCCGCTCGAACACCGGCACACCCTGCTCGATCAGCGCCTGGCTCTCGGTCAGCAGGGCAGCGAGCGACAGCACCACGCCGTTGCCGATGAAGCAGCGCACCTGCTCGCGCAGGATCCCCGAGGGGATGAGCGACAGGACGGTCTTGCGGCCGCCGATGACGAGTGTGTGGCCGGCGTTGTGCCCGCCCTGGAAGCGCGCTACGGCGGCGGCGCGCTCGGTGAGCAGGTCGACGACCTTGCCCTTGCCTTCATCGCCCCACTGAGTGCCAATGACGACGACGAATTTCCCCACGTCCTGCACCCCTAGCGGACCAGAAACAGGATGACGACACCGACCAGCATGCTGCCGAGGCCGGCGATGCGCAACTCGCGATCCTGTATCTCGAGCAGCTTCGCGAACGCGCGCTTCACTCCCCGGGGATTCACGAACGGGGCGATGCCTTCCAACACCAGGAACAGGCCGAGCGCGGCGAGCAGGTCGGTGAGATTCACGGACACCGGCGCAACTGCCTGCGGCAGCTAGCGGCGCGGCGCGGCCGGCTTCGCCGAGTCCTTCAGGTACCTGAAGAACTCGCCATCGGGCGTCACGACCAGCAGGTCGCCTTCCTTGCCGAGGGAGTGCTCGTAGGCCTGGAGGCTGCGATAAAAGGCGTAGAACTCGGGGTCCCTGGAGTAGGCGCGGGCGTAGATCTGCGTCGCGGCCGCATCCCCCTCGCCACGCGTGCGCAGCGCATCGCGCTCGGCGTCGGCGAGAATCACGGTGCGCTGGCGCTCGGCGGTAGCGCGGATGGTGGCGCTCTGCTGCTGGCCTTCGGCGCGCAGCCGGCTCGCAGTCTTGAGGAAGTTCTGCTTCATGCTCTCGTAGACGCGGGCCGCCACCTCATCGGGCAGATCGATGCGCTGCACGCGCACGTCCACCAGATCGACGCCCAGGCTCTCGGCGTTGCGGCTCGCCTGGCCGAACATCTGCCCGGTCACGGCGGCGCGCTCGGACGAGACGATCTGCTGCAGGGTGCGCTGCGCGACGACGCTCTTGATCCCGTCCTTAACGATCTCCGCCAGACGCTGGCCGGCGATCTCCTCGCGGCCGCCGGCGGCGGTGTAGTAGAACGTCGGGTCCTTGACGCGCCACTTGACATAGAAGTCGACGATCAGGCCGCGCCCATCGTTGGTGAGGAAGGTCTCGCCGGTGTAGGACTCCGAGAGGATGCGGCGGTCGAAGCGGGTCACCATGTCCCACGGCCATTTGAGGTGCAGCCCCGGGTGGTAGCGGGTGTCGATGATGGCCCCGAAGCGCGTGCGGATGGCGTATTCGGTCTCGCTCACCGTGAACAGCGAGAACGCGACGAATATCAGCAGGCCGGCCGCGACGAAGAACCACGGGAACAGGCGCGAGCTCATGTCAGCGCTCTCCCCGCGTGCGCGCTTCGATGGTGACCTGGTCCTGCTCCTTGCCGGCGCTGCTCGCCGCCGGCTCCGCCGGCTGCTCCGCCTCGCGGTTGACGCTCTTCTCGAGCAGTTTGTCGATCGGCAGGTAGATGAGGTTGCCGCCGGCGCGCGAGTCGATGAGCACCTTGTGCGCGCGCTCGAGCAGGTTCTCGACCGCATCCATATACATGCGGCGGCGGGTCACCTCGGGCGCCTGCTGGTAGGCGGCCTCGAGCTGGGCGAAACGCGCCGCCTGCCCCTCGGCGAGCGCCGTGACCCGCGCCTGGTAGGCCTGGGCATCCTGCTGCACGCGCGCGGCGCTACCCTGGGCCACGGGGAGGATGCCGTTGGCGTAGGCCTCGGCCTCGAGGATGAACCGCTCCTTGTCGGCCTGCGCCTTGTTGGCGTCGCGCTGCGAGGGGATCACCGCTTCCGGGACCTGCACGTCCTGGAGATTGACGGTGGTAACGACGATGCCGGAGTTGTAGTAATCGAGCACGCGCTGGATCAGCTCCTTGGCGCGGCGCGTGATCTCCGGGCGCGTCGTGCCGACCAGCAGCTCATCGAGGGTGCTGCGGCCGACGATCTCACGGATCGCGCTTTCCGAGACCTCACTCAGCGTCGCCTCGGGGTCGCGCACGCGGAACAGCTTCTTCACCGGGTCGGCGAACTGGTACTGCACGGCGAAGTGCAGGTCGATGAGGTTGATGTCCGAGGTGAGCACCCGGGACTTGAAGTCGCTCGAGTTCACGCTCGCGACATTGACCACGTTGACGCTCTCGATCGGCCAGGGGAAGCGGAAGTGCAGCCCGGGCAGCGTCGTTTCCACGTACTTGCCGAAGCGCTGCACCACGCCGCGCTCGGACTGCTTCACCTGGTAGACACCGGTCCCGAGCCACCACAGAAACACCACCACCACCGCCACCAGCAGCAGCGAGCTGCTGTCGCCGCCGCGGCCGCCGGGGCGCAGCAGCGATTCCAGCTTGCGCTGCCAGTTGCGCAGACGCTCATCGAGATCGGGGCCGCCCTGCCCGGGGCGGCGTCCCCATTGATTGTTCGGACCGCTTGGTTGATTCCAGGCCATAGGAGGTGAGCGCGGAGTCAGCGCAGCTTGATCGCGCCCGAGGCAGCGGTTGATTGTAGGTAGGCGTTCCCGGGGGCACAAGGCGTCAGCGCTTCCTGCACCTCGAGTATCTGCACGCCGGCGGTGCGGGCGAGCTGCAGCAGCTCGACGTCCGCAAGCTCCACGGCCAGCTCGATCGAGCCATCGTCGCCCGAGCGCTCGCCGCGCACCGCCTGCGCGGCGTACAGCCGCGAGCGCAGCGCGCCGGCGCTCGCCGGCACCTTGAGGCGCGCGCGCCGCGCGAAACGGGCCAGCCGCTCGGCCACCGCACCGGCGAGCAGATCGAGCCCGAGACACCGCTCGGCGGAAATCCACACCGCCGTGGCACGACCGTCGGCGTCGCGATCGACACGCGGCGCGCCGGAGAGCCGATCGATCTTGTTGTAGACGAGGATCTGCGGGATGTCGCTCGCCCCGATCTCCGCCAGCACCTCATCGACGGCGTGCGTCTGCTCCCCGCGCCGCGCACTGCTCGCGTCCACCACGTGCAGCAGCAGCGTCGCGGCGCGCGCCTCGGTAAGCGTCGACTGGAAGGCGGCAATGAGCTCGTGCGGCAGCTCGCGAATGAAGCCGACCGTGTCGGCGACGACCACCGTAGTGCCGCCCGGCAGCCGCATGCGCCGCACGGTCGGATCGAGCGTCGCGAACAGCTGGTCCGCGACATAGGCGTCGGCGCCGGTGAGCGCGCGGAACAGGGTGGATTTGCCGGCGTTGGTGTAACCGACCAGGGCGAGCGAGGGCACGGGGATCTCGGCACGGGTCTGCCGGCCGGTCTCGCGCTGCTGCTTGATCCGCGCCAGCCGCCGCGTGAGCACGCGCACCCGCTGCGCGACGATGCGCCGGTCGGTCTCGAGCTGCGTCTCGCCCGGACCTCTGAGGCCGATACCGCCCTTCTGCCGCTCGAGGTGCGACCAGCCGCGCACCAGGCGGCTGCCGATATGCTTCAGTTGGGCGAGCTCGACTTCGAGCTTGCCCTCGAAGCTGCGGGCGCGCTGCGCGAAGATGTCGAGGATCAGCCCGTTGCGGTCGAGCACACGCCGCTCGATGAGCTGCTCGAGATTGCGCTCCTGGCTGGGCGAGAGCGCGTGATCGACGAGGATGAGATCGGCGGCGCTTTCCGCGGCGATGCGCTGGAGCTCCGCCGCCTTGCCGCTGCCGAGAAAGTAACGCGGATCGGGTCGTTCGCGGCGGCCGGTGACGGTCGCCACCGGCAGCGCGCCGGCGGACACGGCCAGCTGCGTGAATTCCTGCAGATCTTCCGGATCGACCGGGGCGCCCAATCCCAGGCGCACCAGTACTGCACGCTCACCGGTCCGTGGGCGTTCGAACACTCAGGCTTCCCATAACGCGGGACATTATTCGGCGGGCGTCTCCGGGGCAGAGCCGCCCTCGTCGGTGGCGAGGCGCACGTTGCGCGCCGGCACGACCGTGGAAATCGCGTGCTTGTAAACCATCTGACTCACGCTGTTCTTCAGCAGCACCACGAACTGATCAAAGGAATCGATCTGGCCCTGCAGCTTGATGCCGTTCACCAGGTAGATCGACACCGGCACCCGCTCCTTGCGCAAGGCGTTCAAAAACGGGTCTTGGAGGGACTGGCCTTTGGCCATCAGGTTCTCCTTGTTTTTGCAGCTTCGAGTTGTTCGCCAGCACAAACGGATCGCAGCTGAACTTCCATGTTCCGCGATCCAAACAAGCTAACGTGCCCCGCGACGCGCGGGGAACCGACGGTCGAATCTTAACATGCGGATCCCGCCAAAGCCTCCCTCAGAGCCCGAGCTTACCCAACTCGTGACATATGTCTCGGTTCCACGACAGCTCGGCAGTGTCCGGATCGAGCCATTGCCCTAGGGGCTCGCCCCGCAGCCATGTCAGCTGCCGTTTCGCCAGTTGGCGCGTCGCCGCAATGCCGCGCCGCCGGGCCTCCTCGAGGTCGTATGCCCCCTCGAGGTGCGCCCAGAGCTGCCGGTAGCCCACCGCGCGCATCGCCGGCAGGCGGGCGGTGAGGTCCCCGCGCCGCCGCAGGCCGATGACCTCATCCAGAAACCCCGCCGCCATCATGTCCGCGAAGCGCCGCGCCAGGCGCTCGTGCAGTGCCGCGCGCTGCCGCGGCGCGAGGACCCAGTAGCGCAGCGGCCAATCGGCGAGGGGACTGCGCGTGGCCCGCTGCAACTCCGAAATCGGCCGCCCGGCGCTGTAACAGACTTCGAGTGCCCGCTGAATGCGTTGGCGGTCGCTGCGTGCAATGCGCGCCGCGGCCGCCGGATCGAGCACTGCGAGCTCCGCGTGCAGCGCCGGCCAGCCGTGGCGGGCGGCCCGTTCATCGAGGTGTGCCCGCAGCCCGGGTGCAGCCTGCGGCAGCTCGGCCAGCCCATGCAGCAGGGCGCGCAGGTAAAGCATCGTTCCGCCCACCAGCAGCGGCACTCGCCCGCGGGCATGGATCTCGCGGATGCTGCGCACTGCATCGGCCACGAACCGTCCCGCGGAGTAGCTCTCGGTGGGCTCGCAGATGTCGATCAGGTGGTGGGGGACACGCGAGCGCAGCTCGCGCGCGGGCTTTGCCGTGCCGATGTCCAGGCCGCGGTACACGAGTGCCGAGTCCACGCTCACGATCTCGACCGGGGCGGCCTGCGCCAGTCGGAGCGCCCAGTCAGTCTTGCCCGAGCCGGTGGGCCCGGTCAGGACGAACACGGGCAGCTGGTGCACCGCGGCGTCGGGGCTGCCTGAGACGGCCTCTGCCGGCCCCGGGGCAAGCGCGCGGCGCATCATCGCCCGCGCAGGAAAAGCTGGTCGAGTTGCTGCAGCGTGAGGCGCGTCCAGGTCGGGCGCCCGTGATTGCACTGGCTCGAGCGCTCGGTCACCTCCATCTGCCGCAGCAGCGCGTCCATCTCCGGGAGCGTCAGGCGACGGTGTGCGTGGATGGCGGAGCGGCAGGCGAGCGTGCCGAGAAAGCGGTCAGCGGCACCTTCGAGATGATGCGTGTCGGCATCGAGCGCCAGGCTCTGCACCAGCGAGCTGACGATGTGCGGGATGTCCGCCGTCTTCAAGTACGCGGGCACGCGGCGCAACACGAGCTGCGTCGCCGACAGTGCGTCGATCTCGAAGCCGGCCTGCTCCCACTGCGCGCGCTGCTCGAGCAACGCCGCCAGCTCGTGCGCCTTGAGAGTAATCACCAGAGGCTCGAGCAGATGCTGCGAAGGGGCGCGCGCGCCGCTGGCACGCTCGCACTTGAGTCGCTCGTAGAGCACCCGCTCGTGGCCGGCGTGCATGTCCACGAGCACGAGACCGGCGCGGCTCTGGGCCAGGATGTAGATGCCGTGCAGCTGGCCGAGCGCCGTGCCGAGCGGATGATCGTCCGCGCAGGCCTCGGCGACGGCTGACTGCGCCGGCGGCATCGCTCCGATGGCCGCGGCCATCGCCCAGGGGTCGCGTCCGGGCTCATAGAGCGGCAAGGCCGTCGCCCGGCGCAGCGCACTTTCTCCATTGCCCGCACCGGCGGCCGCAGCTGCGCCGGGCGGCTCGGTGACCCCCGGCGCCGCGCCCTGCCCCATCTCGCCCGTCCCCATCGCGCGCGGTCCCGTCGCGCCCAGTCCCGCGGCGCCCGCAGGCGCCGCGAGCCGCTCCGGCCGGGTCGCCGCGAGCGCGCGCTCAAGCGCGCGAAACACGAAGTCATGGATCTGGCGGCTGTCGCGAAAGCGCACCTCGAGCTTGCCCGGATGCGCGTTCACGTCCACCAGGGCGGGTGGCAGGGTCAGATACAGCACGTAGGCGGCGTAACGGCCATGATAGAGCACGTCGCGGTACGCGAGCCGCGCTGCATTCATCAGCAGGCGGTCGCGCACGCTGCGACCGTTGACGAACCAGAACTGCTGATCGGACTGCGCCCGCGAGCGCGTCGGCAGGCCCAACCAGCCCGATAGCATCACCGGACCTGCGGCGTGCCGGATCGCGAGCGCCTCGGCGGCGAATTCCGGGCTCAGCACCTGCGCCAGGCGTGACGGCTCGGCGCCCGCGCCGGCGATAGCCGGCACGTCGAGCAGCACGCGCGTGCCGTGGCGCAGCCGGAAGCTCACGTCGAAGCGCGCCAGCGCGAGCCGCTCGAGGAGCCGGGCGATGTGCCCGAGCTCGGTCACCTCAGTCTTAATGAATTTGCGCCGCGCCGGAACGTTGAAGAACAGCTCGCGCACTTCGACGGTGGTGCCGCGCGGGTGGGCCGCCGGGCGCACGGCTCGCGGTACGCCGCCCTCGACCATGATCTCGGCGCCGCGCTCGGCGAGTGCGCTGCGTGAGAGGATGCGCAGGCGAGCCACCGAGCCGATAGCGGGCAGCGCCTCGCCGCGAAAGCCGAGCGTGCTCACCGCTTCCAGATCCGCGAGCGAGGCGATCTTGCTGGTGGCATGCCGCGCCACCGCCAGCGGCAGCTCCTCGGCCGCCATGCCGGCGCCGTCATCGCGCACGCGCACGAGCCCCACGCCGCCGCGCTCGATGTCGATCTCGATGCGGGTCGCGCCGGCATCGAGACTGTTCTCGATGAGCTCCTTGACGACCGAGGCGGGGCGCTCGATCACCTCACCGGCGGCGATCTGATCGATGAGCTCGGCGGGCAGGACGCGGATGGGCATGGGGAGCGGAGTTTACAGGCGGCCGAGCCGGCAGGCGCGGCCGCCGCCGCCGCGGGCGGCGCTTCTTCCCGGGCGGTCCCGTCAGGGCGTGGGGTTGCTCGCGTCCGCGGCGCTTGCCAGCGTGCTGCGTCGCTCCTGCTTGAAGCGCGTGCCATCCGGCGGGTTCTGCAGGAAGTAGCTGCGCAGACCCCCGGCGATCGCCTCCGCAAGCCGCGCCTGCTGCCCGGCGCTGCGCAGGCGGCGCTCCTCGGCAGGGTTGGAGATGTAGGCGGTCTCCACCAGCATCGAGGGGATCTCGCGCGATTTCAACACGACGAAGCCGGCGTGCTGCACCTCGGGCTTGCGGATGTCGCCCACCCCCGCGAGGGCGCCCACCACCTGCTCGGCCGCAGTCGCGCTCAGTCCGACGATCTGGCTCTGGGTCTCATCGATCAGCACCGGGCGCAGCGCGTCGTCCGCGTCGCGCCGCACCCCGCCGAGCAGGTCGGCGGCGTTCTCGCGCTCGGCAAGCCAGCGTGCCGCCTCGCTGGAAGCGCCGTGGACCGACAGCACGTACACCGAGGCGCCCGAGACGCTGCGGTCGGCGATCGAGTCCGCGTGCACGGAGACGAACATGTCCGCCCGCAGTGCGCGGGCACGCGCGATGCGCTCGCGCAGCTCGAGGAATTCGTCGCGGTTGCGCGTCAGCACGGCGTGCATCCCCGGCTCGGCGTCGATACGCGCCGCGAGCGCGCGGGCGATCGCCAGCGTTACGTCCTTTTCGCGCGTGCCGCCGTGCCCGATGGCCCCGGGATCGACGCCGCCGTGCCCGGCATCCACGGCGACGATGACGTCGCGGCTCTCCTCCCCCGGGGCGTGCAGCGCGCGCACGGGTTTCGGGGCGGCATCGGGCGTAGTCGCGACCACCGGCTCACCGAGGGTCAGCACGAGGCGCCGGCCCTGATCGCCCGTCCCCCAGGTGCTGTGCGCCGGCAGCGCGCTGCGCAGCTGCACCACCACGCGCAGCGTGCCGTAGGGCTGATTACCGAGGCGCACGGCGGTCACGACGCCGCCGGCCTGCGGCACGTGCACCCCGCCGCCGAGGCGCGTGCTCGCCAGGTCGATGACCACCCGGTCGGGGTGCTCGAGCGTGAACAGCTTCTCCGACGGCGCTTCCGTCAGGTCGAGCGTCACCTGCGCAGAGTCGGTCGTGGCGCTCAGCCCGATGGCGCGCAGCTCCGCCGCGCGCCCCGGCGCAAGGGCGCCCAGGCCCACCAGGGCCGCTGATCCGAGAATAAATACCTTTTTAATCATTAAGTTCGCAGAGGTATTTGCCGAATAATCTACAAAGTTGCTGCGCGCTTTTCAACTTAACCCGTCCATCGCCCCCGGCCGCCTCCGGCAGCGGGCGGGGCACGGCGTCAGTCGACGCCTGAAGCGAGCAGCCTCAACCATGCGCGGCCGCCCTCGGAGTCGGCCGTCACCTCGATCTCATGTGCGGCGGCGCCGACGGTGAACGTGAGCGTGAGATCAGCGGGCGGCAGCCGGCCCCGCCCCCGCTCCGGCCACTCGATGAGCCAGAGGCATCCCGGCCGCGCCCACTCACGAAGTCCCAGGGACTCGAGCTCCGCTGGGCCGCGCAGGCGGTACAGGTCCACGTGCAGGAGCGTGACCGGACCGACCGGGTAGAGCTCGAGGAGCGTATAGGTGGGGCTGCGCACCGGTCCGCTGACCCCGCAAGCGTGCAGGAAACCGCGCACGAAGGTGGTCTTGCCGGCGCCGAGCTCGCCGCTCAGGTAGAGCACGGCGAGCGCATCGTCCGAGGCAGGACGCGCCCGGCCGAGCTGCCAGCCGAATCGCTCAGTCTCCTCGGCCGTGTGGGTCTGTGTGTGCACCGCGCTTCACAGATTGACGCAGTGGTGCAGCTCGCGCACCAGGTCACTCGCCAGCACGCCGCGCTCGCCGCCGCGGGCAGCGGCATCGCCTGCGAGCGCGTGCACCAGCACCCCGGCGCGTGCGGCCGCCCAGGGATCGTGGCACTGCGCGAGAATGCCGGCGATCGCACCGGTGAGCACGTCGCCGGTGCCGGCGGTCGCCATGCCGGGATTGCCCCGCTCGCACAGTCCCGGCGTGCGCGCGCGCCCCCCCACCAGCGTCCCGGCCCCTTTGAGCACCACCGTGCCGTCGAAGCGCTCGACCAGCCGATTGAGCGCGCCGAGACGATCGTGCTGGATGTCCGGCGCGCTCACTCCCAGCAGCCGCCCGGCCTCGCCCGGATGCGGTGTGAGGATCCAGTCGGTCCGGGGTGGCGCGCCGCCCTCGGCGAGCAGATTGAGCGCATCCGCATCGACCACGAGCGGTTTCGCGCTGCGCAGCGCGGCGCTCAGCGCCTCGCGCGCCCAGGGCGAGCGTCCGAGCCCCGGGCCGACGGCGATGACGTCGGCGCGCGCGCTGGCCTCAGCGAGCGCGTCCGCCCCGCTCACGCCGAGGCAGATCAGCTCGGGGCGTCCCGCGGCGATGGCGACGACATTCTCCGGCGCGACCGCCACCGTCACGAGTCCCGCTCCCACGCGCAGGCAGGCTTCGCCGGCGAGACGCGCCGCGCCGGGGTAACCGGCGCCGCTGCCGATGATGAGCACACGCCCGAAGTCGCCCTTGTTCGCCGCGCGCGGCCGGCGCGGCAGCGCCGCATGGATCTCCGATTCGACGATGCGGGTCAGGCGCGGGGCGAGTCCCGGCGGCGGCGCGGCGCCGAGCTCCAGGTCATCGAAGAACACCGTACCGGCAAACTCGGGTCCCGCGCCGACAAACAGCCCAGTCTTCAGTCCCACGAAAGTGACGGTCGCCTCGGCACGTACCGCATCACCGAGCACCGTGCCCGCATCGCTGTCGAGACCCGAGGGCACGTCGAGGGCGAACACCGGGAGGCCCGCAGCGTTGATGGCGCGGATGACCGCGGCCAGCTCGGGGCGCACGCTCCCGGACAGCCCGGTACCGAGTATGGCATCGACGATGACTTCGCTGGCTGCGAGCTGCTCGGGGGTGAACGCGCGGATCACCCCCTCGCTCGCCCGGAAGTCCTCGTACGCCTGGCGCGCATCGCCCCGCAGCTGCTCGGGCGGCGTCGCGTGCAGGGCGGTGACGAACATCCCTGCGGCTTGGGCGAAGCGCGCCAGCACATAACCGTCGCCGCCGTTGTTGCCGCTGCCGCAGACGACGACGATGCGGTGTGCCATCGGCCAGCGCGTGCGCAGGTAGCGCAGCGCCGCCTCCCCGGCACGCTTCATCAGCGTGTAGCCGGGGATCTTGAGCTCGCCGATGGCGTGCGCATCGAGCGCGCGCACCTGCGCCGTGGAGTACAAGGCGATGGGTAAGACCATGAGGTCATTATACTGGCAGGCGTGGTAGCGCCATGACGGGGCGGCACTCGGTCGACTTCGCTGCGATCAAGCGCGAACTGGTCGCGCGCGCCGGCGCGCTCGGCTTCGGCGCACTCGGCGTCGCGAGCATCGACATCCCCGAGGACGAGCGCCACCTGCTCAGCTGGCTCGCAGACGGCTTCCACGGCGAGATGCACTACCTCGAGCGTCACGGCCTCATGCGCAGCCGCCCCGCGCAGCTCGCCCCCGGCACGGTGCGCGTGGTGAGCGCGCGCATGGATTACTGGCCGGGAGCGGCCCGCGATGCCCACGCGGTACTCGCCGACCCCAACCTCGGCTACGTGTCGCGCTACGCGCTCGGCCGCGACTACCACAAGGTGCTGCGCGCAGGTCTCGCCACCCTCGCGCGCGAGCTGCAGCAGCGCATCGGCCCATTCGGTTACCGCGTGTGCGTCGACAGCGCGCCGGTGCTGGAAAAGGCGCTGGCGCGCGATGCCGGACTCGGCTGGATCGGCAAGCACACCAACCTGATCGCGCGCGAGGCG
>DASPPI010000021.1:0-4854 GCA_035625615.1 Steroidobacteraceae bacterium | reverse complement strand
CTCGGCTGAGACCGGAGGCTTTGCGTCCCCGCCTCACGACGGGTTTGCCCTTGCCCGCAACGGCCGCACGCGCCTGCACGAAGTGCCCGAGGCTGCGGCCGCTATGCGAGCGTCCACGACCAAGTACAGCCGTTCGCGGCGTGCACCGCAAATGTCTCGATAGAGCGACGTGCGGATCTGGCTACACTTGCGTGCGTGCGCTGTAAGTGCTGGCGTGCGCGGCGGAGACGCCGGGCGCTGATGCCGCGTGTGATGGTTGCGGCGGCGCGCGGTGCGCGCTTCGCCGTGTACAGCGTCTGGTGTTGGTTTTGCGCCGGCTTAGGCCTGCGGATACAGGCCGTGCACGCGGCCGAACAGACGTGTGAGCCCGAACAGGGCATCGATGTTCGGGGTGGCGACACCCACACGCTGACCGATCTCGCGCACGGCGCCGACCAATGCGTCGAGCTCGAGCGGACGCAGCGCCTCCACGTCCTGCAGCATCGAGGTCTTGAACGCCCCGAGCTTGCGCGTCACGGCGTGCCGGTCATCCGCCGACTCGCGCACGTCGCAGCCGATGCGCGCCCCCACCGCGGCGGCCTCGCGCATGGCGGCCGAGCAGAACTCCCGCACCAGCTCATCGTCCTGCACCCGGTCGGTGGTCGCCCCGGTGAGCGCCGACACTGGGTTCATGGTCATGTTGCCCCAGAGCTTGTACCAGATGTCGTAACGGATGCGCGCCGAAGTGGTGACCCGGAAGCCGGCGCGGCTGAGCAGCGCACCGATGCGCTGTACGCGTGCGGATTCTCCACCGCCAGGCTCGCCGATGATCAGACCGCGCCCCATGCGATGCAGCGCGATGCCCGGGGCGGAGGTGGTCGCGCTCGCGTGCACCACGCAGCCGACGACGCGCACGCTGGCGATGGCAGCGCTGATGTGGCCCCCGGGGTCGACGCTCTCGAGTGGTTGCGGACCGAGCGCGGCAATACCCGCGCCGAACCACCACGGCACGCCGTTCATCGCCGGCAGCACCACGGTGTCGGCCGCCAGCAGCGGCGCGAGCGTCGGGGCGAGCGCCGGCAGCGCCGGGCTCTTCACCGCGATCACGACGAGATCCTGGGGGCCGAGCTCGCGCGGGTCGTCGGCGGCGCGCGCCACGGGCGCCTGCGCGAGCGCGCCGCCTTCCTCGAGCCGCCAGCCGTGGTCGCGCAGTGCCACCAGCGTCGCACCGCGCGCCAGCGCCGAGACTTGCGCGTTGCCTTCGAGCGCCAGATGCGTGCCGAGGAACCCGCCGATGGCGCCGGCGCCGACTACACAGACCTTCAAACCACGGGACTCCGGCGCGGGCGGCACGCAGGCCGCCTAACCCATGTGCAGGCCGCCGTTCAGCGAGAAGTCGGCGCCGGTCGCGAACGCGGATTCATCGCCGGCGAGCCACGCGACGATGGAGGCGATCTCAGCCGGCTCGCCCAGGCGCTTGACCGGGATGGCGCTGATGATTTTCTCGAGCCGCTCGGGCTTGACGGCACGCACCATGTCGGTGCCGATGTATCCGGGCGAGACCGTATTGACGGTGATACCGCGCCCGGCGACCTCCTGCGCGAGCGCCATGGTGAAGCCGTGAATGCCGGCCTTGGCGGTCGAATAGTTGGTCTGTCCGAACTGCCCCTTCTGGCCGTTCACCGAGGAGATGTTGATGATGCGGCCCCAACCGCGCTCGATCATGCCGTCGATCACCTGCTTGGTGACGTGAAACAGCGAATTGAGGTTGGTCTCGATGACGGCGTGCCACATCTCGTTGGTCATCTTCTGGAAGACGCCGTCGCGGGTGATGCCGGCGTTGTTCACCAGGATGTCGATGGGGCCGATCTCCGCGCGCGCGATCTCGAAAGCGCGCTTGGTGGATTCCCAGTCCGAGACGTTACCCTCGGAAGCGTGGATGTCGTGCCCTTCGGCCCGCATGTCGGCGATCCAGCGGTCCTTGCGCGTCGAGCCCGGGCCGCAACCGGCAATGACCGTATGACCGTCCTTGCACAGGCGCCGGCAGATGGCCGTGCCGATTCCACCCATGCCCCCGGTAACGTACGCGATGCGCTTTGACTGTGATCCCATGGCCTGTCCCCGTTGGCGACTCGTCAGGCTCTGACTTTGCGATATTAGTACGCCGATTCGCAGCATGCGTCCATGCTTCGGCCTCGGGCGGCGGGCTCAGCCGTGCACGTAGCTCCCCGGGGCATCCTCAGGCGCGGCGGCGCCCTCGGCGACATAAGTCGCCGGTGCGCGCGCGGGCTCCTGCTGCGCGGCCGAGTGCTCCACCAGCCAGCGCTGCCAGGCCGGCCACCACGACCCTTCATGGCGCGGGGCGCTCTTCAGCCACTCTTCCGGGCTGAGCGTGGTCGCGGGGTCCTTCCAGGTGAGCACGCGGTGACGGCGCCGCGGATGCACCGGACCGCTGACGATCCCGGCATTGTGGCCGCCGCTGGTCAGCAGGAAGGTGTAGTCGCAGCTGCGCGTGAGGCCGCGCACCTTGTACGCCGAGCGCCACGGGGCGACGTGATCGGTCTCGGTTCCGACGACGAACATCGGCAGCCGCACGGCGGCGAGATTCACCCGCTCGCCCTGCACGGTGAATGTGCCGGCCGCGAGCTCGTTGCGCAGGTACAGCCGCTCCAGGTACTCGCTGTGCATGCGCCAGGGCATGCGCGTGCCGTCGGCGTTCCACGCCATCAGATCGTTGAGCTGCGGCCGCTCGCCGCGCATGTACTGATCCACCGCGGGCGTCCACATCAGGTCCCGCGAACGCAACAGCGCAAACGCCGCGCTCATGCGCTCACTCTCGAGCACGCCGGATTTGTGCATCATCGCCTCGAGCATGCCGATCTGGCCCGGGGTGATGAACACCGAGAGCTCTCCGGGCTCGCTGAAATCGGTCTGGGCTGCGAGCAGCGTCATGGTGGCGAGTGACCGGTCGTCGTCGGCAGCGAGGGCGGCGGCGGCCATCGCCAGCAGCGTGCCGCCGATGCAGTAGCCGACCGCGTGCACCTGGCGATGCGGCACCAGACGGCGTACCGCTGCGAGCGCATCGAGGAAGCCGAACTGCACGTAGTCGTCGATGCTGAACTCGCGGTCGCCCGCATCCGGGTTCTTCCAGGAGATCATGAACACGGTGTGGCCCTGCTCGACCAGGTAGCGCACCAGCGAATTGCGCGGCGAGAGGTCGAGAATGTAGTACTTCATGATCCAGGCGGGCGTGATGAGGATCGGCTCGGCATACACTGCCGCAGTCTGCGGCGCGTACTGCAGCAGCTCGATGAGGCGATTGCGGAACACGACCTTACCGGGGGTGACGGCGACGTCCTTGCCGACGACGAACTGCTCGGTGCCGGGAGCACGTCCGCCGCCGGCGACCACACGCTGCGCATCCTCCAGCCAGTGCTTCAGACCGCGGATCAAGTTCTGACCCGACTCGGCGGCGGTCTTGTTGAGGAGCTCCGGATTGGTATGCAGGAAATTCGCGGGCGAGGCGGCTTCGAGCAACAGCCGGCCGGCGAAGCTCCTGCGCGCGGCCTGCGGATCCGGGCTGTCCGGGGCAGGCGCGAGCTCGAGCGCCTGTTGCCACCAGGACACCCAGTTGGCGTAGGCGCGTGCGTAGACGTTGAAAGGCCACACGTTCCAGGCGGCATCGCTGAAGCCCAGATCGCCGCCTCCGGGGGGCAGCGGCGCGCCTCCCGCCGCACGGGCGAAGAACTGCCAGCTGTCGAGGATCCTCTCATAGGCGCTGTGCGCCAGCTGCGCCTGCCGTTTGGGCTCGGTCGCCACGCCGAGGTACCAATCCCACCAGGCGTTGAGGTAGTCCTCCGGTGCGAGTCCGCCCGTCAGGGCGGCGAGCTGGGCGCGCAGATGCCGCTCGACTTGCGCTTTGGGTGGTATAGGTGATGAATGACTGGAATCAGGCGCCGACCGGTGTGCGTCGGTCTTGTTCTTCTCAACGGTCGTCAAGACTGCGGTCCCCCTCTAAAGCGCACCCGGGGGCCTGAGCCCCCGGGTGCGGGATACCGCCAAGATATCAGGCCGCCTTCCGTGCGGGCACTGCCTTCGCGGCGACCTCGTTGCCGAGCTGGCTGAACTTGGCCTGGATCTCGGACGTCACCGTCGCGAACTCCTCGGCGCGTGCGCGCAGCTTGTCCACCAACTGGCTCTGCAGCTCCGTCTGCTTGTTGATGAGCTCGTTCGCCGTGGTCGCGGTGAACGTCGCATGCGCACGGGCCAGGCTCGACTCGAGAACGTCTCCGGCGACGGCATACTGCAGACGCGCCAGGCGCTCGAGTGTCTTGAAGCCCTCGTGCTGCGCCTTGATTACGGGCGCGAATGCCTCACGAGTGGCGGCAATCAGGGTATTGGGATCGAAAGTGCGGTCGGTCATCATGGTGCTTGCTCCTCTGCTGGGTACCAGTAAGATATATTATACACATTTTTGTATGCACTGCAAGAGACCACTGCACGTTGCCACTAGTACAGCCATTCTTCTTATTAACTATTAATAATCATAAGGTTAGAATGAACTTGGTTCCAGTCAATAAGTGAATGCCGCAACTAAATTGTGCGTTGCATAGAAGCGCCTGACCTCAAAGTCTCGAGGTCTCAGAGTCTCAATCCCGCATCGACCTCGAGGCAGCGACCGGTAAACAGGTCGTTCTCGAAAATAAACCCCACCGCGTGCGCGATCTCGTCCGGCTCGCCCAACCGGCCGAGCGGAATCGGCGAGGTCATCTTCGCGAGCACCTCGGGCCTCATGCTCTCGACCATGGGCGTGCGGATGAAGCCCGGCGCGACGGCGCCGACCCGGATGCCATAGCGCGCCAGCTCCTTGGCCCA
>DASPPI010000020.1:0-2514 GCA_035625615.1 Steroidobacteraceae bacterium | reverse complement strand
GACGCAGGTCCAGTAGGCATAGCGCACGAGGAACCCGGCCAGCGGGCCGATGTAGTACTCCGCATAAGCGCCGAAGGAGCCGGAGGTCGGGTGCGCGACGGTCATCTCGGCCAGGCATCCCACCAAGAGCAGCGCAACCAGTGCGCCGACCGCGTAGCTCACGAGCACCGCGGGGCCCGCGAGGCTGATCGCGAGGCCGCTGCCGAGGAACAGCCCGGTGCCGATCGCCCCGCCGATGGCGATCATGGTCATACGACCCGCGCTCAGGCCGTGGCGCAAGCCGCGCTCACGCTCGATGATGGTGTCGAAGCTTCGCCGCGGAGCGCTCATCGCGCGGCTCCTGATCCCGATGACGGCCACACAGCGCACTCTCACGCTCAGGTACCGCAGCTTCAAACGATACCAGCAACGCAGCTTCGACGGCTCCAGGGGACCGGTTCCGTTGGCTCACATCGCCCGCCGGGGGCCGCGGCCGTCGGGCGCCGCCGCACGCAGACGCCACGGGCCGTGATAGGCTCGCGCCGGATCTCCAACAGCGGGGTTGGCTGTGCTCGACGCCTTCCGGAGGCTGACGCCCGCGCAGCGGCGCGCCTACTTCGCGGCGCTCGGCGGCTGGTCGCTCGACGCCTTCGACTTCTTCATCTTCGTCTTCTGCCTCAAGTCGATCAGCACCGATTTCCACACTGACATCAAGGCGGTGGCGGAAGGGCTGTTTCTCACGCTGGCGTTCCGGCCGCTCGGCGCGCTGGCCTTCGGCTGGCTGGCGGAGAAGCACGGCCGCCGGCCCATACTGATGCTGAACGTCGCCAGCTTTTCCGCAGTACAGCTCGCCACGGCCTTCGCGCCGAACCTCGCGAGCCTGCTGACGCTGCGGGCGCTGTTCGGCTTCACCATGGGAGGAGAATGGGGCGTGGGGGCGGCACTCGCTCTCGAGTCGCTGCCCGCCACGAACCGCGGCTTCTTCTCCGGACTGCTGCAGGAGGGCTACGTGCTCGGCTACCTGCTCGCCTCGGTGCTGTTCGGCCTGGCGTTCGATCACGTCGGCTGGCGTGGCCTGTTCATCATCAGCGCCGCATCGGCGCTGCTGGTGCTGTACATCCGCTTCGGCGTCGAGGAATCTCCGGCCTGGGTGGCCGGTGTATCGCCCCAGCACGCTTCGGCCGCCGCCGTGTGGAGCGCGGTGAAGAGTTATTTCCCGACCCTCGGCTACCTGGTGCTGCTGATGGCCTGCTTCAATGCCTTCTCCCACGGCTCGCAGGATCTGTATCCGACCTTCCTGCAGACGCAGCACGGCTTCTCGGCGGCGACCACCGGCACGATCACCACGGTGATGAATCTCGGCGCGCTGGCCGGCGGCATCTGTTTCGGTGCGCTGTCCGAGCGCCTGGGGCGCAAGCGCGCCATCGCCCTCGCCGCGGCGCTGGCCGTCCCCATGATCCCGCTGTGGGCCTATACCCAGACCGCCGTAGTGCTCGCGCTCGGCGGTTTCCTGATGCAGTTCATGGTGCAGGGCGCATGGGGCATCGTGCCGGCGCATCTCAACGAGCTGTCGCCGCCGTCGGTGCGCGCGATCCTGCCGGGCTTCGCCTATCAGCTCGGTAACCTGGCGATGGCGAAGATGGGACCCTTTCAGGCGGGCATCGCCGAGTCGCACGGCGGGGACTACGCGAGCATCCTTTCCTGGACCATAGCGGTCGTCGCGGTGGCGCTGATCCTGGTTACGGCGCTCGGCCCGGAGGCGCGCGCCGCGGAGCTGCGGGTCGGAGCGGCCGAGGCGGCCGGCGCGCCGCACTGAGCGCGCCCGCTCATCGCCTCGACTGCAGTGTCAGCTCGAGACGCTGCCGAAACAGCAGCACGCTCACACCGCCCGCTGCGGCAATCGCCGCATGCATCGCCCAGAATGCGCTCGGGCTCATCCGGCCGTAGCAAGCGCCGGGCGACAGCGGGCCGGCGAACGACTCGAGCGCGGTGCGCAGCGCTGCGAAGCCTGCGATGTGTTCGACGTGGCCTGGCAGGAGCAGCTGGTCCACCATGTAAAGCACCAGCAGCGCCAGCATTCCGTAGAAAGAGAAGCGCTCCCAGGCCTCCGTGAAGGCCAGGTAATACAACCCCCGTGGGTGGCCGAGGTAGCCGCGGTCCCCGGCAAGGGCGCGAGTCGAGGTTGGTGTGACGCTGCTTATCGGCGTTGTTCCGTCTACGCGCGCAATGTACCCGGATGCGCCGGCCGCCGGCAATCAACTATCCTGCCCCCATGGGCACTCGGCCGCTGCTGATCTATGACGGCGACTGCGGATTCTGCGGCTATTGGGCCCGCTACTGGCAGAAGCTCACCGGCGACAGCGTCGACTATCGGCCTTACCAGGAGGTGGCAGCGCACTATCCCGCAATACCGCCCAGTGACTTTCAGCGCGCCGTGCAGTACATCGCGCCCGACGGCCGGCGTGCGAGCGCCGCCGAGGCGAGCTTCCTCACCTTGAGCCATGCGCGCGGCAAGGGGATCTGGCTCGCGCTCTA
>DASPPI010000019.1:0-14235 GCA_035625615.1 Steroidobacteraceae bacterium | reverse complement strand
CTGCGTGCCGGTGTTCATGGCGACGGCGACGTCCGCCTGCGCGAGCGCCGGAGCATCGTTGGTGCCGTCGCCCGTCATGGCGACCAGGCGTCCCTCCGCCTGATGCGCGCGGATGAGTCGCAGCTTCGCCTCCGGGGTGGCCTCCGCCAGGAAGTCGTCGACGCCCGATTCCGCGGCGATCGCCGCGGCGGTGAGCGGGTTGTCACCGGTGATCATCACGGTCTTGATGCCCATGCGCCGCAGCTCGCCGAAGCGCTCGCGGATACCGCCCTTGACGATGTCCTTGAGCTCGATGACGCCCAGCATGCGGGCGCCATCGCTCACCAGCAGCGGCGTGCTGCCGCGGCGGGCCACCTCCTGCGCACTCGCGAGCGCACTGCGGGGGAAGCCCTGGCCGAGCGATTCGACGTGCTTCTGGATGGCATCGGCGGCGCCCTTGCGGATCTGGCGGGTGCCGATGTTCACGCCGCTCATGCGGGTGTGCGCGGAGAACGGCACGAACACCGCCCCGAGGCTGCGCAGATCGCGCTCACGCAGCCGGAAGCGCTGCTTGGCGAGCACCACGATGCTGCGTCCTTCCGGGGTCTCGTCGGCGAGCGAGGCGAGCTGCGCGGCGTCGGCGAGCTCTTCTTCGGTCACCCCAACGGCCGGAATGAACGCGGACGCCTGCCGATTGCCAAGGGTGATCGTGCCGGTCTTGTCGAGCAGCAGCACGTCGACATCGCCCGCCGCCTCGACGGCGCGGCCCGACATGGCGATGACATTCGCCTGCATCATGCGGCTCATGCCGGCGACGCCGATCGCCGAGAGTAGCGCGCCGATGGTGGTCGGGATGAGGCACACCAGCAGGGCGATGAGCGCCGTGATGGTGATCGGCGTGCCGAGCTTCGCGACCGCCACGCTGTACAGGGAATACGGCAGCAGCGTAGCGGTGGCGAACAGGAATACCAGCGTGAGCGCCACCAGCAGGATGGTGAGCGCGATCTCGTTGGGCGTCTTCTGCCGCCGGGCGCTTTCCACCATGGCGATCATGCGGTCGATGAAGGTCTCACCGGGGTTGGCGGTGATGCGCACGATGATCCAGTCCGACATCACCCGGGTGCCGCCGGTCACCGAGGCGAAGTCGCCGCCCGACTCGCGGATCACCGGTGCGGATTCACCGGTGATGGCGCTCTCGTCCACCGACGCCGCCCCCTCGATCACCTCCCCGTCGCCCGGGATGTAATCGCCGGCCTCCACCAGCACCACGTCGCCGCGGCGCAGCTCGTCGCCGCGCACGCGCGTCTGACGGGTGCGCTCGGCCGGATCGGCGAGCTTCTTCGCCGACACGGCCTGCTTGAGGCCGCGCAACGTCGCCGCCTGCGCCTTGCTGCGCCCTTCCGCAAGCGCCTCGGCGAAGTTGGCGAACAGCACCGTGAACCACAACCACACGGCGACGTTGGCGATGAACCACGAGGGCGCCTCGCCCCGGCCGCCGAGCGCCTGCAGCCACAGCACGCTGGTCAGGATGCTGCCGATGTAGACCACGAACATCACCGGGTTGCGCCACTGTACGCGCGGATCGAGCTTGCGGAACGAATCCGCCACGGCCGGCCCGAGCAGGCTGCGGTCGAACATCGATAGCTTGCGGCGCTTGCTGGCGCGGGAAGCCTCAGTCATCGTTCAGCCCCCGCGGAAGATGAGATGCTCGACGACCGGGCCGAGCGCCAGCGCCGGCACGAAGGTGAGCGCGCCCACCAGCAGCACCGTACCGATCAGCAGGATGACGAAGGTGGGTCCGTAGGTGAGCATGGTGCCGGCCGTGACTGGCACGCGTTTCTTGGCCGCGAGCGAGCCGGCGATCGCCAGCACCGCGATGATCGGCCAGTAGCGCCCGAGCCACATCACCAGGCCGAGCGCGGTGTTGTAGAAGAGCGTGTTCGCGGAGATGCCGCCGAAGGCGCTGCCGTTGTTGTTGCTCGCGGAGGTGAAGGCGTAGAGGATCTCCGCGAATCCGTGCGCGCCGGGATTGGCCACGCCCGCCTGGCCGGCCGGGACGCTCACCGCCGCGGCCGTGCCGAGCAGCACGATGAACGGCATCACCAGGATCGCGATCGCGCTCATCTTCATCTCGAACGCCTCGATCTTCTTGCCGAGGTACTCGGGCGTGCGGCCGATCATGAGACCGGCGATGAACACGCCGATGATGGCGAAGATCAGCATGGAGTACAGCCCCGTGCCCACGCCGCCGAACACCACCTCGCCGAGCTGCATGTTGAACAGCGGCACGAAGCCCCCGAGCGGCGTGAAGGAATCGTGCATCGCGTTCACGGCTCCACAGGAGGTGGAGGTGGTGAGGGTGGCGAACAGCGCCGAGGCGCCGATGCCGAAGCGCGCCTCCTTGCCCTCCATGTTGCCGCCCGGCTGCAGGGTGCTGGCCGCCTGATCGATGCCGAGCCGGGCGAACAGCGGGTTGCCGCCCTGCTCGTTGTAGAGGGCGATGCCGACCATGGTGATGAACAGGATCAGCATGGCGGCCAGCACCGCCCAGCCCTGCCGCGTGTCGCCCACCATGCGCCCGAAGGTGTAGGTGAGCGCGGCGGGGATGAGCACGATGGCGAGCATCTCGAGGAAATTCGTGAGCGCGGTCGGGTTCTCGTAGGGATGAGCCGAGTTGGCGTTTACGAAGCCGCCGCCGTTGGTGCCGAGCTCCTTGATCGCCTCCTGCGAGGCCATCGGACCCATCGGCAGCGTCTGCACCCGCGTCGTCAGATTCTCGAGCAACGGGTTGCCCGCGGCGTCCTTCACCGGGTTGCCGGCGGCATCGAGCCGCGGTTGCTGATAGGCGAGCGTCTCGAGCGTCGGCACGTCCCGGTAGGCGCTGAAGTTCTGCACCACGCCCTGCGAGACCAGCAGAACCGCGACCACCGCCGCGAGCGGCAGCAGGATGTAGAGCGTGCAGCGGGTGAGATCGACCCAGCAGTTGCCGATGGTGCCGGTGCTGTGCCGCGCAAAGCCGCGGATGAGGGCGATGGCGATCACGATGCCGGAGGCCGCCGACAGGAAGTTCTGCACGGCGAGCCCCGCCATCTGCGTCAGATAGCCCATGGTCGACTCGCCCGAGTAGCCCTGCCAGTTGGTGTTGGTGATGAAGCTCACCGCGGTATTGAAGGAGGAATCCGCCGGGACGTTGGCGAAGTGCTGCGGGTTGAGCGGCAGCCACTGCTGCAGGCGCTGCAACAGGTACACGCCCACGGCGCCGAGCGCGTTGAACAGCACGAAGGCGACCGCGTACTCGCGCCAGTCCATCTCGCGCCCGGCGTCGATCCGGCACAGGCGATAGATGAGCGCCTCGAGCCATGCCAAGGGCCGCAGCGCCGCGAGCGCCCGGCCCTCCATCACCTGCGCCATGTAGAGCCCGAGCGGCTTCACGCACCCGAGCATCACCGCCAGAAACGCGGCGACCAGCGCCAAGGAAGCGGGCGTCATCAGAACTTCTCGGGCCTGAACATGGCGTACAGCAGGTACACGAACAGGCCGAGGGCGAGCACGCCGCTCACCAGGTACGCGATGGTCATTCGCCACCCCGCAGACGCGCGATCGCCCACACGAGCCACAGCGTGCTCGCGCAGAGCACGACCAGGATCAGCACGAAGATAACGTCCATGGCGCCACTTCCCGACCGCCGGCGTCCTGCCCGTCAGGACGCAGCGCCGCTAACGCTGGCGCGCCCGCCACCAGTGGGCAATACGTCGATCCATCGTCCGGGTACGTAGTTTCCACTGCGGGCGCTCGGCGTGCACGCGCGGGTCGGCATCCTTCGACCGCCAGGTGGCCGCGACGACATAGAGCGTGAACAGCGCCGCGACTACGTAGAAAGCAATACCCACATTGACCATGTTGCTGCGGTCCGGCCGGCGCCTTGTTGCGCCGCACCCCGCACCGCAAGGCTACCGGCGGGTGGGTTAGGGACGTGTTAAGAATCCCCGGCGCGGCCGCTCACTGCCGGGCGCGTTGCAGCGCCTCGGCGACGATGAGCTGCGCGGCGGCCAGATCCTCGATCGCCGTGCCGACGGACTTGAACAGCGTGATCTCCTCGGAACTCGCCCGGCCCCTCACCCGCCCGCACACCAGATCGGCCAGGTCGCCTTCGACCTGCGCGCGCTTCAGCACGCCGCGCGCGAGCGGATCGAGAATGTCGCCCGCCTCGGCGAAGGCGCCGGCTTGCGTATCGACGAACAGCCGCGCGCGCCGCACCGCGTCGTCGTCCGCTTCACGCATCGTGGGGGAGAAGCTGCCGACCAGGTCGACGAAGGTCCCCGGCCGCAGCCAGCGCCCCGCCAGTATCGGAGTCGGGCTGCTGGTGGCACAGCAGACGATGTCGGCCTGTGCCACGGCCTTCTCCGGGGAGTGCACCGCGACCACCGTGGCATCGGGGACCATGGCGCGAACGGCTTCGACCGTCGCCGCCGCCCGCTCGGTTCGCCGGCCCCAGACGCTGATGCGGCGGATGGGCCGGACGGTGCTGTGCGCCAGCGCCATGTAGGGCGCCAGCGCGCCCGTGCCCATGAGCACCAGGTGCGCGCTGTCGGGGCGCGCCAGGTATTGCGCGGCCACGGCGGAGGCCGCACCGGTGCGCAGCCGCGTGACCAGGGTGCCGTCGAGGATCGCGACCGCGGCGCCGCTGTCGGAAAAGACCACGATGGCGGCCTGAATGGTCGGCAGGCCGCGCGCGGCATTGTCGCCAAAGATGCTGAGCAGCTTGACGGCGCCGCCGCCGCCCGGCTCGAAGGCCGGCATGATGAGGAACCGTCGCTGCGCTGCACGCCCGGGCAGCTCCACCAACTGCCGTGCCGGCACCACCCAGTCGCGGCGAAAGGCCGCTTCGAGGCACGCCACCAGGCGCGCCATCGGCGCGAGGCGCACGATCTGCGCGGCATCGAGGATCAGCACGTGGCGCTCACCCGCGGGGCTCGGCGGAGCCGGCCGCTCAGCGGCGCGGCGCCTTGCGCACGCTGAAGAACAGCTGCCGGTTCTCTCCGGCGCGCGTGATGCTCGCCCGATCGAGCGCCACGAGCACGTACAGCACGTTGAGCGCGAGCAGCCTCGTGGGGACGTAGCGGGTGCGCCGCGCCGCGGCCAGCACCCGCTTGGCCGTCACGCCGCGCGTTCCGCCGACGCGCTGCTGCACGTAGTCGACCGCCGCCCTGTCGACCAGGTTGAAATAACCGGAGCCGCGCCGCGCCCGGGCACGCGCGAATGACAGCACGAAGTAGTAGCCCGGGCTTGCGAACACGTGGTAGGTCTGGCGCACCGCTGCGACCCGGCCACAGTACTTCAGTCCACGTTGCAGAGTCCGAATGTTCATGCGATTCACCTGAGCAACGAACGATGAGCACTAGATCAGCAGCATTTGCCGCCTGGCAGGCTCCCTCGCGACATTCAACAGCGGCAGCTGCCGTGCCAGGCACTGACAGATCTGGATTCGCTCCGCAAGTCGTGCCTGCGACTCATCGACCCACGCAGACACCAGCATGACCGGTAGTCTACCCTCCTGCCGATAAATGTCCCTTATCCACTGGTACAAAGGCCGTAACCTGGGCGACTGCACCCACCACGGCCGCTCATCGGGCAACCAGAGTTTCGCGGTACTCAGGTGCTGCAGGAGCCGCCGCCGTGGTGCGGCGGTTTGCCCGACGTAGCGGATCTGCCGCAGATCGCGCGGATCGGAGAGCGTGTAGATCGCGATGCCTCGAGGCGGCACGCCCGAGTCGTCGTACAGGTGCGCGCCGAGGCGAGCGCGGATCAAGCGCAGCAACTGCGCTCTGGTCAGTGCCGCCGCCGTGAGCTGCGGCCCGAGGTGCTCAACGGCCAGCGGCTCCGCCTGCGGTTCGCCGCGGCTCAAGATATGCGCGTCCTGAAGGTGATCGAGTAGCGCAACTCCTTGGTCGGTGACACGGCGTGCTGCCAGCGCCAGCGCGCGGCACCGCGCAGCAGGTACACCGACCGCGGCGCGAGCTCAATGGCCAACGTGCTGCGTGGGTTCGGCCTCGGCGGCCAGCGACGGAAGCGCAGTCTCGCGTGACCGAGCAGCGAGACGCCGACAATGTCCTCGAACTGCGGGACGTCGCGGTGCCAGCCGAGCGGCGTTGCGGGCTGGTACTCGGCGACTATCGAGTGCTGAAAACGCGTGGCGGGAATGCCGGCCCACGCGGCGACCTGCGCACGCAGCGGATGCAGGAACTCGGGAATGGGCAGCGCGGCCTGCAGCTCGTTGCGACTGAAATCGTAACGGCCGCCAAAGCTCACGATCCGCCGCCGGGCACGCCATTCCTTGTAGTGCGCCTGCTCGAACGGCAACGCCCGGATCAGCTCGAGCAGCTGCGCCTCCTCAGCGACGGTCAGGAACTCCGCCGTGTAGCGGAACCCGTCCGCGAGAACAGGCGGTGAGGCAAACAGCGGCTGTTGACTCATGCAGCAAGTATGCACCTGCAGCGGTCCGCCGGCGGCACCCGCCGCTGCACAGCGCGCGCGGTGCGGTCGCCAGTAGTGGCGAGCATGGGCTGCTGTATGGCCTGCCGCCCGCCTCGGCTACAATGTTGCTAGAAGCATCAGGAGACAGCGATGAGCGCGCGCCCGACTCCCGTCAGACGCGATCCCGGCTACGCCGGGCTGACGACGCCCGTGGAGACGCTGCCCGCCGCGTGGTACTTCGACCCGCAGCACTACCAGCGCGAGTTGAGCCGGATCTGGTACCGCAACTGGATCTACGTGTGCCGCTCGAGCGAGGTCGGCGCCCCGCGCAACTTTCGCACCCTGGAGGTGGGCGAGCAGTCGCTGCTGGTGGTGCGCGGCGACGACCGCGTGGTGCGCGCCTTTCACAACACCTGCCGCCATCGCGGCGCGGCGCTGTGCCGCACGCCGAGCGGCCGGTTTCCCGCAGCCGGCATCGTCTGTCCCTATCACAGCTGGCGTTACAGCCTGCGTGGCGAGCTGCTGCAGACCTCGTCCCGGCAGCCTGCCGACGGCTTCGAACTGCGCGACTTCGGGCTGTACGCGCTGCCGGTGACCGAGTGGAACGGGTTCGTGTTCTGCGCCTTCAGCCCGGATCCACCGCCGTTCGAGCGCAGCTTCGACCTGCCGCTCAACCGCCTGGATGACTGGCCGCTCGCCGACCTGGTCGTCGGACAGCGGCTGAGCAAGACCATCCGGTGCAACTGGAAGGTGTTCTGGGAGAACTACAACGAGTGCCTGCACTGCCCCGGCGTGCACCCCCGCCTGGCGCAGCTCGTGCCCATCTACGGCCAGGGTCTGCTCGAGCGGCGCGACGATCCTCGCTGGCAGGACCATGCCAACGACGATGATGCGAAATACGGCGGCGGACTGCGCGCCGGCGCCGAGAGCTGGACCATGGACGGGAAGCCCGTCGGTGTGCTGTTCCCGCGCGTGAGCGCCGAGGACCGCAAGGCCGGACACATCTATCTCACCTCCGTGCCCTCGGTGTTCATCGTGGCGCATGTCGATTACGTGCGGGTCGTGCGCCTGCTGCCGCTCGGGCCGGAACTCACGGCCATGAGCATCGAGTTCCTGTTCCTCCCCGAGACGCTCGCCGATCCGCAACGCGACATCACGCGGGCGGTGGAGTTCACCGACATCGTGATGAGCGAGGATGCCTCGGTGTGCGAGCTCAATCAGCGCGGGCTCCATGCGCTGGCGCACCGTGCCGGCGTGCTGATGCCCGAGGAGTACGTGATCCACCAGTTCCACGACTGGGTCAGGTCGGAGCTGAACCGGCCGTAGGGCGGCATACCCGCGGCGCCGTGCCCGCGGCGGCAGCCGGCTCAGCGGCCCCGCCCGCGGTAGCGCGTCGGCGCTGCGCCTGGCTCAGCCGATCGGTGCCGCCAGGTAGCGCGGATCGTGCGGCGGGCGCGCAAAGATCCGCTGCACCATAGGTTCGAAGAACTCCAGGCTCTCGGACGGGTAGTCCGGATCGAACGAGCACTGGTCCCACGCGGCGCAGAAGTGCACGCACGCCTGGTAGTACGGATGATCGCGCAGGCGATCGCGGCGGTTGCGGTCGCCGCCGAAATGGTGCACGTAATAGTAGGTCTGGAACAGGCCGTGCTGCTGCACGATCCAGGTCACTTCCGCCCGCACGTAGGGTCGCAGGATCGCCGCGGCCACCTCGGCGTGGTTGTAGGGGGCGAGCTCGTCACCAATGTCATGCAGCAGGGCCGCGACGACCAGCTCCTCGTCGACGCGGTCGCGCAGCGCGCGGGTCGCAGCCTGCAGCGAGTGCTGCAAGCGGGTGACCGGGTAGCCCGCGACGGAGTGCTCGAGCGCCTTCAGGCTCTCGAGCACACGCGTGCCGAGGCCGGCGGCGTAGCGGCGCTCGCTCTCATCGAGCAGCAGGTAATCCTCGCGGGTGCCGTCCTCCATCCGCCGGAAGCTGACGATGCGCTGTACCGGAGCCACGTCCGAGTCTAGCGTCGCCCTGCGACGGGTGTCCACGTCCGCGGCGCGAGGTGTTATCGTCACAACATGACACTCACCCGGCGCGAACTGCTCACCGCCTCCGCCCTGCTGCTCGCCGGGCCGGGCAACGCGCTGCGCGCGGCGGGCAGCAGCGGCACGGGCGGCGCTGCCTCCCTCGCCCGACCGATCGTCCTCTGTTGGAACGAGAATCCCTACGGGCCCTCGCCGGCGGCACAGCTGGCGGTGAGTCGCGCGATCGGCTCGAGCTGCCGCTACCCCTCCGACGATGAGATCAATGGATTCACCGCGGCCATCGCCCGGCACGAAGGCGTGGCCGGCGATCACATCGTGCTCGGCACCGGCTCGGGCGAGCTGCTGCGGGCGCTGGGTCTGCTGTGCGCCGGGGGCGAGATCGTCGCCGCCGAGCCAACCTATGCCGAGCTCACCGACTACGCGCGCAAGCGCGGCGTCGAGGTGCGCTTGGTGCCCGTCGACGCGCAGCTGCGCCACGACCTACCGGCCATGGCGGCGGCGGTGTCGGCGCGCACCCGGGCGGTCTACCTCTGCAATCCGAACAACCCCACCGGCACGGCCGTCCCGGCCGCCGAGATCCGTGATTTCGTGCGCTCCCTGCCGCCGGGAGTGCTCACCATCGTCGATGAGGCATACATGGACTTCACCACCGGGAGCGATGTCAGCTCGGTGGCCGACCTGGTGCAGGGCGAGCGGCGCGTGATCATCCTCCGGACCTTCTCCAAGATCCACGGCATGGCGGGCGTGCGCTGCGGCTACGGCATCGCGCGGCCGGACCTCGCCGCCGAGCTCGCCGGCGCCTGCATGACGACGCCCAACATCTTCGCCGTGCGCGGCGCGCGCGCCAGCCTCGACGATCGCGCCTTCCTCAGCCGCTGTCGCAGCCGCATCCTGGCAAGCCGCTCGCGCATCACCGGCGCGCTGACGCGGCTCGGGCTGAGGTACGCCGAGCCGCAGGGCAACTTCGTGTTCTTCGACACCGGCATGCCGCTCCAGGACTTCCAGCAGCGCATGGCCTCCCGCGACATCCTGGTCGGCCGCCTGTTTGCCCCCTACGACCGCTGGTGTCGCCTCACTATCGGCACCGAGCCCGAGGTGGATGCATTCCTGCGCGCGCTGCGCGCGGTCATTGCGCCCGGATAAGCTCGCGCGCCGGCTCGAGCAGCAGGCTCATGCAGGTGAGCGCGGCTTCCGCCTTGTGCAGTTCGCTGACGTCGAGGGCGCGCGTCGTCACACCGGCGCGCACCAGGCGCTCATTAGTTCGCGGGTAGGCCGTGCTCACCAGCGTCGCGCCAGCGACGCTGAGCGTGTTGGCCGCGTAGGGCTCGGTCTCGTCGACCTCGATCACGCGCGCCGCGGCGAACGCCGCCGGGTCAACCCACGAGGGGTTGACCAGCAGCGTTTCGGGCGCGATGAACGTGCAGGCGCTCTTCAGATGCAGGCACCCGCTCATCGCCACCGCGGTCACGCGGTAGCCGAAGGGCGCAAGGCTCGCGGCGAGCTGCGCGACGCCGGCGGTGTTGGTGCGACCGGAGGTTCCGACGTACAGCACGCGCCCGATGCGCAGCACGTCCCCGCCCTCGAGGCAGGCGGGCGCGCTGACGTGCAGCACCGGCACATGAGCGGCCAACGTCGCGGCGACGCTCGCCGTCTCACCGCGGCGCGAGTCGACTCCCGGGCGGGTGATCAGCGCCACTTCGGGCACCACGACCGCGGTATCCTCGACGAACACGCCATCCGCGTGAGCGGGCAGCGACGGCAGCCACTCCAGGCGGCAGCCGAGCGACTGCAGCGCGGCGACGTAGGCGCGGTGCTGAAGCGCCGCGCGCCGCGGATCGATCACCGCCCGCTCGAGGTGGGTGAGCTCGCAGCGGGCGATCTCGGCACTGACTTCGCGGACAAACGCCAGCACGCGCGCGAGTATACGCGCCCGCCCCCGCCGGCACGTCCCCGCCGGCACGACCCCGCCGGGGATGCGGCCCGCGGGCGGGAGGTGCGCTATCGTAGAAAGCGCATGCTCTCGCTGCCCCCCATGGCCGGAACCGATATCGCGCTCTCGATCGCACTCGGCGTGGGACTCGCTGCCGCGGTCGGCTTTCGCGTGTTCCTGCCGATGCTGGTGGTGAGCGTCGCGGCCGCAACCGGGCATGTGCACCTCAGCAGCGGTTTCGAGTGGCTCGGCACGCCGGCCGCACTCATCATGCTGGGCGTCTCGGCGGTGCTGGAGATCCTCGCCTACTACATCCCGGGCGTCGACAACCTGCTCGATGCGCTCGCCACCCCGGCGGCATTGATCGCCGGCACCGTGGTGTCGGCGGCCGTCATGGCGGATTTGCCGCCGCTGGTGAAGTGGACCACGGCGGTGATCGCCGGCGGCGGCGCGGCCGGGCTCACTCAGGGACTGACCTCGCTGCTGCGGGCAAAGTCGACACTGCTGACCGGCGGGCTCGGCAACCACGCGCTCGCCACCGGCGAGCTCGGCGGCGCGCTCATCGTGTCGCTCACCGCGCTCGCCGCCCCGCTCGCGGCGCTCGCGCTGGTGGCGCTGTTCGCATGGTTTGCGCTGCGGCTGGTGCGACGCCTGTTCCGCCGCGAGAGCGCCGCCGACCCCGCGACGGCCTCCCGCCCGCCGCTACAGCCGCGGTGACGGCACCTCGCGTGCCGCGATGCGCAGGCACTCGAGCAGCGCACTGGCCGCGGGCGGCAGATCCCCCGGCGCCCGCAGGATCGCCCCCACCGCGCTCTCGATGGACTTAAGCTTCACCGGCAGGATCGAGAGCAGCTCGTGCTCGACGTCATCGAGCGCGACGTGGTAGGGCATCACCCCGATGCAGTCGGATTTGCGCAGCAACACGCGGTTGGTGAGGATCGAGACTGACTCGATGACATTGCGCGGCAGCGGCGCGCTGGCCTCGAGAAACGCGCGCTCGATCTGGCGGCGCAGACTCGTCTCCGGCAGCGGCAGGAGCCACGCCTCGTTGACGAGCTCGCGCAGTCCCAGCCGCCGCTTGCGCGCGAGCGGATGGCCGCGCCGCACGACCAGGCAGATCGGCTCGGCGTAGAAGTCCTCGTACACCAACGAGCGGCTGCGCCCCTGCTCGGGCATGCGCCCGAGCACCATGTCGAGATCGCCGACCAGGAGCGAGGGCACCAGGATGTCGTAGGTCCCGACCACCACGCTGATGGCGACACCCGGGCGCTCCTTCTTCAAGAGCGCGATCGCATCCGGCAGGATGCTGGCGGACGCCGCCAGCAACGTCCCCACCGTGACCTTGCCGCTGTAGCCGGCGCGCAGGTTCTCGATCTCCTCGGCCGCATGGCGCAGTTGCGCCAGCACGATCTTCGCGTGGCGCGCAAAGATCTCCCCGTAGGGCGTCGGCGCGAGCCCCCGGTTGGTGCGCGTGAACAGCGGAACGCTGAGCGTGGCCTCGATGTCCTGGAGCGCGCGGGTGACGGTCGGCTGGGTAAGGTTGAGCCGGCGCGCGGCCTTGAGGATGCTGCGCGAATCATAGACTTCCGCGACCAGCTCCACGTGGCGCAGGCGGAACTTGCGCGCGATCCAGCGCTCAAGGCGTGCCGAGGTCATATGCGCACGATCATAGCCCTTCGCCCGCGCGGGAGCGGGTCTGCCCCGGGTCCTCGAAGACGGGAGCGAGTCAGGCGCGGCGGCGCGCCGCCGGCACCCGCGCGCTCGCCGCACGTGGAGCGGCGAGATCGAAGAACCGGCTGGCATTGCGGTGCAGGAGCTTCTCGCGCACCCTCGCCGGCAGCGCCGCGTGCGAGCGGATGAGGCGGCCGACCTGCTGCTCCCCGAGCGGATAGGGATAGTCGGAGCCGAGCATGACGCGATCCTCGCCCATGGTCCTGACGAGGAGGGTGAGTGCCTCGTCGCTGAACACGGCCGCATCCACGTAGAAGCGGTCCACATAGGAAGACGGCAGGCGCGGGCAGTCCTCGCGCACGATGTCGCGGTTGCGCCAGGCGTTGTCGACGCGCCCGACGAGATAGGGGAAGCTGCCGCCGCCGTGGGCGAAGCACAGCTTCAGCGAGCGCGGCAGCCGCTCGAAGGCCCCGGACAGGATCAGCCACAGGATCGACAGGTGCGTCTCGGCCGGCATCGCCACGAGCCACGGCAGCATGTAGCGGGACATGCGCTCCGGCGCCATCATGTCCCAGGGATGGACGAATACCGCGGCGCCCTCCGCGGCGCAGTGCTGCAGGAAGGTGATGATGCCCTCGTCGTCGAGGTCGCGCTCGCCCACGTGATTGCCGATGTGCACGCCGATGTGGCCGTCGGCCATGGCGCGGCTGAGCTCGCGGCAGGCGCGATCGGTGTCCTGCAGCGGTACCTGGCACAGTGACTTGAGGCGCCTGGGTGAGGCGGCACACAGCTCGAGCGCCGCATCGTTGAACAGCCGCGCGCACTCGAGCGCCTGCGCCGCCGGCCGGTGATAGGCGAACAGCACGGGCGTGGCGCACATGATCTGCACGTCGACGCCGTCGCGATCCATGGCCGCAAGGCGCACCGCCGGATCCCAGCAGGCCGAGGTCACCGGGCGGAAAGGCCTCTCCCCCAGCATCAGCATCGCCTCCCCGGAAGCGGTGTGCTTCATCCACGGCCAGTCGGGCGTCCCGAAGCGCGCCGCAAGATCCGGCCAGGTGCGCGGCAGGAAGTGCGAATGGATGTCGACCATTTTCACCGAAGTCTCCTCGGGCGGCCGGCTCATCGGGTGCGGTGCGCGGGTGCGCCGGCCGGACGATAGGCCACGGCCCTGATCTCGATCAGCAGCTGCGGGTGCGGCAGCTGCGCCACCGCCACGGTGGTGCGCGCCGGCCCCTGGTAGCCGAAGAACTCGCTGTAGACCTCGTTGTAGCCGCCGAAGTCGGCCATGTTCACGAGGAAGGTGCTCACCTCCACCACGTCCGCGAGCGCGGCGCCCGCGCTCGCGAGGATGTCACGGATGTTCTCGAGCACCGCGCGCGTCTGGACGCGGATGTCGAGCAGCGGCCGCCCGCTGGCATCGCGTCCGGCCCCGGCGATCGAGTCATCCGCCTGCCGCGCGCTGGTGCCGGACACGAATATGAAGTCGCCGGCGCGCCGGAAATGCGGGAAGGTGCCGCGCGGGGAGGCCTTGCCGGGCACGACGCCGCTGCTCGCCGCGGCTGCGCCGCCCGCCGTGGAGCCAGCGCTTCCGCCGGCGCCGCTTGCGCCGCCGGTGCCCGCCCTCCTGCTGTCCGTGCCGCTCATGCGCCCTAGAGCTTCACGCAGATGTTCATCGGCTCGGAGAAGAAAGCGAGCGAATGCGCCCCGCCCTCGCGACCGATGCCCGAGAGCTTCACGCCACCGAAGGGCGTGCGCAGGTCGCGCAGGAACCAGTCGTTCACCCAGGCGATGCCCACTTCCATCTGCCGCGCGACGCGGTGCGCGCGCTGCAGGTTCGAGGTCCAGATGGCGGCGGCCAGCCCGTAGCGGGTGTCGTTGGCGAGGTGCACGGCCTCTTCCTCGGATTCGAACGGTGCCACATGACACACCGGACCGAAGATCTCTTCCTTGACGCAGCGCGCATTCTCGGCGAGGCCGCGCATGATGGTCGGCTCGATGAAGGCGCCACCGTCGCGCTCGTCGCCGAAGGAGGGTACGCCACCGCCGCATACCAGCTCGCCGTGCTCGCTGCGGGCGAGACGGTAATAGGACAGCACCTTGTCGCGGTGGGTGCGCGAGATCAGCGGGCCGATGTCGGCGCCCTC
>DASPPI010000018.1:0-2292 GCA_035625615.1 Steroidobacteraceae bacterium | reverse complement strand
CGGCCCGCTAGCGTAGGCATGGCAACGCGGGCACCGCCCGCGAGGAGACCTTATGAAAGCCAGTGTGTTAGCGCTCGCGCTGCTGTGTGCGAGCCCGCTGTGGGCGCCGCCGGCGCCGGCCGGGGAACCCCCAGCCGGTAGCCGCATGGACAATCTCGCCACGCTGCTCGATCTGAGCGAGGAACAGAAGGGGAAGGTGCAGGCGATACTGCAGGAAGAGCACGCCGAGATGAAGGCGGCGAAGGCTTCGGGAACCAAGCCCGACTGGCAGAAGATCCAGCAGGACACGCTGCAGAAGCTGGCAGCCGTGCCGCTGTCGGCCACGCAGCTGAAGAAGTTCCAGATCATCCAGCAGACGATGCACGGCCACGGCCACTTCAGCCACGGCGGGCCACCGTCCGACGCCGCGGCGCCCGCCGCGCAGAACTGACCCTCGCCGGGCGCCGGGCGCTGACTAGCGCGGCAGCGCGCGCAGCTGGTAGCTGCCGCGCTCGTAGCGCAGGAAGCTTCCCTGCTCGTACCAGGCGCCGAGCACGATGCGCTGCACCGGTGCGCCATCGAGCTCGAGGTCGTGCACACCCGGACGGTGCGTGTGGCCGTGGATCATGCGCCGCACCCGGGTCGCGCGGAACGCCGCGGCCACCGCCGCGGCGTTGACGTCCATGATATCGGGGACCGTGCGGGCGGTGTGTCGCCGGCTGCCGGCGCGCGCTTCGTCCGCCAGCAGCTCGCGTGAGCTGCGCGGCAGGGCGAGGAAGCGCCGCTGCCAGGCCGGCGCGCGCACGATGCTGCGCAGCTCCTGGTAGGCGTGATCGTCGGTGCACAACGCGTCGCCGTGGGTGAGCAGCACCCGCTCGCCGTCGAGCTGGGCGATCACCGGGTCGGCGAGCAGGCGGCAGCCGCTGCGCGCGCTGAAGCCGCGGCCGAGCAGGAAATCGCGGTTGCCGTGCAAGGCGAAGCAGGCCACGCCGCCGGCGGTCAGCGCGCGCAGCGCGCGGCAGACGCGTTCGTTGGCCGGCTCCTGGTCATCGTCCCCGACCCACGCCTCGAATAGATCGCCGAGGATATAAAGCGCCTCGGCGCCGCGGGCTTCGCCGGCGAGAAAGTCGAGGAACTGCTCGATGGCCTGCGGCGCCCCGGCGTCCAGGTGCACGTCCGAGACGAACAGGCGCGCCATCCGCGCTCACTTCGGCGAGAGGATGGTGTTCTGTGCCGGCGGGTTCACCGGGGTGGTGGGCGCCGCCGCGGCCGCGCCCGGCGTGATGATCTCGATCTTCTCGATGACCACCGGCTTTAACGGCGCATCGCTCTTGAACGGCCCGGTGGCGCCGGTCGGCGTCTCACCGATGCGATCGATCACGTCCATGCCCTGCACGATGCGGCCGAACACCGCGTAGCCCCAACGGGTCGGCACGGGATCCAGATCCGGATTGTCGACCAGGTTGACGTAGAACTGCGCATTGCCGGAGTGGGGCGCCTCGCCGCGCGCGAGTCCCACCGTGCCGCGCTTGTTCTGCAGGCCGTCGCCGGACTCGTTGAACAGGTTCTCGTGGGTCGGTTTGAGCTTGAGCGTGGTGGCGTCGTGACCGCCTCCCTGGATGACGAAGTTCGCGATCACGCGGTGGAACACGGTGTTGGAGTAGAAGCCCTCGCGCACGTAGCGCAGGAAATTCGCCGCGGTGAGGGGCGCGCGGTCGGCGCGTACCTCGATGACGAAGTCGCCCAGACTGGTGGTGACCCTGACCTGAGGGTTCGGCTCGTCGGCGCGCGTCACCCCGTTCAGCAGCACCAGCCCGAGCAGCAGGCCGGCGGGGAGGGCGATCCGGGTCCGGGGCTGAGTGAGCATCGATCCTCCATCGTCATGCCGGGCACACGCGCCGGCCGCGAATTCTATAGCAGTGCCGTGCGCCGCGGCGCTTTGTTGAGTTTCGCGCGTTTCCCGTAACATGCAGTCATGAATCTGCGCCCCATGCCCCCGCCGGAGGCCACCGCGCCGGCGGTCACCCGCTTCGCCCCGAGTCCCACCGGGGAGCTGCATCTGGGGAATGTGCGCACGGCGCTTTTCAACCAGCTGCTCGCGCGGCACGCCGGCGGACGGTTCCTGCTGCGCATCGAGGATACCGACAGCGAGCGCAGCAGCGCGGCGCACACGCGTGCGCTGCTCACCGACCTGCGCTGGCTCGGCATCGAGTGGGATGCCGGCCCGGACCGCGAGGACGAGCGCGGCCCCTATCACCAGTCACAGCGCGGCGCGCTCTACGCGCGCCACCTCGAGGCGCTCGAGCGCCAGGG
>DASPPI010000017.1:0-8577 GCA_035625615.1 Steroidobacteraceae bacterium | reverse complement strand
CCGATGTGGCCGACGTGGTGGTGCCCGCAGGCGTTCATGCAGCCGGACATCTTGATCTCGATCTCGCCCAGGTCGTAGAGGTAGTCGAGATCGTCGAAGCGCTGCTGGATCTGCCGGGCGACTTCGATGGTGCCGGCATTGGCGAGCGAGCAGAAGTCGAGCCCGGGGCAGGCGATCATGTCCGTGAGCGTGCCGATGTTGGGCATGGCGAGCCCCCGTTGCGCGAGCTCACGCCACAGGCCGTAGAGATCGCACTGGCGCACATCGGCGAGCAGCAGGTTCTGCGTGTGCGTGGTACGAACAAGGCCGAAGCTGACGCGCTCGGCGAGTCCTGCGACCGCCTCCATCTGGGCGCAGTCCATGTCGCCGGGAACGCGTCCGTGGGCCTTGAGCGACACCAGCACGGCGCGGTAGCCCGGCACACGATGCGGCCGCGTGTTGTAGCGGTACCAGGCCTTGAACGCCGGCTCGCGCTCGAGGCAAGGGTCGAGATCGGTGAGCGTCTCGTAGGGGTGGGGCCGGAAGAAGTCGCGCATGCGCTCCACCTCCGCCGGCAGCAGCCGCGGTGCCTGCTCGCGCGCCGCGAGCCATTCGGCCTCGACCTGCTCGCGGAAGCGCTCGACGCCGAGCGACTTCACCAGCATCTTGATGCGCGCCTTGTGGATGTTGTCGCGTCGCCCGTAGCGGTTGTAGACGCGCAGGATCGCCTCGAGATAGGCGAGCAGCTCGGTGAGCGGCAGGAAGTCGCGGACACACACGCCGATCATCGGTGCGCGTCCCAGGCCCCCGCCTACCAGCACGGTGAAGCCGATGTGGCCGTGAGCGTCGCGCTGCAGCTGCAGGCCGATGTCGTGCACCTGCGAGGCGGCGCGGTCCTGCGGCGAGCCGGTGACCGCGATTTTGAACTTGCGCGGCAGGTAGGTGAACTCCGGGTGGTGCGTCGCCCACTGGCGGATCAGCTCGCAGTAGGGGCGCGGATCATCCACTTCGTCGGGGGCGATGCCCGCCAGGTGATCGGCGGTGACGTTGCGCACACAGTTGCCGCTCGTCTGGATGGCATGCATCTGCACCGTGGCAAGCTCGGCGAGGATGTCCGGCACGTCCGCGAGCGCGGGCCAGTTGAGCTGCAGGTTCTGCCGGGTCGTGAAGTGGCCGTAGCCGCGATCGTAGCGGCGCGCAATGGCGGCGAGCTGGCGCAGCTGGTGCGAGCTCAGCAGGCCATAGGGGATGGCGATGCGCAGCATCGGCGCGTGGCGCTGGATGTACAGCCCGTTACGCAGCCGCAGGGGACGGAACTGCTCCTCGGAGAGCTCGCCTGCCAGATAGCGGCGCGTCTGATCGCGGAATTCCGCCACCCGCTGATCGACAAACGCCTGGTCGAGCTCGTCGTAGCGGTACATGCCGATCGACTATAGGCGTGTGCCGATGAGGCACTAAATACCCATTGGTTTGGCGACCTCTTTCTGGGGTTATGAGCCTGTGCAACACTACCCGGCGCAAGCGAGGAGACGACACGTGGCGGGACTTTATTTTGAGCAGTTCGAGGTGGGGCAGCGCTTCGACCACCTGGTGCGGCGCACGGTGACCGAGACCGACAACCTGCTGTTCAGCGCGCTGACCATGAACCCGGCCGCCATCCACCTGGATGCCGAGTACTGCAAGGGAACGCCCTACGGCCAGCGCATCGTCAACAGCGTGTTCACGCTCGGGCTGCTCGTGGGGTTGTCGGTGTATGACACGACCTACGGAACCACCCTCGGCAATCTCGGCTGGGAGGACGTGAAGTTCCCGCGTCCGGTGCTGATCGGCGATACGCTGCGCGCCGTGAGCTCGGTGATATCCAAGCGCGACAGCCACTCCCGCAAGGACGCCGGCATCGTGGTGTTCGAGCATCGCGCCTTCAACCAGCGCGACGAGGAAGTCGCTTCCTGCCGCCGCGTGGCGCTCATGATCAAGAGGCACGGCGTATGAGCCGGCCTCCCGGGGCGCGCTCCGGGGAGCCGGCGGCCGCGGTTGCCGCAGCGCCCGTCCCGGCGCCGCCGCTGCGCTCATGGCTGTTCGTCCCGGGCGACAGCGAGCGCAAGCAGGAGAAGGCGCTCGCCACGGACGCCGATGCGCTGATTCTCGACCTGGAGGACTCCGTGGCCGCAGCGCAGCTCACGGTGGCGCGCGAGCGCGTGGCGCACGTCCTGCACGCGCGCCGCGGCGGCACGGGGCCACAGCTGTGGGTGCGGGTCAACGCGCCGGCGAGCGGACAGCTGCGTGCCGATCTCGCGGAAGTGTGCGCCGCCGGGTCGCTGCCCGATGGCGTGGTACTGCCGAAGGTTTCTGCCGCGGATGAAATTGTCGATGTGGCCCAGTACCTCGCGACGCTCGAGAAGGGCTTCGGCCGCGCCGCCGGCAGTACGCGGCTGCTGGTCATCGCCACCGAGACCCCGCGGGGACTGCTGGGGCTGCCGCAATACGCCGCCGCGCTCGATGGGCGGCCCGAGGTCGGCGCGCGCCTCGCCGGTCTCACCTGGGGCGCGGAGGATCTCAGCGCCGCACTCGGTGCCGCGGCCCGCCGCGATGCCGCCGGCGCGCTCACCTTTATCTTTCAGCTGGCGCGCGCCACCTGCCTGCTGGCATCCGCTGCGCTCGGGGTGCAGGCGATCGACGGCGTGCACACCGACTTTCGCGACGCGCCGGGCCTCGAGCGCGAGCTCGCCGACGCACGCCGCGACGGCTTCAGCGGCAAGCTCGCCATCCACCCGGACCAGGTCGCCGCGATCAACGCCGCCTTCGCACCGACCGACGCCGAGCGCGAGCATGCGCGGCGCGTCGTGGCGGCGTTCGCCGCTTCGCCCGGGGCCGGCGTGGCGAGTCTCGACGGGCAGATGATCGACCGTCCCCACCTGCTGCACGCGCAGCGTATTCTCGCCGTAAAGCAGCATCTGAGGAGCGGCGCATGAAGCTCAGGATCAAAGGCCCGACGCTGCGGCTGCGTCTCACTCAGGGCGAGATCCGCGCGCTCGCGGAGCAGAGCGTCGTCGAAGAGCGCGTGCCGTTCGCCCCGGGCGTCGACCTCATCTATCGGCTCAGGCGCGACGCGACGGCGCGCGAGATCAGCGCGCACTACCGTGAGGGCGTCGTGGAAGTGCGCGTCCCCGAGAGTGATGCCCGGCAATGGTGCACGACCGAGCTGGTGACGCTCGCGCACGAGCAGCCGCTGCCGCAGGGTGTGCTGCGCATCACGCTCGAGAAGGACTACGCCTGCCTCGCCCCGCGCTCGGAGGAGGACGAGTCGGACAACTTCCCGCACCCGGACGGCGCGCGCGGCAAGACCTGCTAGCGCCGCCGCGAACGTCCCCGGGGCGCTTCCAGCGCCAGCAGGTCCTCGGGCGTGTCGACGTCGATGGCCGCGCTCGGCATCGATACCCGCACGACCCGGTCGCGGTTGCGACGCAGCAGCGCGTGAGCTCCGGCGTCACCGCGCAATTCGGCCAGCTCGCGGAATACCCCGCGCGGAAAAATGACCGGCGGACCGCTGGTTCCGGCATAGCGCGCCGCGGCGATGCACTGTGGCTGTCTGCGCCACGCGCCCGCCAGGCGCCGCAGATCGTCGGCGCTCACCGCGGCCTGATCCGCCAGCACCAACATGACGGCGCTGCAGGTCGGCGGCAGGCGCGCCACGCCGGCGCGAATCGAGCTGGCGAGACCCTCGCGCCACTCCCGGTTCACGACCACCGAACCGGGGGAATGCTTGAGCAGCGGCGCGAGCTGCGCGGCGCCGGCGCCCAGCACCACGATCAGCGCATGACCGGTGACTTCCGCCGCGCGCGTGACAGCGGTATGCAGCAGCGGCCGCCCGGCGACGCGTACCAGCTGCTTGGCGGAACCGAAGCGCGTGGATGCGCCCGCGGCCAGCACGACCGCATACAGTCCTTCGCCCGGCCGGCTGCCGCTCTCGGGTATTGCCACGCTTACCTCGCGGCGATCGGCAACGCGCTGAGCGTCGTGCCGGGCGGCAGCCTGAGGCTCACCTGCGCGTAGCGCCGGCGTTCCTCGAGGATCGAATCGGCGTCGATACCGCTCACGGTGCGCCAGTCGGCCGGACGGGGACTGGCGGCGAGCACGGCGTCCACGGCGTCCCGCCGCGCGCTCCAGACGCTGTTGAAATACTGCGCAAACTCCTGCCACCTGCCTCGCGTGCCGTCTCCGGCCACTCCGGCGGGCGGCGCGCCCGCAGCCGTGCGGGCGCAGGCTGCCTCGAGCCGCTCCAGCACCTCGCGGCTGCGGCCCGGGCGCGCCAGCGCTTCCTCCAGGGCGCGCCGCGCGGGAACCTCGGGCCAGGCGCGGACGAGCTCCGTCAGTCGCTGATCGCGCTCTTCGAACCACGCGAGCACGCACACGAGATAGTCCACGCTGGCCCGCAGGAACTGCCCGAGCGGCGAGTCGCCGGCCACCGGGCTCGCGCCACCCGCGAGCGCGCTCACGCACGCATTGGCCACGGCGCTCGCGTGCTGGCGCTCGGTGGCCAGCTGGGTGCGCAGCAGTTGGATCTCGTTCATGGCGGGCCGGTGCTGTAAATAATTTGCACGAAATCTACTTTATAACGCTTTGAATACAAAGGCGTGTATCTGCGCGACGATCCCCAGCGCGATCGCTTCCGGGGTGCGCCCGCCGAGCGCCAGTCCGACCGGTGCGTGCAGCCGTCCCCGCAGCTGCGCGGCGTCTGTCCCGAGGTCGGCGAGCAGGCGCTCGCGGCGCACGGCCGGCCCGAGCAGGCCGACGTAGGGGATGGCGGTGGCAGCGAGGACACGCAGGTAGGTGAGGTCCGAGGGCAGGTGATGACTCATGACGACCGCAGCGGAGAAGCCGCTCAGTGCCAGCCGGGCCGGCAGCTCCTCCGGGCGCGCCAGCATGACACGCTCGGCGGTCGGAAAGTGAGCCGCGACGGCGTAGGCGGGACGATGATCGGCGAGCGTCACCTTCCAGCCCAGGCGCGCGGCGAGGTCGACGACCGGGAGCGCGTCAGGTCCTGCGCCGAGCACCAGGATGCGCGGCGGCAGCGACAGGGGCAGGACGAAGATCTTGCAGGACGGGCGCTCTACCCAACATGACTGTCCCGCGGCGGCCGCCCGCGTCAGGGCCTCCTGTGCTGCGGCCAGGGCCGGTTGTTGCGCGGAGAAGGCGGCGGCCTGCGACCCGTGTGCGGCATCGAGCGCCGCAGCGGGCAGCGCGGTCGTCCCCACAGGCAGCTCGGACGAGGTGGACTCGACCACCACGCCGATCGCGGTAGCGCGGTGCGCCGCAAGCGCCGCGGCAAGATGCGTGAGGGGTTGCCAGTCGTTCTCGGGACCGGCCCGCAGCAACACGATCTGCAGCGCGCCTTCGCACCCGAGGCCCAGTCCCCAGAGCAGATCCTCGCCGCCGCGCATGTCATAGGACACGGTGCGCGCCATGCCCGACTCAATGACCGCGCGCGCATGCGCGCGCAGGTCGCCCTCGAGGCATCCCCCGGAGATGAGTCCGGCATAATCGCCGCTGCCGGCGATCAGAATGAGGGCGCCGGGCTTGCGGTAGGTGGAGCCGGCCGTGTGGACCAGCACGCCGAGAGCCAGCGCTCGGCCGGCGGCGCGCTCGCGCTCGAACAAGGGCAGCAGCGGATCGAGTACGGCTTCCATGCACCGGCGATTATGCCAGCCGGCGGTGCGTGCGCCGTTGCGCCGGAGAGGACCGGCCACTTAAATTACACATATGGTTAATAAGATCGAGCCGGCCTCTTATCCGTCGCTCCGTGAGCAGCCGGCGGGCCCGGCGCGCCATCGGCGGGGACGTGGGCGGCCGCGCGGCACGAGCGCCGGGCAGGTGCGCGAGCGGCTGTTGGCGGCCGCGCGCGAGCTGTTCCTGCGCTACGGCTACCGCGCGGTCTCGAGCCGCCAGATCGGCGCCGCCGCGGGGGTCAACTTCGCCATGATCCGTTATTACTTCGGCGGCAAACCGGGGTTGTACCGGGAGATCCTGCAGGGCTTGGTGCCGCCGGAGCTGGCGGACATCGAGCGCCTGCAGTCAGGGCGCGGCGGCCTGAAGCTGGCAGACATCCTCGGCAACATCGCGCGCGTGTGGGCAGCCAATCCCTGGATCGCCGGTTTCGTGCTGCGCGAGGTGCTGGTACCCGGCGCGCCCATGCGGGCCATGTTTCTGCGCGAGTTCCCGGAGCGCCTGGCGCCGCTGGTCGAGCGTGCCGTGCAGGCCGAGATCGCACGCGGCGCGCTGCGTGCCGATCTCGATCCAAAGCTGCTGGTGTTGTCGGTGGTGAGTCTGGCGGTCTTCCCATTCCTGGGCTTTGCACTGACCAGCCGCGTGTTCGGCGTGCGCAATGACGAGGAGTTCGTGACACGCTTCCTCAGGCACACGCAGGCGTTGCTCGCACACGGCACGGTGCCGTAGAGTCGCACGGCCTTCCAGAAATCCTTACGAAATCTCGCCTGCGATGGTCAAACCCGCTCCCTGGGTCGTGCACAAGTTCGGGGGGTCGAGCGTCGCTGACGCCGACTGCTTCCGCAAGGTGGCGGCCATACTCGAAGCCGCGCCGCCGGGACGGCTGGGCGTGGTGCTGTCCGCCTGCCGCGGCGTGACGGATGCGCTGCTGCGGCTGGTGGCGCTCGCCGAGCGCGGCGACCAGCGGGTCACCAGCGAGATCGCGCAGCTGCGCGCCCGGCATCTGGCTATTGCCGAGGAGCTGCTGAGCGCTGGCGCCGCGCGCCAGTACCGCACCCAGTTCGACAGCGACTGCCGCGACCTGCAGGAGATCCTGCGATCGCTGCAGCTGCCGCGCCCCTCACCGCGCAGCGTGAGCGATCTGGTCGCCGGCTACGGGGAGGTGTGGTCGACGCGGCTGTTCCGGCCCTTCTTCGAGGAGCGGGCACGACGCGAAGGGCCGGTGGCCTGGCTCGATGCGCGCCGCGTCGTGGTGGTGGAATGGGGACCGCTCGGGCCGGGCGTGCAGTGGCCCGAATCGCGAGCCAACATCGAGGCGCAGGTGCCGGCGGAGTTCAGCGGCACGCTGATCATCACGGGCTTCATCGCGGTCGACCGGCACGGCGTGCCGACGACGCTCGGCCGCAACGGCAGTGATTTTTCCGCGTCCATCTTCGGAGCGCTGCTCGATGCCAGCGAGATCCAGATCTGGACCGACGTGGACGGCGTCATGTCCGCCGATCCGCGGCGCGTGCCCGACGCCAAAGTGATCGACTCACTCTCCTACAGCGAGGCCATGGAGCTCGCCTACTTCGGCGCCAAGGTCATTCACCCCCAGACTATCGCGCCCGCGGTCAAGAACCGCATTCCCATCTGGATCCGCAACACTTTCGCACCCGAGAAAATCGGCACGCTGATCTGTGCCGAGCCGGCCTCGACGCTGCCGGTGAAGGGCATTACCAGCATCGAGCGCGTGGCGCTGGTCAACCTGGAAGGCACCGGCATGATCGGCGTGCCGGGCACGGCGCACCGCCTGTTCGGCGCCCTGCGCGAGGAGGGCATCTCCGTCATCCTCATCTCCCAGGGCAGCTCCGAGCACTCGATCTGCTGCGCCATCCCACAGGAGCAGGCGGAGCGGGCGGCGGCGGTGGTGCGGCGCGCCTTCGAGCGCGAGCTCGAGGAAGGGCAGATCCAGAGCGTCGAGATCGACCCCGACCAGGCGATCCTCGCGGTGGTGGGCGATGGCATGCAGGGGACACCGGGCATCGCCGCCAAGGTGTTCACCGCGCTCGGTGCCTCCGGGGTCAACGTCCGGGCGATCGCCCAGGGAGCCTCGGAGCGCAACATCAGCATTGTGGTCGAGGGACGCAGTGCCATACGCGGCCTGCGCGCCGTGCACGCCGGGCTGTACCTGTCCCCGCACACGCTCTCGATCGGCGTGATCGGTCCGGGCACTGTCGGGCGGGTGCTGCTCGATCAGCTCGCTTCGCAGAGCGAGCGGCTGCACTCCCAGTTCCGCCTCGACATGCAGGTGCGCGGCATCATGGGCTCCGAGCGCATGCTGCTGGCGGACACGAGCCTGGCGGTGAGCGACTGGCAGGCGCGCTACCGGGCGAGCCAGCGCACCGCGGACCTCGCGCGCCTGGTCGAGCACGTGCGCCTCGACTACCTGCCGCACACGGTGCTGGTCGACTGCACGGCGAGCGCCGCCATCGCCAGCCGCTACGCCGACTGGCTCGCTGCCGGCATACACGTCGTGACCCCCAACAAGAAGGCCAACAGCGGCGAGCTCGCCTACTACCAGCGGCTGCAGAGCGCCCGCCGCGCCGGCGCCTCGCACTACCTGTACGAGGCGACCGTCGGCGCAGGGCTGCCGATCGTGCAGACTCTGCGCGATCTCATCCAGACCGGCGACGAGATCACCGGCATCGAGGGCATCTTCTCCGGGACGCTCGCTTTCCTGTTCAATGTCTACGACGGCCGCCGCGGGTTCTCGCAGATCGTGCACGAGGCGCGCCAGCGCGGCTTCACCGAGCCTGATCCGCGCGACGATCTTTCGGGTCAGGACGTCGCGCGCAAGCTCATCATTCTCGCGCGCGAGATGGGCCTGCCGCT
>DASPPI010000016.1:0-22819 GCA_035625615.1 Steroidobacteraceae bacterium | reverse complement strand
CTCCACCCCGCACCAGGAGGGGCGCGCATTCTACAAGTGCCCGCCGCGGGCGGCAATAGAGGGGTGGCGCAGTGAGATGACAGCATCATGGCACTCGAGTCACTCGAGTCACTTGATCGCCGCGGCGATCTTCTTCGCGAGAGCCGCTGCAGCGTCGCGGTCGAGGATTCTGGCCGGCCAGCCGATACCCAGCCCCTCGCGGTGATTGGGCTTGGGGATGATGTGGAAGTGCAGGTGCGCCACCGCCTGGTGGGCGCCGCGACCGTTGTTCTGGAGCAGGTTGTATTCGCGCGCGCCCGTTGCAGCGATGACGGCGCGGCACAGGCGCGGCAGCACGCGCCCCAGGGCTGCCGCGGATTCGTCCGACAGCTGGTCCATGGTCTCGGCGGCTTCCTTGGGTATCACGAGAGTGTGCCCGTCGCTCAGCGGATTGATATCGAGGAACGCGAGCACCTTGTCGTCCTCGTAGACCTTGTGACAGGGAAACTCGCCGCGGATGATCCTGCCGAACACCGTATCTGCCATGGCTGCGTTCCTCGCGCGTGCCTCGACCTTCCAGAGCTTCTTATTGTCGCGCATCGCAGTCGCGTCCCGGCAAGTCCTTTGAGCATTCGACCGGCAGTTGGGTAGACTTACCCGCTGGCGCTGCGCCCGCACAGCAGGATCGGGTAACTGGCATGAAGACCAAGGCTGCCATTGCGCACGGTGCCGGCGAGCCGCTTGAGGCACTGACCGTCGGCGTGCTTGGGGGAGGAACGGGCACGGCTCAAGGAGCCGCATGACTGCAAGTCGCCGGGGCTGATGGACCTCATCGCCATCCAGATCGCCAGGCAGAAGGGCACACTGGCCGCGTGAGCATGCCTCGCAGCCCTCGCAGCCGCGCTGGCGGCCGTTGCGGCTGCCATGATGCCACCGGTGCCGTACCCACGGACGCGGGCGCGCACCCTGCGTGCGTTCAGTATCTACTATGAGGAGTCCCCCCGTGACTGATCGCCGCCGATTCATCACCGCCGCGGGCGCCCTGATCGCCGCCGCAGTCGCTGCGTCCTTGCCGCGACCGGTGTCCGCCACCGCACCGGCAACCACACCGACGCGGGGCAACGCCGGCGCGCGCCTCAATGAGCTGTTCGAGGTCTTCATGGACGAGCGGCTGGCCCGGAACCCCGAGCTGATCACGACTCTCGGGCTCGACAAGGGCAAGTACGCCTGGGCGAAGTCGAAGCTCACCGACAACTCCCTGCAGCACGTGCATGAGCTCAAGCAGGAGAATGCTTCCCGGCTCCGGCGGCTCAAGGCCTTCGGGCGCGACTCGCTGGGCGGGACCGATCTTGCCAATTACGACGCCGTGGCCTATCAGATGGAGACACTCGCGCGCGCCGAGCCGTTCGACTACGGCGATCTCAGCCGCCCGTACGTGGTGAGCCAGCTCACCGGCGCCTACCAGAGCGTGCCGACATTCCTCGACCGCCAGCATCAGATCGCCAACCGGGACGATGCGGATGCCTACCTTGCGCGCCTGCGCGCCTTCGCGGTCGTGCTCGACCAGGAAACCGAGCGGGTGCACCACGATGCCGGGCTGAAGGTCGTGCCGCCCGACTTCATCATCGATCGCACGCTTGATCAGATGCGCACGCTTCGCAGCGTCGCACCGGGCGAGTCGATACTGAGCACCTCGGTCGCCACGCGCACCCAGAAGCTCGGCATCGCCGACAGCTACGGCGGCGAGGCCGCACGCATCGTCGCGAGCGAGGTCTATCCGGCGCTCGACCGCCAGGCGAAAGCCCTGGCCGGGCTGCGAGCGGGCGCCGTGCACGAGGCCGGCGTCAGCCGTCTGCCGCAAGGCGCGGCGTTTTACGAGATCGCGCTGCGCCAGGCAACCACGACTGATATGAGCGCGCCGGAAGTGCACCAGCTCGGGCTCGATCAGGCCCGGGAGCTCAGCGCACGCATGGATGCGCTGCTGGGTTCGCAGGGGATGAGCAGCGGCTCGGTTACCGAGCGCGCGCAGGCGCTCGCCAGGGATCCTCAGTACCTCTATCCCAACACCGATGCCGGTCGGCAGCAGATCCTCGATTACTGCAACGGGCTCATCGGGACGCTGCAGCCGCATCTGCCGCAATATTTCCGTGTCCTGCCGAAGGCGCCGGTGGAGATTCGCCGGGTCCCTGCCTACACGGAGGCCGGCGCGCCGGGCGGCTACTATCAGATTCCGGCGCTCGATGGCTCGCGGCCGGGCGCGTTCTATATCAACCTGCGCGACACCGCCGAATGGGCGCGCTGGAAGTTACCGACGCTGGTGTATCACGAGTCTGAGCCGGGGCATCATTTCCAGCTCGCTCTGGTGACCGAGATGCCCACGCTGCCGCTGATCCGCAAGGCCGGCGGCGGATTCCCCGCCAACGTCGAGGGCTGGGCACTGTATGCGGAAACGCTGTGCGATGAGATGGGGATGTACGACGCCGATCCGCTCGGCCGGCTGGGGATGTTGCAATCGTCGCTGTTCCGCGCAGCGCGCTGCGTGGTCGATACCGGGCTGCATACCAAGGCCTGGAGCCGCGAGCAGGCGATCGACTACATGGTCGAAACGACCGGTGACAACCGCAGCGCGATGACGACCGAAGTAGAGCGCTATTGCACCTGGCCCGGGCAAGCGACCAGTTACAAGGTGGGCCAGACGCGCTGGCTAAAGCTGCGCGCGGAGGCGCAGCGGCGGCTCGGCGGCAGGTTCGACATCCGCGACTTCCACGATGTCGGGCTGAGCGCGGCACCGATGCCGCTGTCGGTGCTCGAACGCGTCGTGGACGAGTGGCTTAAGGGCCGGGGCGTATGAGCGCTCGTGTGCCTCGTCCGGTGCGGCGCCGCAACGGCCCGCGCGCGCGTCGCTCTATGCTGCTCGCGCTGTTGGCGGCCGGCGGGGCAGCGCGCGCCGGCGACGCTCACACACTCCGCACCAGCGCCGGGGTGAGCTCGGCAACGCTGTTGCAGCCGAGCTGCCCGAGCAGCCGATCGATCTCCGTAATGAGGATGGTGAGCGCGCGATCCACACCGGCCTGGCCGCCGGCGATCAATCCGTAGAGCATGGCGCGCCCGAGCATCACCGCCTGCGCGCCGAAGGCCAGCGCCTTGACGACATCGCTGCCGCGTCGAAAGCCGCTGTCGACGATCACTGGCAGCCGTGCGCCGACGGCAGCGATGATCTCGGGCAGCACCTCGATCGGCGCCACGCAGTAATCGAGCTGGCGTCCACCGTGATTGCTGACCACGATGCCGTCGCAGCCCAGGGCGGCGGCCCGCTCGGCGTCGGCGCCACTGAGCACCCCCTTGATAAGCAGCTTCCCGCGCCAGTGCTGGCGGATCCAGCCGAGGTCGTCCCAGCGGATGCTGGCATCGAACAGCGGCGGGATCACCGTGCTCGCGCCCATGGGTGTCAGCCCCGGCGGCAGGAAGGACTCGAGGTTGCGGAAGCGCGGCATGCCGTGGCGCACGAGCATCTGCCACACCCAGCGCGGGTGGCGCAACGTGTCGAGCAGTGCGCGCACGGTGGGCTTGCCAGGCTGCCGGTAGCTGCGCTGGTCCCACTCGCGGTTGCCGAACACGTTGGCATCGGTCGTGAACACCAGCGCCTCGTAGCCGGCGGCTCCGGCACGCTGCAGAATGTCCCGCGCGACGGCGCGCTCCTTCAGGACATACAGCTGCATCCACAGCCGTCCGCCGGCGCGTCGGGCGACATCCTCGAGGCGTGTGGTCGAGACGGTGCTTAGCGTGTACGGCACACCGAACTTCGCCGCGGCGCGTGCGAGCGCGACGTCGCCGTCCGGGTAAAGCAGGCCGTTGAGCCCGGTGGGCGCGATCACCAGCGGCGCCTGGGCGATTTGCCCGAGAATCGCGGTGCGCTGGTGGCGCGCGGAGGTGTCGATGAGGGTGCGCGGCACGAAGCGCAGCCGCTCGAGCGCCGCACGGTTGCCATGCAGCGTCGCCTCATCCTCCCCGCCGCCTTCCACATACTCGAACACGAATCCGGGGACCCGCCGCCGGGCGATGGCGCGCAGATCGGCGATGCTGAGCGCGCGCGCGATGTCGCGACTGGTGAACGGATGGCGCGTCCAGGGCATGGGTCCTCCGACCGCGCCCGGCGGCTAGTCGTGCAGAGCCGCGTCGATGCGCGAGGCGACGAAGGTGTTGGTGGCGCTGTTGTATTGACCGTAGGCCACCAGACGGTACAGCCGGTTCGTCGTGTTGTTGGCGGGGAACAGCGAGGACAGCTTACTCGTGAACCCGGCGGCGCTGTTGAACACCGAGATGCCGAGCGTGGCACTGCCGACCGCCAGCTGCAGGTTGCTTTGGTCGGTGCCGACGGTCGTGATCAACGGACTCGCCGGGAGCGTTTTGAGGTCGAGCATGGCGGGGCCCGTGCGGATGTAGTGGATCGCGCCCAGATCGGCATTGGCGAGGTTCACCGTGAGGCCGGCGCTGCTGATCGGCGGAGTGAACGGCTCGAGGGCGCCGCCGTTGGTCCATTCGACCAGCAGCTGCTGCGTGGTGGCGGTGCCCGGTGCGAGGGCGTTCGCGGTGAAGTCAGGCGGTGCGGTACCGAAGGGGCTGACAGTTCCGGCCGCCTCGACCAGCGTATCGGGGCTGAAGCCGCTGGCACCGGGCGAGCGGGTGTTGACCTCGTAGGAAGCGGGGTTCGCCTGCGCCCCGCCCGTTCCGGTGCCGGCGAAGTTAAAGCCGGCGGTCGCATAGTTGCCGATCGTCAGCACATCGAGGAACGCCTGGCTGGCGCTGGCTGCCGGCGTTGCGTTGAGGGTGCCCCACACGGGGGTCGGGTTGAGGCGCAGCAGACCCTGGGTGGCGTCCAGTCCGGTGACGACGCCCGAGGAATTGAGGACCTGCTGTCCCGCTGCCGTGATCGCCTGGCCGACCGAAACGGAATCGATGCCGAGATTCTGCGCCGCTACGCCGTCCTCGGTGACCAGCGTACCGGGAGCGAGCGTCACGGCCAGGTCATCGAAAAACCCGACTGTGCCCAGCGGTGACACGAAGGTCGCGCCGCGCACATCCACGACGTCGCCCGCGCGGGCGCTCACAACCCCGGAGACGTACTCGTAAATCGGGCTCTCGAGACTGTCGCCCATGTATACGGCGGTGGCGTTGAAGGTCGGGGTGATGCCCGAAAGATTGTCGAGGGTGCCGTACGCGGCGGTCGGAAAATTCTCCTGCTGTGTGGTCATCGCGTTGAGGCCGGCGGCGCCTACGTAGACCGTGCCGTTGATGTTGAAGTAGGTCTGCGCGTTGGTATTGACGGTCAACGCGCCCAGGGCCGAGACCAGATCGTAGAACGGACGCACATTCATGATGAAGTTGCTGGACGAGGGCTGCGAGACCACGAACAGGCCGCGGGCCCGCATGACGGTTGAGTCGACCGGCGCCGGACTGATGACGATGAACGGCTGTACCGTCGCCACATAGGCCCCTGAGGAAAGAGTGATCGAGTTGGAAGTCGCCGGGTCGAGGGCGATCTGCAATCGCACCGATTGTCCCTGCGTGATCACCAGCGGGTGGTCGGGATCGAAGGTGACGGTGACGGTGACGCCCGTGTAGGTCGTGCCGTCGATCCCGATGGGGCTGGCCGGCAACGCTTGCCCGTCGACATTCACCCAGATGCTCGCGCTCGAATAGTCGAGCGTGATGGTGGCCGAGGTATAGGTGCCGGCGGGCACCGCCGGCGCTTCCAGCAGCTCGCTCAGGCTGCAGAGCTGGACGAGATCGACGGTTTCGGGGGTGACCAGCGGTGAGGCGACCGTGCCGTTCGCCTCGGTCAGCGTGATGCCGGATACCGCGATGACATACGCGGCGAAATCGCTCACGCTGCTGGCGTTGCCCATGGTGACGACCGGCGTGCCCGGGGTGAAGGTGTTGCTGTGGCCGCAGCCGCTCAGCAGCGCAGATCCGCAGACCAGGGCAAGCAGCGCCCGTGCGATGCGGGCCCGGCATGGGCGGACGACTCTCATCAAGGACATCCCCTTCAATGATGGACGCAGGCGGGTCTCGGGCCGTCGATTAGAGGCGCCCGTCGGTAATACGTTCCCTGCAATTACAGCGACTTACGTCTTACCTGCCCGCGCAAAGCGGGCTAGTTTACCGGTTTCAGAGGGTTTCAGTTGACTGTCAGCTCGGCCGAGCCCGTGGCACTGCCCTGCATGTTGACCGCGGTTGAATACGACTGGATCACCGGGGCAACGGAGGGGTCATTGGTCCAGGCGCGCACGGTCAGGTAATAGACCGCCGTCGGGGTCTCGGCCGGCACGCTCACGCTGACGGCGGTGCCCGACCCGGAGAAGGCGGCCTGGCTGAGCGGCGCCGTGGCGACGAGGGTGCCGGCGTGGCTGACCAGCAGTTCTCCCGCCGCGTATGTGCCTGGGGCGGTGGCGGTGACCGTCGCGGTGAGCGTCCCAGCGGCCGCACCGCTCGCAAGCGTGAGGCCCGGAACGACCACGGTCACGGTGTTCGTGCCCGAGGCCGGAGCCGATACCCTGGGAGTGAGCGGGCCGTCGTTGTAGGAGGGAGCGCTCGCGGCGACGAGATAGGTGCCTGTGCCTTCGGCGGGCGCCGCACTCACGACGGTGATGTTGGCGCCGCTGCTCGACCAGGTGCCCGAGTCGATGGTGGCGGTGGAGAGCGCCTGAGGCGCGAACAGCACCTCGTTGAACGGATCGATCGGCCCGCCTTCGATCACGTAGGGAACATCACCCTGGCGCGCCAGCGTCTGATAGAACTTCAGCAGCGCTCCGGCGGGCAGTGTGGCGGCGGGGACGGTCGCCAGATTCGCGTTGAAAGGCGTCGCCGAGCGTGGCGTGAGCGTCCCGATCGACACCACGTTGTTGGCGGTGGAGTTCGTCGTGCCAGCGGTGCTCGTGCTCGTCGTGGTGTTGGTGGCGCTGCTCGTCGTGGTGTTGCTGGTACCGCTCGTCGTGGTGTTGGCGGTGCTCGTGCCGAAGGGCGAGCTCGAGCTGCTCGCGAGCGTGACCTCGACGGACTGGATGATGATGGTCGCAATCTGCGGTCCATGGATGACCAGGTCGTAGAAGGTTCCGTTGGTGCTCGCCGGAAGCGGATAGAGCAGGAAGCTGCCGTCGGACTGCACCGTCGTCGTGAGGACCATCTGGTGGCGGCTGCCGTCTGCCGTCAGATTCTCGGCGCTCACCTGGATCGCCGGGATGCCGCTGGTACTGGTGGTGATGTTCGTGAGGGTGAGTTGACCGGAGATGCCGCCCGACTGCGACAGATCGTAGGCGGTGGCGTGCTGGCTCAAGAGGATGGCGCTGCGCACGCCACCGCCCGCGCCGGCTGATCCGTAATTGAACGGGACGAGATCGCTGGTACCGTCCTCGACGATCGCAAACGAGTTGTCCGGGGTGGCGTTTGCCGCGCTGCTCGAGCCGATGCCGAAGCTCGTCCCGCTGCCGCCGCTACCGAGGGTGGTCGTGCCCGTGGTGGTCCCGGTGGTCGTGCTGCCGAGCGTGGTGCCGCTGGTATTGTTCGCGGCCACGGCGCCGAGGGCCATGCCGAGGCCGATGTGTCCGATCGGCACCTTGAGCGAAGTCGTTATGCCGATGCCCTGGCTGGGATTGAGCATTTCGAGGGGCAGCTGCTGCGTCGTACCAGTGCTGTCGACGTAGTCGGCCTCCGAGTTGTAGAGTGCGCCGGCGTTCTGGGCCGACGTCGTGAGCGGCGTCGACTGATCGAGCGGAATGATCAGCACCTGTGAATACGTTGCCGGGGAAACGCGCAGGCCGCTGGTGATGCTGCTGAGGTTGCCGGCGTTCACCGTCACTAGGTCGATGGTGGTGGGTGTCGACAACGAGAATTTCTCCCAGCCGCCATCGTTGGGTCCGGCCGTGCCGTTGGTGTTGAACCAGACCTGCTGGGTCGTGATCCAGACGTGCGAGTACTGCGTCGGTGTGTTGCCAGTCAGCGACACGTCGCTACGCGTGTTGCAGCCGGCCAGCAGAGCGGTGAGGGCCCCCAGGCAGGCGACGAGTACGGGCGGGAAATACGTCATGCAAGTCCCTGTGCGGCGCTTTATGGCGATCATGCTACGGGCGCGCGGCTGCCGCAATGCGGCGCTCGCCGACAAGTGTGTCCGATTGTTCCCGCGTGCTCGGTGTCGCAGTTTTCACGGTTGCCCGGAGCTCGCCAGGGGAGCTTAAGTGCAGCGGATTTCTTTCATATGTCATTTGCCCGTCCGGTCGAATACGCGCGCATCGGCGTGGTGGTCGCGGTGACTGCCGTGATGGCGGAGAGTTTCTCGCCCGCGAGGCGCTGGTGCCGCTGCTGCGCCCGGCGCTACCGCGGTCGCATGATCGCGCGACGCACGCCGGCGAGCGGTGCCTGATCATCGAGACGCACGGCCGCGCCCTCGGAGACGACGCCCAGCTGCTGCCACAGCGCCGGAAGATCCGGCGCGACGGCGGTGTCCTTCATCTCAGCGTACAGATCCTCGAGCGTGCGTGTGCCGACCGCGGCATCCCCGGTGCGCAGCACGCGCTCGATCGGCCAGTCCGTGGAGAGCCCGCCGCTCTCGCGCAGTATCGCGCGCAGCGCATCCTGCAGTCCGAAGCGCAGCTGCGTGCGCCGGCGGATGTCCACATCCGCCAGCAGGCAGAACATCGCGCCGCCCCAGTAGGTGCGACCCCAGGTGTGCGTGCGATCGAGGCCGCGATCATCGGCGAGCGGCAAGCCGCGGGGCATGGAGCGCAGCTCCTCTGTCCATACGTCCTCTTCAGGGCGGTTGCCCGCCTGCACCCGCGCCACGCCCTCGACGTAGGTAGCGAGTCCTTCGGACAGCCACGCGTGGCGCTCGCCGGTCTCCGGAAGCGCAAGGTGAGTCATCTCGTGGACCAGCACCCAGTCGGCGAGCAGTTGGGCGTCGCTGACCTCGCGGCCGACCCGTACGCGGATGAGGGCGTCGGGATTGGCGAAGGTCTTGCCGCCGTGCACGCCGTCGCCGGGCTCGGCCAGGATGCGCAGCCGCAGGCTGGGGGTGGGAAAGCGGCCGTAGTAACGCGCCACGATATCGGCCGAGCGGCGCACCCAGGCGAGCAGGGCTGCGCTGCCGCCGCGGCTGAAGTCGGCCGGCGTCTCAACCTGTAGCGTCGCATTGGCGAGGCTGAGGCTGACCGTGTCGGAGCCGGTGGCGGTCTGCGCGCCCGCGGATGTGAACGCCAGGTACGCGAGCGTGGCCGTGGCAGTGCAACCGGCCGAACGAGTGCGTGTCATGAGCGTGCCGTTCAGCGTGCGGTCTGTCCGAACAGCACGCGCCGCGCCTCCTCGGTCAGCGTGGTCTCGGTGTTGATGGTCGCCGCCTTCTCGTAAGCGCGCATGGTGGCCGGTCGATCGTGGATCGCCCGGAACCAGCGCTTGAGATGGGGGAAGTCGTCGAGGTTCTGGCCCTGCGCCTCGTAGGGGACGATCCACGGATAAGCGGCGATGTCGGCGATCGAGTAATCGCCGGCGACGAAATCGCGGTCGGCAAGGCGCCGGTTGAGCACCCCATACAGGCGGTTGGTCTCCTTCAGGTAGCGCTCAATGGCGTAGGGGATCTTCTCCGGGGCGTAGCGCGCGAAGTGGTGATTCTGACCGGCCATCGGGCCCAGGCCGGCCACCTGCCAGAACAGCCACTGAGTGACCTCGACCCGACCGCGCAGGTCCGCGGGCAGCAGGCGGCCGGTCTTTTGCGCGAGATAAAGGAGAATGGCGCCCGACTCGAACACCGCCAGCGGGGCGCCGCCGTCAGCCGGCTCGCGGTCGACGATTGCCGGGATGCGGTTGTTCGGCGCAATGGCCAGGAATGCGGGCTCGAACTGCTCCCCCTTGCCAATGTTCACCGGGACGATGCGGTAAGGAAGCCCGGTCTCCTCGAGGAACATGGTGATCTTGTGCCCGTTGGGCGTAGTCCAATAGTAGAGGTCGATCATCTGTGCGTTTCCTCCTGAGCGGGCGAGAATCGCACGCAGGACGCATCGTCGGCGACACCCTTCGGGGTCGCCTTCGTGTCCGCCTTTCGCAGTAGGGACGTGGTAACGGCGCCCATTGATTGTAGCCCCGGAGAGCTTCTCGAGCGGCTCGAAGCGGCCGGCTACACGCTGCTGTAGCCGCTGGCCGCGAGACGCGCGCGTTCGCGGCGCTGGGCAACTGCGCTGCGCAGCATCCGCCGCGCCGGGTCACCGCTCGCACTGCCGTGTTGCGGCGATGCGGCGCGGCGCCGGGCGGCGCTGGGGCCCTGCGGCCTGCTCCTGTTGCGTGGCGGCGCCGTGCGGCGACGCTCGCGGCGCGGCTCGCGCTGAACACCCGCTGCAGGGATATGCACTAAGATGCATACATTCGACTCGAGAGAATTTCGCTAAGGTGCGATATCCGCACGATCGCTATTGACGCGAACGTTCAAACGCGTCTGGGCTTCAATAAAAGATTTTTCTTTGCGCTTCTTTGCGCGTACTCTGTTTGTACAGATATATAAAAGCGCGCGGGATCGAAATACAGAATCGACGCGCTGGCGGACTGAAGCGATAACGGCAGAGGAAGTTGGAAGATGCTTATTCTCACCCGACGCGTCGGTGAGACCGTCATGATTGGTGACGACGTGACCATAACGGTTCTGGGGGTCAAGGGGAACCAGGTCCGCGTCGGCATCAATGCGCCGAAGCACGTGGCGGTGCACCGCGAGGAGATCTACGAGCGCATCAAGCGCGAGCAGCAAACCGAGGAGCTGGCGGAGGAGCCGAAAACCGCCGACTACGCGCGCGTCTGAAGCGAGCGGCGCGCGCTGTCGGTCAGGTTCGGGCTGGCCGGGCGCGCGAGCGCGTCACCGCGGAGCGTGACCGCCGGCGAAGCCCGCTCAAGAGCTCAGCGGAAGCTGGGCAACAGCGAGCTCACCAGCGACTGCACCTCGGCGCGGCGCACCACCTGCGCGGCTTCCTCTATGTCGCGCGCCAGCAGGCGGTCGCTGGCGGCGAACGGTACCCTCAGGCGCAGTGCACTGTGCGCGGCGGCGAGGCGCGGCGAGGTCTTCAGCGGTGCGCGGAAGTCAACGCCCTGACAAGCGGCGAGCAGCTCGATGGCGATGATGTTGACAGTGTTGCCCGCCATGGTGAGCAGGCGGCGCGCGCCGTGCGTCGCCATGCTGACGTGGTCCTCCTGGTTCGCGGAAGTGGGAATGCTGTCCACGCTCGCCGGGTGAGCCAGCATGCGGTTCTCGGCGACCAGCGCCGCCGCCGTCACGTGCCCCAGCATGAAGCCGGAATTGACGCCGCTGTCGGGCGTGAGAAAGGCTGGCAGTCCGCTCATCTTCGGGTCCACCAGCAGCGCAAGGCGCCGTTCGGCGAGTGAGCCGATCTCTGCGCAGGCGAGGGCGAGGATGTCCGCCGCGAACGCCACCGGCTCGGCGTGGAAGTTGCCGCCCGAGAGCACCTCGCCGCTGTCGGGGAACACCAGCGGATTGTCGGTGACGGCGTTGGCTTCGGTGAGCAGCATTGCCGCCTGCTGGGTCATCAGGTCGAGGCAGGCACCCATCACCTGCGGCTGGCAGCGCAGCGAGTAGGGGTCCTGCACGCGCGAACAGCTGCGGTGCGACTCGCGGATCTCGCTGCCGCTCAGGAGCTCGCGGTACATCTGCGCCACGCGCGCCTGGCCGTCGTGACCGCGCAGGTGATGGATACGCGGATCGAAGGGCGCATCACTTCCCTGCAACGCATCGAGCGATAGCGCGCCGCTCACGACCGCGGCGGCGTACACCGTCTCGAGCTCGAACAGCCCCGCGAGCGCCAGTGCGGTGGAGACCTGGGTACCGTTCAGAAGCGCGAGGCCCTCCTTGGGCCCGAGCGAGAGCGGCGCGAGTCCTTCTTGGGCGAGCGCCTCGGCGGCCGGCAGCACCTCGCCGTGGCGGCGGATGTCGCCGAGGCCGAGGATGCTCAGCGACAGGTGCGCCAGCGGCGCGAGGTCACCCGAGGCACCGACTGACCCCTGCGCCGGCACGCACGGCAGCAGGCCCGCATTGATGAGCCGCTCGAGGAAGCGCACCAGCTCCGGGCTCACGCCGGAGAAGCCCTGCAGCAGGCTCGAGAGCTTCAGCACCAGCGTGAGTCGCACGATGGCATCATCGAGCGGCGGGCCGACGCCGGCGCTGTGGGAGAGGATGATGTTCCGCTGCAGCAGCGCGCGCTGCGCCGGCGCGATACGGGTCTGCGCCAGCAGCCCAAAGCCGGTGTTGATGCCATACACGGGCGCGTCGGCGGCGGCGAGGCGCGCCGTGACGGCGTGAGCAGCGCGCACCGCGCTGAGCGCGGACGGATCGATGCTGACGGTGACCGGCCCGGCACACACCCGCCGCAGCTCGGGCAGGCGCAGCGGACGCGCGCCCAGCTTCAGGGAGTCTGATGCGGCCATCGCAGCACCTCCGCCGCGCGCACCACGGTGCGCCGGGGATTGAAGCCAATCCAGTAACCGAGCTCCTCGGGGGCGCGCACGTTCCACACCACAAAATCGGCGGCCTGTCCGGCGGCGAGCATCCCGCGCTGGTGCTCGAGCCCGAGCGCCCGCGCGGCATGGCGCGTCACCCCGAGAAGCGCCTCTTCGGCGGTGAGCCCGAACAGCCGGGTCGCCATGTTCATCGCGAGCAGCAGCGAGGTCGCGGGCGCGGAGCCGGGATTGCAATCGCTTGCCACCGCCATCGCAGCGCCCGCCGCCCGCAGGGCTGCCACCGGCGGCCGCCGCGACGCCGCCAGGCAGTAGTACGCCACCGGCAGCAGTACCGCCGCCGTGCCGGCATGCGCGAGCGCTGCGGCCTCCGCCGCGCCGGCGTACTCGAGGTGATCGCACGACAGCGCCGCGTGACGGCTCGCCATCAGCGAGCCGCCGAGATTGCTCAGCTGCTCGGCGTGCAGCTTCACCGGCAGCCCCAGCGCGTGCGCCGCGGCAAACAGCCGCTCCGCCTGCGCGACACTGAAGGCGATGTTCTCGCAGAACACATCGACCGCATCCACGAGTCCCTCGCCGGCGAGGGCCGGGAGCCACTCACGCGCGATCACCTCGATGTACTCGTCCGCGCGGCCCTGGTATTCGGGCGGCAACGTGTGTGCCGCCAGGAGCGTGGTGCGCACCGTCACCGGAAATGCACGCCCCAGGTGGCGCGCGACGCGCAGCATCTTTGCCTCGTCGGCGAGCGTCAGTCCGTAGCCCGATTTGATCTCGACGGTGGTCACGCCTTCGGCGAGCAGCGCCGCCAGCCGCGGCGCGCTTTCCTCGATCAGCTGCTGCTCGCTCGCCGCCCGCACCGCGCGCACCGTGGAGAGGATCCCGCCCCCGGCACGGGCGATGTCCTCGTAGGAGGCCCCGCGCAGCCGCTCGGCGTACTCTGCGGCGCGCGTACCGGCGAACACCAGATGGGTGTGACAGTCGATCAGCCCGGGGGTCACCCAGGCGCCGCCCAGGTCGTGCACCTCGTCGGCCGTGACCGGCGGCCGTGCCGTTTCCTCACCCACCCACTCGATGCGGCCGCCACGGGTGATGAGCGCCCCGCGCGTCAGGCGGCGCGCCTCGGCAGCGCAGCTCACCAGCTGCGCGTTGTGCCATAGCTTGAGGGGCTCGTGCACGGCCGGGCGGCCCTACCCGACGCCGCCGAGGAAGGGCAGCTTCAGTCCCTGCTCGCGCGCACAGGCGATGGCGCTTTCGTAGCCCGCATCGGCATGGCGCATCACGCCGGTCGCCGGATCGTTCCACAGCACGCGCTCGATGCGGCGCGCCGCCGCAGGCGTGCCATCGCACACGATGACCACGCCGGCGTGCTGCGAGTAACCCATGCCGACGCCGCCGCCGTGATGGATCGACACCCAGGTGGCGCCGCTTGCGGTGTTGAGCAGCGCATTGAGCAGCGGCCAGTCGGCCACGGCGTCCGAGCCGTCACGCATCGCCTCGGTCTCGCGGTTGGGGCTGGCGACCGAGCCGGAGTCGAGGTGATCGCGGCCGATGACGATCGGCGCCTTGAGCTCGCCGCGCGCCACCATCTCGTTGAATGCGAGTCCGAGGCGGTGCCGATCGCCCAGGCCCACCCAGCAGATGCGCGCCGGCAGGCCCTGGAACTGGATCCGCTCGCGCGCCATGTCGAGCCAGTGCTGCAGGTGCGTGTCGGCGGGCAGGAGCTCGCGAACTTTCTGATCCGTGCGGGTGATGTCCTCCGGATCGCCCGACAGCGCCACCCAGCGAAACGGGCCCTTGCCCCGGCAGAACAGCGGGCGCACGTACGCCGGCACGAAGCCCGGGAAGGCAAAGGCGTCCTTCACGCCCTCATCGAACGCTACCTGCCGCAGGTTGTTGCCGTAGTCGAACACCGGGATGCCCAGCTTCTGGAACGCGAGCATCGCCTCCACGTGTCGGGCCATCGAGGTGCGTGCCGCGTGCGCGACCTGCGCCGGGTCCTCCAGGCGCAGGCGGTCCCACTTCTCGAGGCTCCAGCCGCCCGGCAGGTAGCCGTTGACCGGATCGTGGGCCGAGGTTTGGTCCGTCACCGCGCTCGGGCGCACGCCGCGGCGCAAGAGCTCCGGCAGCAGCTCACACGCGTTGCCGAGAAGTCCCACCGACAGCGGCCGGCCGCTGCGGCGCGCGCGCTCGAGCAGCTCGAGCGCCTCCGCGAGCGTGGCCGCCTGCACGTCGAGGTAGCGGGTAGCGAGGCGCTTGGCGATGCGCTCCGGCCGGCACTCGATGGCCAGCATCGAGGCGCCCGCCATGGTGGCCGCGAGCGGCTGCGCACCACCCATGCCGCCGAGGCCCGCGGTCAGGATCCACTGGCCGGCGAGATTGCCGCCGTAGTGCTGGCGGCCCAGCTCCACGAAGGTCTCATAGGTTCCCTGCACGATCCCCTGGCTGCCGATGTAGATCCACGAGCCCGCCGTCATCTGGCCGAACATCATCAGTCCCTTGCGGTCGAGCGCGTTGAAATGCTCCCAGTCGGCCCAGCGTGCCACCAGGTTCGAATTGGCGAGCAGCACGCGCGGGGCGTCCGCGTGCGTGCGAAATACCCCGACCGGCTTGCCGGACTGGATGAGCAGCGTCTCATCGTCCTTGAGCTGACGCAGCGCGTTGACGATCTGCTCGTAGCACTGCCAGTTGCGGGCGGCCTTGCCGATGCCGCCGTACACGACCAGCTCCCCGGGGCGCTCGGCAACCTCCGGATCGAGATTGTTCATCAGCATGCGCAGCGGCGCTTCGCTGAGCCAGCTGCGGCAGGTGAGCTGGGTGCCGCGCGGGGCACGCAGCGGCAGGCGGGCGGTGGGAGCGGTCATGATTGCCTCGGTTGACAGTTGGCGTTGAGCTCGTAACGCGAGCCCGGATGATATAGGTCAGCGACACTGGCGATGCGGCCGTTCGAGAACGTGCGCCGCCGGATCAGCAGGCAGGCCTCGCCCGGCTCGAGCCGCAGCAGACGCCGGATCCGTCCCCCGGGCAGCAGCGCGCGCACCGTGTGCTCGGCACGCTGCAGCGGTGCGACGCGGCTCAGGAACTCGTGGGGCGTGGTGCGCGCGAAGTCATTGTCCAGGTACCCGGGGGCCACCTGCGGGTTGACGTAGCGCTCCTCGACCTGCAGCGGCAGGCCGTCCTCGAAGTGCGCCAACAGCGAGTGATCGAGCGTCGTGCCGGGCTTCACCCCGCAGCGCTCGGCGAGCTCGCGCGAGGCGCTCACCGGTCCGAGCGCGATCACCTTGGCGCGCCAGGCGTGACCGCGGGCGCGGATCTCGTCGGCGATGTTGCGTACCTCGAGCGGGTGGGCATGCACGCGCTGCTCGGCGACGAAGGTGCCGACGCCGGCGACCCGCACCACCACACCGTCGGCGGCCAGCTCGCGCAGCGCGCGGTTCGCCGTCATTCGCGAGACGCTCAGCGTGCGGGTGAGCTCGTTCTCCGAGGGCACGCGCGCGCCGGTGCGCAACTCCCCCGCGGCGATCTGCTCGAGGATGAACTGCTTCACCTGGCGGTAGCGGGCGGCGGCCGGCGGCACGGACACGGGCGCGGTTCCTCGGAAGGCCTGAAGGGCGCGCATGATCGCACCCGAAAGGGTAGCCTGTCTATACAGGTCCAGTGTGGGGGGCTCCGTGGCAGCGCCGGCGGGCGTGCGGGGCGCGCGGTCGCGCCGTCGTTTCCCCTCGCCCGGGGATCCGGTAGAATGCGCGCCCCTTGCGGGCTGCACGCCGCGCGGGGACGGGTGGCTGGTGTCGCGTGAGTCGGGAGGTTCGACGCGCGATACCCCCGAGAAAGCATGACCGGAAAGCCCCCGCGGGGCTTTTTTTTTGGTGGGCCTTCAGGCCCATTTTTGTTTGCAGGCGCTGCTGGCGCCGCGGGGGCATTTACGACGACGGGGACCTTGCGGGAGCGGCTGACCGCCCTCATCGAGCCGGCGGTGGCGCGGCTCGGGTTCGAGCTGGTTGAGCTCGAGTACGCCGCCGGGCGCGGGCACGGCGTGCTACGCCTGTTCATCGACCGGGAAGCCGGTGTCGGGCTCGATGAGTGCGCGCACGTCAGCCGCGAGGTGTCGGCGCTGCTCGATGTCGAGGATCCGATTCCGACCGCCTATACCCTGGAAGTGTCCTCTCCGGGGTTCGACCGGGTGCTGCGCACCGAGGCGCATTTCGGGCGCTTCGTCGGCTCGCGGGTATTCGTCGAGCTGAAGGAGCCGCGCGCCGGACGCCGCCGCTACACCGGCAAGCTGTTGGCGGTCGATGCGGCCGGCATCGCGCTCGAGGTCGATCACGAGCACGTCGCGGTGGCGTTCAGCGAGATTGGCAAGGCGCGGCTGGCCTGCTGACGGTGCGCAGCGCGCTCAGGTTAACGAGGTACGACGGAAGTGAACAAAGAGATCCTGATGGTGGTCGACGCCGTCTCCAACGAGAAAGGCGTCGACAAGGAAGTGATCTTCGAGGCGCTCGAAGCGGCACTCGCGTCCGCGACCCGCAAGAAGCACGGCGAGGAGTGGGATGTGCGCGTCGCGATCGACCGCAAGAGCGGCGACTACGAGACTTTCCGGCGCTGGAAGGTGTTCGCCGACGATTCCAAGGAGCTCGAGGTCCCCGAGCGCGAGCTCAGACTCGAGGACGCACTCGATGTCGATGCGCAGGCCGTCGCCGGCGGCTACGTCGAGCAGCCGATGGAATCAGTCGGCTTCGGCCGCATCGCGGCTCAGCAGGCCAAGCAGGTCATCGTGCAGAAGGTGCGCGAGGCCGAGCGCGCCCAGGTGGTCGATGCCTACCGCGACCGCGTGGGCACGCTGGTGAGCGGGGTGGTCAAGCGCGTCGACCGCAACGGCATCTACATAGACCTCGGCAGCAATGCCGAGGGGTTCGTGCCGCGCAGCGACATGATTCCGCGCGAGCAGGCCAAGCCCCAGGACCGTATCAAGGCGTATCTCAAGGAGGTGCGCTCCGAGCCGCGTGGCCCGCAGCTGTTTCTCACGCGCACGGGGCCCGAGTTCCTCATCGAGCTGTTCAAGCTCGAAGTGCCTGAGGTGGGACAAGGACTGATCCAGATCCTCGGCGCGGCGCGCGATCCGGGCGTTCGCGCCAAGATCGCGGTCAAGAGCAACGATCCGCGCATCGACCCGGTGGGCGCCTGCGTCGGCATGCGCGGCTCGCGCGTACAGGCAGTTTCCAACGAGATCGCCGGCGAGCGGGTCGACATCATCCCGTACGTCGACAACCCGGCGCAGTTCGTGATCAACGCCATGTCGCCGGCCGAGGTCATGTCCATCGTGGTCGACGAGGACGCGCACAGCATGGACATCGCCGTATCCGAGGAGAAGCTCAGCCAGGCGATCGGCCGCGGCGGTCAGAACATCCGCCTCGCCAGCCAGCTCACCGGTTGGGATCTCAACGTGATGACCGAGTCCGATGCCGAAGCCAAGAGCGAGACCGAGGCGAAGGAGCTGGTGCAGAACTTCATGAAACAGCTGGACGTCGATGAGGACGTGGCGACCATCCTGGCGCAGGAGGGCTTCTCGACCATCGAGGAGATCGCCTACGTGCCCCAGGCCGAACTCGCCGCGATCGAGGAATTCGACGAGGACATCGTCAAGGAACTGCGCAATCGCGCCCGCGACGTGCTGCTGACCCAGGCGATCGCCAGCGAGGAGTCGCTCGATCAGTCGATGCCGGCGGACGATCTGCTGCTGCTCGAGGGCATGAGCCCGGACCTGGCGCTGACGCTCGCGCGGCGCGGCGTGCGCACCCGCGAGGATCTCGCCGAGCAGTCGGTGGCTGAGCTTGCCGACATCGAGGGCCTGGCCGCCGACCGCGCTGCCAAGCTGATCATGACGGCGCGCGCCCCGTGGTTCGAGGCGGGTAACTGAGGGCGGGACGAGGGTTCTTTATGGCGGAAGTGACCGTTTCCCAGTTTGCCGAAGTCCTGAAGGTGCCGGTGGACCGGCTGCTGGTGCAGCTCGACCAGGCGGGCATCAAGGTTTCCGGACCCGACGCGCGCATCAGCGACGATGCCAAGCTCGAGCTGCTGACGCACCTGCGCCGCAGTCACGGCAGCGATGCCGACGGCGACGGCGCCCCGCGCAAGATCACGCTCAAGCGCAAGACGCAGAGCGAGCTGAAGCTGGCGAGCAATCAGGGACGCGCGCGCACCGTGAACGTCGAGGTGCGCCGCAAGCGCACCTACATCAAGCGCGACGTGCTGGAGGAGCGCGCGCGCGCGCAGCAGGACGAGATCGATCATCGCCGCCGCGAGGCGGAGGAAGCGGCGCGCGCCGAGAGCGAGCGGGTCGAGGCCGAGCGCCGCGAGCGCGAGCGGCTGGAAGCGGAGAACCGCCGCCGCGTGGAGGAGGAAGAGGCGCGCCGGCGTGCGCTCGAAGATGCCCGCCGCGCCGCCGAGCAGCGCAGCCGCGACGACGAGACGCGGCGCCGGGCGGAGCGCGAGGAGCACGAGCGCCGTGCCGCCGGTGAGCGCGAGCGTCCCCAGGGGGCGGCGGCCGCAGCGCCGCCGCGCGAGCGCCCCGCGGCCGCCGCGCCCGCTCCCGCGACGGAGGACACGCAGCGCACCCGTTACGGACGCCAGGAGCTGCATGTCACCGGCGATGTCAGCTCGCGTTACAAGAAGAAGCGTCGCGCCAAGGCGCGCCCAGTGCCGGCGGCGGCCGAGGGCAAGCATGGCTTCGAGATGCCGACCGCGCCGGTGGTGCGCGAGGTGGGCATCGGCGAGACCGTCACGGTGGCGGAGCTCGCCCAGAAGATGGCGGTCAAGGCGACCGAGGTCATCAAAGTGCTCATGAACATGGGCGTGATGGCCACCATCAACCAGCCGATCGACCAGGACACCGCCGTGCTGGTGGTCGAGGAGATGGGTCACACGCCAAAGCTCCTCAAGGAGAACCAGATCGAGGCGGATCTGCAGGGCGAGCAGGCGGAAGCCGCGCTCGAGCCGCGTCCGCCGGTGGTCACCGTCATGGGCCACGTCGATCACGGCAAGACCTCGCTCCTCGATTACATCCGCCGCACCAAGGTGGCCGCGGGCGAGGCCGGCGGCATCACCCAGCACATCGGTGCCTACCACGTCGAGACCCCCAAGGGGGTCATCACCTTCCTCGATACGCCGGGCCATGCGGCGTTCACCGCCATGCGCGCCCGCGGCGCCCGCGCCACCGACGTCGTGGTGCTGGTAGTCGCCGCCGATGACGGCGTGATGCCGCAGACGGTCGAGGCGATCCAGCACGCGCGCGCGGCCGGCGTGCCGATCGTCGTGGCCGTCAACAAGATCGACAAGAACGACGCGGATCCGGACCGGGTGCGCACGGAGCTGTCCAAGCACGAGGTCATCTCCGAGGAATGGGGCGGCGAGAACATCTTCGTCCAGGTGTCCGCGCGTACCGGACAGGGGATCGACCAGCTGCTCGAGGCCATCCTGCTGCAGGCCGAGGTGCTCGAGCTGCGCGCGCCGCGCGCCGGGCTCGCCTCGGGCGTGGTGATCGAGTCGAGCATCGAGAAGGGCCGGGGCGCGGTCGCCACCGTGCTGGTGAAGCGCGGCACGCTGCACATGGGCGATCCGATCATCGCCGGCTCGGAGTTCGGCCGGGTGCGTGCCATGTTCGACGAGAGCGGCAAGCCCGTCACGGAGGCGCCGCCGTCCATGCCGGTGGTGGTGCTCGGGCTCTCGGCAGCCCCCAACGCCGGCGACGAGCTGCTGGCGGTCGAGAGCGAGCGCAAGGCGCGCGAGGTGGCCCTCTACCGCCAGGGCAAGTTCCGCGACGTCAAGCTCGCGCGCCAGACGACCCGCGCGGAGGACGTGTTCTCGCAGCTGGGCGAGGAGAAGGCCGGCGTCGTGGCGGTGCTCATCAAGGCGGACGTGCAGGGCAGCGCCGAAGCGCTGCGCGAGGCGCTCACCAAGCTGTCCACCGAGGAGGTGCAAGTCAAGGTGATCGCCAGCGGCCTCGGCGGCATCACCGTCTCCGACGTGCAGCTCGCCGCGGCATCGCGTGCCCTGGTGATCGGCTTCAACGTGCGCGCCGATGCCGGCGCGCGCGATGCGGTCAAGGAGACCGGAGTCGAAGTGCGCTACTACAGCATCATCTACGAAGCCATCGACGACGTGAAGCAGATGATGACCGGCATGCTGCGGCCGGAGATCAAGGAGCAGATCGTCGGGATCGCGCAGGTGCGCGAGGTGTTCCGCTCGAGCAAGTTCGGCGTGGTCGCCGGCTGCCTGGTGACCGAGGGCTATGTGCGTCGCAACAACCCGATCCGGGTGCTGCGCGACAACGTGGTGATCTTCGAAGGCGCGCTGGAGTCGCTGCGGCGCTTCAAGGACGACGTCAACGAAGTGCGCGCCGGCACGGAATGCGGCATCGGTGTGAAGAACTATCAGGACGTGCGCGTCGGCGACCAGATCGAGTGCTTTGCGCGGGTCGAGGTGGCGCGCACGCTGCAGTAATGAGTGAGGCCCGAGCCCGTCGCATCGAGTCCGAGATCCAGCGCGTGCTGGCGGCGTTGATCGCCCGCGAGGTGAAGGATCCGCGGGTGGGCAATATCACCATCACGGCGGTGAGCGTGGCGGCCGACATGGGCAGCGCGCGGGTGTTCTTCACCCCGTTCGCCTCGCGCAACCCGCCCGGGCAGGTGAGCGCGGCGCTCAGCCACGCGGCCGGCTTCCTGCGCGGCGAGCTCGGACGGCGACTCGGACTGCGCCATGCGCCGCGGCTGCAATTCGTCTTCGATGAGAGCGTGGCCGGCGCCGCACGCCTCACCGGCCTCATCGATCGCGCCGTCGCGCAGGATGCCGCCGCGCACGCCGCGCCGCCTGGTCCGGGCGCCCCGCCTGGTCCGGGCGCGCCGCCCGAACCGGCGGCGGGGCCCGCGCCGCCGGCTACCGACCTGCCCGGCGTGCGGGAGCGGCGCTGACGCTGCGCGCGCAGCCCATGGACAGCGGCATTCTGCTGCTCGACAAGCCCCGCGGCCTGTCCTCGAACGCGGCCCTGCAGCGTGTCCGCCTGCTTTATCACAAGAGCAAAGCCGGGCACGTCGGCAGCCTCGACCCGCTGGCGAGCGGCATGCTGCCCATCTGCCTGGGGGAAGCCACCAAGGTCGCCGGGGACATTCTCGCCGGACGCAAGCGCTACCGTTTCACGGTGAGTCTCGGTGCGCGCACCGTGACCGGCGATGCCGAGGGTTCGGTGAGCGAGACGGCGGCGGTGCCGTCGCTCGAGCGGGCGCAGGTCGAGGCTGCGCTGGCGCGCTTCCCGGGCAGGTGCGTACAGATCCCGCCGATGTACTCCGCGCTCAAACGCGCCGGCCGGCCACTCTATCGGCTGGCGCGCGCCGGCGTGACGGTCGAGCGCACGCCGCGGCCGATCGAGCTTTCGGAGCTCACGCTGGTGGCGCTCGGGCCGGCGACCCTCGAGCTCGAGACGCTGTGCTCGAAGGGCACCTACGTTCGCGTGCTGGCGGAGGATATTGCGGTCGCGCTCGGCACCCTCGGCCATGTGACCGCGCTGCGGCGGCTGTATGTCGAGCCCTTCGAGCGCGAGCCGATGCACTCGCTCGAATCGCTCACCGCCGCGCGCGCTCGCGGCGAGGGACCGGCGCTGTTGGCCGTGGACTGGCCGCTCGCGAATCTGCCGGCGGTGCATCTGACCGCGCTCGAGACGCGGCGCGTGTGCCACGGACAGCGCGTCATGGCGCGGCTTTCCGGGGCGCCCTCACGAGTGCGCCTCTATGATGAAGTCGGGAAATTCCTGGGTATTGGCGCGGCCGACGCGACCGGCGCGGTGCACCCGCGCCGGCTGCTCAACCCGACGGTGCACTCGGCGGCTACTGAACGCTGCCGTTGATCTTGACGGCGGTATCCATCATGAACAGCGACTGCTGCGTCCACACCTTGCCGGTGGCGTCGACCTGCTGCTTGCCGTAGACGTTGCCAAATCCGGTACATTCGTTGGGCTTCGGCGGAAGCCGCGATCCGGTCCCCTGGACGCATCCGGCGGGTGGGACGTTGTTCGCTGCCAGGGCCTCAGGCTTCGCCGCCTGCGGAGTCGAGGGGTTGCTCGCGCAGGCTGCAAGCCCCACCGCAAGGCAGCTGCCGATGAGTAGTGTCTTTACCATGGCATTCACCTCGTCAGCATGCTAGGCCCGAAAGGCGAGCCTGTGCAAGTGCACATGCCACTGCTTGGCTTGTGGCGGCGATGCGCGCGCGGGTAGAATGCGCGGCTTACCAAAAGGGCTCTTAAGACAAGTAGTTAGGATTATCGCGCAATGGCTTTAACCAGCGAGAAAAAGGGCGGAAT
>DASPPI010000015.1:0-15282 GCA_035625615.1 Steroidobacteraceae bacterium | reverse complement strand
CATGGGCTGCATCGTCGACGGCTGCCCGCCCGGGCTGCCCCTCAGCGAGGCGGACCTGCAGCAGGACGTCGACCGCCGCCGCAGCGGCACGTCGCACTTCGTCAGCCAGCGGCGCGAAGCCGACCAGGTGCGCATTCTCTCGGGCGTGTTCGAGGGGCGCACCACCGGTACGCCGATCGGCCTCGTCATCGACAACACCGACGCGCGCCCGCGTGACTACGTGCGGATCCGGGATCGCTTCCGTCCCGGTCACGCCGATTACACCTATCAGCAGAAATACGGCGTGCGCGACTACCGCGGCGGCGGTCGCGCGTCGGCGCGCGAGACTGTCATGCGCACGGCCGCCGGCGCGATCGCGCGCCGCTACCTCGCGATGCGCCTCGGCGTGCGCATCTACGGTTACCTGAGCCAGATCGGGCCGCTCACTCTCGAGCCGGTGGATCCGGCCTTTGCCTATCAGAATCCGTTCTTCTGTCCCGACCCGCAGCGCATCGAGGAGATCGAGGAGCTGATCTGGAAGGTGCGCGGCGAGGGGGACTCGATCGGTGCGCGCGTCACGGTCGTGGCGAGCGGCGTGCCGCCGGGACTCGGCGAGCCGGTGTTCGATCGACTGGACGCCGACATCGCCCATGCTCTGATGGGCATCAACGCCGTGAAGGCGGTGGAGCTCGGCGCCGGTGCGCGCGCGGCCGCGCAGCGCGGCAGCGAGCATCGCGATGAGCTCACCCCGAGCGGTTTTCGCAGCAACAACGCCGGGGGGGTGCTCGGCGGCATCTCCTCGGGTCAGGATGTGATCGCGCACCTGACACTCAAGCCCACCTCCAGCATCCAGATCCCGGGTGACACCATCGACGTCGCCGGCCACGCCGTCGAGATCGTGACCACCGGGCGGCACGATCCGTGCGTCGGCCTGCGCGCGGCGCCGATCGCCGAGGCCATGCTGGCGATCGTGCTCATGGATCACTATCTGCGGCAGCGCGCGCAGAACGCGGACGTGAAATCCCCGACCCCGGACATCAGCGCGCCGCGCGGCTGAGTCGGCAGGCAGCCCCTGAGTGGGCCCGGGCGCGCCAGCTGCTGGGGAATGTGCGGGCGTCACAGTCCTGGGCGAGCCCCGTCCAGGCGGATGCCCGACGGCCGCTACCGAGGCAGCGAACCGCGACACAGTTTATGTCGGGAGAATCCGTGAAGATCTCGCCCCTGACCCGGGACTTAACTTATGGATCGTCGCCGACAACGTACGCAAGGGCGTCGCCACCAACAGTGTGCAGATCGCGGAAGCTTTGGTCCGACGCCTCATTTAAGTTATATTGCGATGGGAATCGCCTGGGGGTGGCGAGACATTGTTTATCCTATTGTTTTTACTAACTATTTTGCACAAATAATGCCTGCTGGGGTTCCCTGATGGTCGCCAAACGCGCAAGCCTGGCGCTGACCTTGCTGCTGGCCTTGCCGTCAGCCGCGCTGTCCCTGGGCCTGGGGGACATTCGTCTCCTCTCGCCGCTGAACGCGCCGCTCGACGCCGAGATCGATGTCGTCGACGTCGCGCCCGACGAGGTCAACACCGTCCAGGCGCAGCTCGCCGCGCGCGAGACGTTCGCCCGTTACGGCCTCGACTGGCCGACGTACCTGTCGGGCACGCAGGTGCGCATCGTGCGCACACCCGACGGCCACCAGGTCATCAAGCTCAAGTCCACCGATGCGATCTCCGATCCGTTCGTCACGCTGCTGGTCGAAGTGAACTGGTCGCGCGGGCGGCTGGTGCGCGAATACACCATGTTGCTCGATCCGCCGGTGTACGCGCCGAGTCAGTCCGCGCTCGCCAACGCACCGGTCAGCGCGCCCACCACCGGCGCGAGTGCCCGCGAGGGTGCGATCCCACGCGCACCTGAGGCACCGTCGCCTGCCGCGCCGGCAGTGGCCGGCGCGCCGCCGGAAGTGAGCGCGCCCGCAGCGGCAGCGCCGCCCACCGTGCCCGCCGCCCCGAGTGCAGCGGCGGCGGTCGCGCCCGAACCCACCGCGGCGGGCGAGCCCGCCTCCGCCGCTCCCGCCGCTCCAGCACCGGAGCCCACACCGGCTGCGAGATCGGAGGCCGCGCTCCCGAGCCCCGCGGCGAGCAGCGCCGAGAGCGAGGGCACGCACGTTGTCCAACGCGGCGAGACGCTGTCGCATATCGCCGCCGCCGCCGCGGGCGCGGATGCGACGTCGGCGCGCGGGCGCGCCTGGATGTTGGCGATCTACCAGGCGAATCCGCGCGCCTTCGACCAGAACATGAACCTGATGCGCTCGGGCGCGGTGCTGCGCATGCCGGATGCAGCGACGGTGGCCGCCATATCGCCGAGCGAGGCATCGGCCGAGATCCATCGCCAGTACACTGCGTGGCGGGGCGCGCCCGCCGCGCCCGCGGCGGAGTCCGCCCAGCAACCCGGCCGGCTGAAGCTCGTGCCCCCTGCGGAGGGGGCGCCCGCCACTGCCGGCACAGCCGCGCCGAGCGCTGCCGCCGCGCAGAGCGGCGAGGTCAACGCGCTGCAGGGTCGGGTGCAGGAGCTGGAAGGTCAACTCGCCGAGTCGAAGCGGCTGCTGGACATGAAGAACGCCGAGCTCGCGCGCATGCAGGCGCAGCTGGCGGCGAAGCAGAGTGCGCCCGCCCCGGCGCCTGCCGTACCGACACCCGTACCGCCGCCTGCGGTCAGCGCTGCGCCGCCCCCGCCGCCAGCGGCCCAGGCTGCGCCGCCCCCGCCGCCGGCTGTGACCGAGGAGCAGCCGGCGCCGCCGGTCGTGGCGCCGCCCCCTCCGCCTCCGGTCGCTGCCAAGCCCGCGACGCCTCCGCCCGTGCAAAAGGTGACGCCGGCGCCGCCCTCGGGCGGGGGGCTGTCCGAGACGCTGAAGGGGTACTGGTGGGTGCTGCTGCTGCTGCTACTCGCGGGGGTGGGATTCCTCGCCGTGCGCATGCTGCGTGCGCGGCGCACCTCGGAATTCGATGACTCGCTCGGCCGGCTGGCGGTCGCCGGCGCCGACATCGCCGACGGTGGCTCCGGGTCGATCGGCGGCGGATTCGGCGGCATGAGCCGCGGCCCGGCACCGGTAACGGAGACCCCGATGCGGGCCCGGCCCGCGCCGGCGCCCGAGGCCGCCTTCGTGGTCGAGGAGACCGGGACCCATGAGCGGCCGCGCGTCGCGGGCGCCGCCGCTGCCCCCGCGCCGACTCCACGACACGTGGCGACCGACGAGACGATCAGCAGTGAGACCGCGATCAACCTCGATCAGGGTGATCCGCTCGCCGAAGCCGATTTTCACATGGCGTACGGCCTGTACGACCAGGCCGCCGACCTCATCCGCATCGCCATCAGCCGCGAGCCCGGCCGGCGGGATCTGAAGCTGAAGCTGCTCGAGGTATTTTTCGTCTGGGGCAACAAGGAGCAGTTCCTGCAGACCGCGCGTGAGCTCGCGGAGACGCGCGCCGAAGCCGCCCCGGGCGAGTGGGAAAAGATCCTGATCATGGGCAAGCAGCTCGCCCCCGAGGACGCGCTGTTCTCGGGCGCCGGCGCCGTCACCGGCGCGGCCGCGGGCGGAGTGGATCTCGACCTCGAGGGCGGACAAAGCCGGGTGGACTTCGACCTGCTCGGCGAGCCGGTCGGCGCCGAGGCCCCGCAGGGCGTCGACCTCGATATCGGGTCGGCGGTGGGGGATCAGGACGTTCAGGAGGGCACCGCCACGACCTCCGAGCGGCCCGGCATCACCGACCGCAACGCCGCGCTCGAGAACACCTTCTCGAGCACCACCGGCACGACGCGTCAGATGACGCAGCGCGTGCGTCCGGACTCCGGCGGCGCCACGGCAGAGATGGAAGGCCCCACGGTCGAGCAGCCGGCGCTGTCGAGCGCGGGCGCACCCACGGTGCGCCAGAAAGTCGAGACGGCGCTGCGCAAGGGCGCCGGCATGGAGCAGACCGCCGAGCTCGCGATCGATGACCTGGGGCTCGACGTGGGATCGGTCGACACCGTCGATCAGCCGGGTCCCGCCTCTGCGGCGAGCTCGACTCCGGATTCCCCGACCCTGGTCGCCGGTCTCGACGATCGCTCGCGCCGGGTCATGGAGGATGCGCAGCGCCGCTCCACCAAGGAGGAGATCTCGGCGAGCGGTGCCTGGCAGTTCGACCAGAACGAGCTCGAGGCGGCGCTCACGCAGACGAGCGTCGCGCTGCAGGACATCTCGGCGACCGGTCGCCTCGCGGCCCTCAAGAAGCACGGCATCGACGTGGACGTGGGCGATGCCACCGGCACGCATGCCGCGACCGCGACCGACGTCGATCTCGACGTCGGCGCTGCAACCGGAACGCACCCGGCCAACGGTGGCGGGCTCGACCTGGACGTCGGCACGGCCACGCTCCCCGATACGGCGTTCGCGGCCACGCAGCGACTGTCGTCCGATGATCTGGCGCTTCCCGACCTCGAGCCGGTGACCATGAGCGAGGTGGGCACGAAGCTCGACCTGGCGCGGGCCTACATGGACATGGGTGATCCGGACGGTGCGCGCAACATCCTCGAGGAAGTGCTCAACGAGGGCTCGGCCGCGCAGAAACAGGAGGCCCAGCGGCTGATGGAGTCGCTCCCGGGCTGAGCCACGCTTCGCCGGCGCTCTTCAGCCACAGGCGTGAGCAGGCGTGGTGAGGATCGCTGTTGGCGTCGAATACGATGGCAGCGCCTACGCCGGCTGGCAGGCGCAGGCCTCGCTGCCTACGCTGCAGCGGGTCACCGAGCGCGCGCTCTCCAGCGTCGCCGCGCAGCAGGTGACGCTCACCTGTGCCGGGCGCACCGATGCCGGTGTGCACGCCCACGGCCAGGTGGCGCACTTCGACACCCAGGCGCGGCGCAGCACGCGCGCCTGGGTGCTCGGCGCGAACAGCGGGCTGCCGCCCGATGTGAGCATCTCGTGGGCGCTGCCGGTGCCGGCACATTTTCACGCCCGCTACTCTGCCGAGGCGCGCACCTACCGCTATCTGATCCTGAACCGCCTGGCGCGCCCGGCGCTGTGCGCCGCGCGCGCCGCCTGGATCCACCGCCCGCTGGATCACGAGCGCATGGCCGAGGCGGCGCGCGCGCTGCTGGGCGAACACGACTTCAGTGCATTCCGCTCGGCCGAGTGCCAGGCCAAATCCCCCGTGCGGCGCATGGAGCGCATCGGCGTCGAGCGCCACGGCGACTGGGTCGTGATCGAGGCGACTGCCAACGCCTTCCTGCACCACATGATGCGCAACATCGCGGGGCTCCTGATCGCCATCGGCCGCTGCGATGCGCCGCCCGCCTGGGCCCACGAGGTGCTCGCCGGGCGCGAACGCGCGAGAAATGCCGCCACCGCCCCCGCCGCCGGTCTGTACCTGGTGTCGGTACGCTATCCGGCCGCGTTCGCACTGCCGGTGGTCCGCCCGCCGGGGGTGTTTTCGGCCTGATCGGCTATGATCGGGCGGTTCGCCACCTCAAGCCCGCTCTGCTGCCATGTCGTGGTTCGAGAAAATCATGCCGTCCCGCATCAAGACCGAGCGGCGCACGCGCTCGGTCCCAGAGGGCCTGTGGATCAAGTGCCCGGCCTGCGATGCGGTGCTCTACCGCGCTGAGCTCGAGCGCAACCTGTATGTGTGCCCCAAGTGCAGCCACCACATGCGCGTGGGGGCGCGCGAGCGGCTCGAGCGATTCCTCGACCCGGGCTCGGGCGCCGAGATCGGCGCGACCATCGCGCCCGAGGACCCGCTCAAGTTCCGCGACAGCAAGCGCTACCGGGACCGGCTCAACCAGGCGCAGAAGGCAACCGGCGAAAGCGATGCGCTGGTGGTGATGGCCGGCACGCTGCACGCGCTGCCGCTCACCGCCTGCGCGTTCGAGTTTCAGTTCCTCGGCGGCTCGATGGGCTCGGTGGTCGGCGAGCGCTTCAAGCGCGGGGTCGCCTACTGCATCCAGGAGCAGCGCCCATTCGTGTGCTTCTCCGCCAGCGGCGGGGCGCGCATGCAGGAGGCGCTGTACTCGCTGCTGCAGATGGCCAAGACCGCCGCGGCGCTCTCGGCGCTCGCCCAGGCACACCTGCCGTTCGTCTCGGTGCTCACCGACCCGACGACCGGCGGGGTGTCGGCGAGCCTGGCGCTGCTCGGGGATGTGAACATCGCCGAGCCGCGCGCGCTCATCGGCTTCGCCGGGCCGCGCGTCATCCAGCAGACCGTGCGCGAGACTCTCCCGGAGGGCTTTCAGCGCAGCGAGTTCCTGCTCGAGCATGGGGCGATCGACATGATCGTCGACCGCCGCGAGATGCGCGACCGGATCGCCGCCCTCCTGCGGCTGCTGCTGAAACTGCCCGCCGCAGCCGCCTGAGGCGCGTGCCGCCCGGATGCGCACGCTCGCCGAGTGGCTCACGCTGCAGGAGTCGGTGCATCCGCGCAGCATCGACATGGGGCTCGCGCGCGTCAGCGCCGTGGCGCACGCCCTCGACGTCGCGGCGCCCGGCTTCGCCGTCATCACCGTCGGCGGCACCAACGGCAAGGGCTCGATCGCGGCGCACCTCGAGGCGCTGCTCACGGCGCTCGGGGCGTCGACCGGCTTGTTCACCTCACCGCACTTCATCCGCTACAACGAGCGCATCCGCATCCAGGGCAGCGAGGTCGGCGACGCGGAACTGATCGCCGCCTTCGAGCGCATCGAAGCCGCCCGCGGACGTCTCACGCTGACCTTCTTCGAGTACAACACGCTCGCTGCGCTGCTGATCTTCGCGGGCCGCGCGGTCGACGTCGCGGTGCTCGAGGTGGGTCTGGGCGGGCGGCTCGACGCCACCAACCTGGTGGCGGCGGATGTCGCGGTGCTCGCCTCGGTCGGGTTCGACCATCGTGACTGGCTCGGCGACACGCTCGAGCTGATCGGCGCGGAGAAAGCCGGCATCTTCCGTCCCGGCCGTCCGGCGGTGCTCGGCACGCCGTCGATGCCCGAGAGCGTGTTTGCCGCTCTGAGCCGCCTCGGGGCGCGGCCGCTCGTGGCCGAGCGCGACTTCCACTGGCGCGTGCACGCCGCCGGCTGGGACTACCAGGGTCCTACGGTGTCGCTGCACGCCCTGCCGCCATCGGCGCTCGCCGGCGCCATTCAGTACCGCAACGCCGCGACTGCGCTGGCGGCCGTGGAAGCGCTGCGCGCCGGCAGCGCCCCGGGCCCGGCCGTCGCGGCGCTCGCGCGGCGTCTCGCGATGCTCGAGGAGCGCGCGGCCGCCGCGGCGCTGGCACGCGTACGGCTCGCGGGACGCTTCCAGATCGTTCCAGGCGAAGTCGAATGGATCCTCGACATCGCGCACAACGAGCCGGCCGCGCAGGTACTGGCCGCACAGCTGCGCGAGCGGCCCTTGCCGCAGCCGCGCGGCGGATCGTCCCGGGGCGAGACCTTCGCGGTGATCGGAGTGCTCGCCGACAAGGACGCCGCCGCCATCGCCGCCGCGCTCGCGCCGGTCGTCGACCACTGGATCGTGTGCGCGCTGCCGGGTCCGCGCGGCAGTGGCGCCGCGCCGCTCGCGGCGCGTCTGGCGCTGCCGGCCGAGAGTGTCGTGCTCGCCCCGAGCATCGAGGCCGGATGCGAGCTGGCGCGCAGCGCCGCCCGTTCGGGGGATCGGGTCGTGGTGTGCGGATCGGTGTACGCGGTGGGGCCGGCGCTGCGATGGCTTCGGCTATACTAACGCGGGCGCTGCACCCGCGGCGCATCACGAACGCGCGTACCGTGCGCCCTTGCGTTGCCCGGTTTCGCCCCCATCGTGGGTGGTCAAGGTGAAGGAACGGTTGACGGGCGCGGTCATCCTCGTGGCCCTGATCGTGCTGGTGGTACCCGAGCTGCTGAGGGGACCGATTCGGTCCACGCCGCGGGCCGCGGCCGTGGCGACATCCGCCGAGGAACCGCCGTTACGCTCGTACACCATCAATCTGGCGGAGGATGCGCACTCGCGCACCGCGACGCGCAGCGCCAGTGGACCGCAGCAGCCCGCCCCGCTCGCCGCCGCGCCGGAGGCGGCGCCGGCCGCACCGCAGCCGGCCGAATCGGCCACGGCGGCGCCGCCCACTGCGCCCGCAACCGGCGCGAAGACGGCGGCAGTCCGCGACGCCGCGCGCACGCCGCCGGCCCCCACGGCGCCGCCAGCCGCCGCTTCTTCCAGCGCCCTGGTGGTGCAACTCGGCAGCTTCGCGAGCCGCGCCAACGCCGAGCGCCTGGCGCGGCAGCTGCACTCGCAGGGCTTCGAGGTGAGCGTGTCGCAGAGCAGCTCCGGACGGCACCTGTACCGGGTGCGCGCCGGGCCGGTCAACGACCGGGCCGGCGCCGCGGAGTTGGCGCAGCAGCTGCGTCTGGCCGGGCACTCCGGCTCGATTGTGCCGCAATAGCGGCCGGGCGGTGCGTGATGCGCTGCGCAGGCGGCAGGTGCGATGCTCTTGTACAATTCGCGCCGCGCGGGCTGACCGCGGTCACGAACGGCTGCGATGAACTCAACCGACTACCTGGTCATTGTCGCCATCGTCCTTTCCGCGGTCATCGGTGCGGTGCGCGGCTTTCTGCGCGAAGCGGTCGCACTCGGCGCCTGGCTGATCGCGCTGTTCTTCGCCTGGCATTTCTCCGATCTCATCGAGCCGCACCTCGGCGGCCTGTTGTCCGATTCCGCGGTGCGACCGTGGGCCGCGCGCGTCATCATCGTCACGCTGGTGCTGCTGCTCGGTGCGGGCATCGGTGCAGTGCTCGGCAACATCGTGCGGCTGTCGATCTTCAGCGGCATGGACCGGCTGCTCGGCTTGTTCTTCGGCCTGCTGCGCGGCTTCATGCTGCTCGGCGTGTTCGTGATTCTCGGCCAGCTGCTGCGGCTGCAGGGCGAGCACTGGTGGCGCGGCTCGCTGCTCCTGCCTTACGGCGAATCGATCGCCAACGGCCTGCGCACCCTGGTGGGCGAGGCACACGTGCCTCACGGGCGCGACCAGCACGCGCGGGTGTGAGGAGCTGAAGGCCAGGCCATGTGCGGCATCGTCGGCATCGTCGGAGTGAGCGCGGTCAACCAGCGCCTCTATGACGCGCTCACCGTGCTGCAGCACCGCGGCCAGGACGCCGCGGGCATCGCCACCTCCTCGAGCGAGGGCGAGCTGTGCGTGCGCAAGGGCAGCGGCCTGGTGCGCGACGTGTTCCAGCAGCACCACATGCTCGAGCTCAAGGGCAACGTCGGCGTGGGCCATGTGCGCTACCCCACGGCCGGCTGCGACAGCGCCTCCGAGGCGCAGCCGTTCTACGTCAACGCCCCCTACGGCCTCTGTCTCGCGCACAACGGCAATCTCACCAACGCCGCCGAGCTCGCCGAGATCCTGATCCGCGAGGACCGGCGCCATCTCAACACCACCTCGGACTCCGAGGTGCTGCTGAACGTGTTTGCCTCCGAGCTGCAGCGCGTCGGCACCGCCCGCGTCACGCCGGCGGACGTGTTCGCCGCGCTGAGCGCGGTGTACCGCCGCTGCCGCGGCGGCTACGCCGTGGTGGCCATGATCATCGGTCACGGCATCCTCGGTTTCCGCGACCCGCACGGCATCCGTCCGCTAGCGCTCGGCGAGCGGGGCACGCCGCGCGGCAGCGAATGGATGCTGGCCTCCGAGAGCGTGGCGCTCGACAACCTGTCGTTCCGCCTGGTGCGCGACGTGGCACCCGGCGAGGCGGTGTTCATCGACGAGCAGGGGCGCCTCCACAGCCAGCAGTGCGTCGCCACCACGCGCCATACGCCGTGCATCTTCGAGTACGTCTACTTCGCGCGCCCCGACTCGAAGATCGACCATATTTCCGTGTATCGGGCGCGCATGCGCATGGGCGACCGGCTGGCGGACAAGATCCTGCGCGAGCGCCCCGATCACGATATCCACGTGGTCATCCCGGTCCCGGACACCAGCCGCACCAGCGCGCTGCAGCTGGCGCAGCGCCTCGGCGTCAAGTACCGCGAGGGCTTCATCAAGAACCGTTACATCGGCCGCACCTTCATCATGCCCGGGCAGGAGGAGCGCGAGAGGTCGGTGCGCCGCAAGCTGAACGCCATCGACCTCGAGTTTCGCGGCAAGACCGTGCTGCTGGTCGACGACTCCATCGTGCGCGGCACCACCTCGGCGCAGATCATCGAGCTCGCGCGCGAAGCGGGCGCGGTCAAGGTGTACTTCGCCTCCGCGGCCCCGCCGGTGCGCTTCCCCAACGTCTACGGGATCGACATGCCGGCGGCCAACGAGCTGGTCGCGAGCGGCCGCAGCGTGGAGGAGGTGGCGCACTTCATCGGCGCCGACTGGCTGATCTACCAGGATCTCGAGGACCTGATCGCCGCCTGCAAGCACGAGGACGCGCGCATCGAGGAATTCGACACCTCCTGCTTCTCCGGCATCTACGTGACCGGCGACGTCACGCCCGAGTATCTCGAGCGGCTGCAGCTCGAGCGCTCGGATGCGGCCAAGCATGCGCGCCGCGCGCGGCGCGGCAAGCTGCAGGTCGTGCGCGGAAGCTGACGCGGCGCGCCCGGCCGCCCGGCCCGAATGGCGGCCGGCGTCTCGTCGGCCGGGAGCGGGCTGCGGTGGTTGCGCAGCCTCGTGGCGGCGCTGCGCCGTGCGTGCTGTAATTGAAAAATGCGGCTGCTGTTGATCGAAGAAGACGCGCACCGCTGCGCGCACATCCGGCAGCGGCTCGCCGCGTGGCGCCCGCACGCGCAGCTGGTGGTGCACAGTCCCGTGTCGCAGGGGACCTTGGCGCGGGAATTCCTCGCGCAGGGGTTCGATGCGGTGCTGCTGGCCGATGAATGGCCGGGCGGGCGCGGGCTCAACTGGGCGCGCGAGCTCACCAAGCGCGCCGGATTCGCCCCCATCGTGCTGCTGTGCCAGGGCGCAGATTCCACCGTGGCGCGCGACGCCGCGGCACTCGGGGCCTTCGCGGTCAGCCGCGAGGACCTCGATCGCGAGGCGTTCGCACACGTGCTCGCCGCCGCCGAGCGCCGCCAGGCGCATGCGCGCGCCATCTGGCGCACCAGCCGCGCCGGGCGCGACACGCAGCGCTTCGGCGACGCCTTCATCCGCGGCTATCGGTGCATCCGCCGCCTCGCGGCGGGCGCCACCAGCGACCTGTACGTGGCCGAAAGCGAGCGCGCCGGGGCGCTGGTGGCGCTCAAGGTCGCCCGCGACCGTCAGGACGAGCCGCAGCCGGTGGACGCCTTTCGCCGCTTCCTGCAGGAATACGAGATCGCGCAGCGCATCGCCTCCTCAGCGGTGGTGCGCCTGTACGATCTCGGCGTCAGCGACGAGCATGCCTGGCTGGTGATGGAGTACTTCGCGCTCGGCGACCTGCGCCGGCGCATGCGCGGCGGCCTCACCCCGCGCGAGGCGCTGCGCTTCGCAGTCGCCATCGCGCGCGCGCTCGCCGCCGTCCACCAGGCCGGCGTGCTGCACCGGGATCTGAAACCGGGCAACGTCATGCTGCGCGAGGACGGCAGCGTCGCGCTGATCGACTTCGGGCTTTCCAAGGACGCCGCGCTGGCGCTCGACATCACCGATACCGGCACGATCTTCGGCACCCCGCACTACATGAGCCCCGAGCAGGGCCACGGTGAGACCCTCGATGCGCGCAGCGACCTCTACAGCCTCGGGGTGATCCTCTACGAGATGCTCGCGGGTGAGAAACCGTACCGCGCCGAGAATCCCATGGCGATCGTCTACAAGCACCGCAAGGAACCCGTGCCGCAGCTGCCGCGCCGGTTCAGCGCCGTGCAGCCGGTGCTCGAGCGGCTGCTGGCGAAGCTCCCGGCGGAGCGCTTCGCCGAGGCGCCGCAGGCGGCCGCTGCGCTCGCGCAGACGCTCGAGGGGTGGCTGGCACGCGGCAGGGAGCCGTGAGCGGGCGCGCCGCCGATCAGGGCGCGTCGCCCGCCGCGCTCCTTGAGGCGCCCACGCCGCCCGCCTGGGTGGAAGACGCAGTGCGCGGCTGGCCCGAGCTGCTGCTCGATCACGCCAACTGCGAGAAGAAGGCCGCCTCGAGCGCGCTGTCGCTGATGTTCACCTATCCCGAGGACCGCGCGCTCACGCTCGCACTGTCGCGCCTGGCGCGCGAGGAGCTGCGCCATTTCGAGCAGGTGCTGCGCGCCCTGAGCGCGCTCGGCGTCCCGTTGGTACGCCAGCGGCCGGGACGCTACGCGCCGGAGTTGCGCCGCGCACTGCGCACCGCCGATCCGGCTCGCAAGCTCGATCTGCTGCTGGTGAGTGCCCTGATCGAGGCGCGCTCGGCCGAGCGCTTCGCCCTGCTCGCGCCGCGCCTGCCGCCGCCGCTCGCGCGGCTGTACCAGGACCTGGGCGCCTCCGAGGCACGCCATTTCGAGCTCTATCTGGACTTTGCCCGCGCCACCGCCCCGGAAGAATGGCGCGAGCGCCTGCGAGCGCTCGCCGCGCTCGAAGCACGGCTCGCAACCCGCCCCGACCCGAGCCTGCGTTTTCACTCCGGTCCGCTCGGGGGCGCTTGAGGCCCCGCCGGCTCTACAGTTACTTACAACCGTGCGCGGTGAACCCGAGACATCTTGAGCCACGGCGGCGGCACCAAATCCAGTGCCGCAGGTCTCTTGCCCCGGTATCCTGAAATGAGTACGCGAGGCACGATGAACGACCGGGCGCATGTGCTGATTGTGGATGACGACCGCGAGATTCGCGGGCTGCTGGCGCAATATCTCGAGAAGCACGATTTCCGCACCACCGCGGTGCCCGACGGCCGGGAGATGCGGCGCGTACTGGAGCGCTCGCACGTCGACCTGGTGGTGCTCGACCTGATGCTGCCCGGAGAGGACGGGCTGACGTTGTGCCGCGAGCTGCGCAGCCGCTCGCAGGTGCCGATCATCATGCTCACCGCGCGCGGCGAGGACGTCGATCGCATCATCGGACTCGAGCTCGGGGCGGATGACTACGTTGCCAAGCCCTTCAACCCCCGCGAGCTGCTCGGCCGCATCCGGGCCATCCTGCGCCGCGCAGTCCACGCGCCGCGCGACCCGAGTCCCGAGAGCGTGCGCGGCTTCTCCTTCGGCGGCTGGCGGCTCGATACCGTCACGCGCTCGCTCACCGATGCCGCCGGCAAGGAAGTTTCCCTGAGCGGCGCCGAGTACCGCCTGCTCGCCGTGCTGCTCGGGTCGGCCAACCGCGTGCTCACGCGCGCGCAGCTGACCGAGCTGCTGCGCGGGCGCGATGCCGACCCCTTCGATCGCAGCATCGACGTACGCGTCAGCCGCCTGCGCCAGATCCTGGGCGACGACGCGCGCGCACCCCAGATCATCAAGACCGTCTACGGCGAGGGGTATGTCATCGGCGTCAACGTCGTGAACGACTGAAGCCCCCGCCGTGCGGCTGTGGCCACAATCGCTGTTCTGGAGACTGCTGGCCGCTTCGGTCGCGGCGGTGCTGCTGGCGCAGGCCTGCGGGCTGCTGCTCATCGCCCAGGAACGCGAGCACTTCGCGCTGCAGGGGAGCGTGCGGGAGTGGACCCGCCGCATCGCCGAAACCACGCTGATGCTGCAGCCGCTGGGTGCGGCGGAGCGCGCCGCCACCATCGCCGCGCTGTCGGCGGTGCCGCCGCTAGGTGCGGCGCGCCTGCCGCCCCGGCCGCCGCCCGAGGCACGCCCGAGCCCGCGCGCGGCGGAGCGCGGCTTCGTGCGCCTGCCGCTGCTGTCCGATTTCGAGGAGGCGCTCAGGGAGCAGCTGCACGCCGCGCTCGGGTCCGGCTACCGGGTGGAGGTCGGCGCGACGCCGGCGCCGCCGCCGCCGGCGATTGCGTTGCCGGCGCCGTTCTATGAGGCCCACGAGCTCGTGGCCCATCCGGCGCGGGCGCTGCGCTACGACGTGACCGTGCACCTGCCCGACGGCGATGCCGTGACCTACCGCCTGACGCGCCTGCCCGGCGGCGCGCCGCTGCCGCGCAACCTGTTCGTCAACCTGATCCTGCTGCTGCTGCTGCTGGTCATCGTCCTGTACGTCGCGGCGCGCAACATCACGCGCCCGCTGTCGGATCTGTCACGCGCCGCCGACAGCGTCGGCCGGCACCTGCACCCGGCGCCGCTCGAGGAGCGCGGGGCGCGCGAGCTGCGCGATGCGGCGCGTGCCTTCAACACCATGCAGGACCGGCTGCGCCGCTATCTCGACAGCCGCACGCGCGTGCTCGCCGCCATGTCCCACGACCTGAAGACGCCGCTGACGCGCATGCGGCTGCAGGTGGAGACGCTCGATGATCCGTCGCTGCAGGCGCGCATCGGTCGCGAGCTCGACGAGATGGAGAGCATGGTGCGCGAGGCGCTGTCGCTGTTCCGCGGCCTCGATGACGGCGAGCCGGCCAGCGCCGTCGACGTCGACGCACTGCTCGCGCAGATCCGCGCCGAGTTCAGCGGCATGGGCGGGCAGGTGAGCGTCAGCGGGCACGCGCTGCAGCCCCTCACCGGCAAGCCGCAGGCGCTCAAGCGCTGTCTCACCAACCTGGTGACCAATGCCATCAAGTTCGGCACCCGCGCCGACATCCTGGTCGAGGACGGGGCGGCGGAGCTGGTGATCCGCGTGCGCGACCACGGGCCCGGCATCCCGGAGGACGAGCTCGAGCGGGTGTTCGAGCCGTTCTACCGGCTCGAGTCCTCGCGCAACCGCGACAGCGGCGGCACGGGTCTCGGGCTCTCCATCGCCCGCGACATCGCCCAGGCCCATGGCGGGTCGCTGGTCCTCGGCAACCTGCCGACCGGCGGTCTCGAGGCGACGCTGCGGCTGCCGCGCCGACGCTGATCCCCGGCGCCCCCCGCGGCGCTCAGCGCCGCGCCCTGCGCCTTCACACTCCCTAACGATTGTTCACGGCGCGCGTGGCGCGCGGCCCGCTAGCGTAGGCATGGCAACGCGGGCACCGCCCGCGAGGAGACCTTATGAAAGCCAGTGTGTTAGCGCTCGCGCTGCTGTGTGCGAGCCCGCTGTGGGCGCCGCCGGCGCCGGCGGATGAACCTGCGCACGCCAGCCGCATGGACAATCTCGCCACGCTGTTGGATCTGACGGATGCGCAGAAAAAGGTGGTGGAGCCGATCCTGCAGGACGAGCACGCCAAGATGCACGCCAAGATGAAGGCGAGCTTCGAGGAGGCGAAGGCCTCGGGAACCAAGCCCGACTGGCAGCAGATGAAGGCGCTGCACCAGCAGATCCAGCAGGAGACCCTGCAGAGGCTGACGCAGACGCAGGTGCTGTCGGCGACGCAACTGAAGAAGTTCCAGATCCTGCAGCAG
>DASPPI010000014.1:0-18478 GCA_035625615.1 Steroidobacteraceae bacterium | reverse complement strand
GGGGAGGGGATCCGCACCGTGTCGCTGGGCGAGCGCTTCGACACGCTCGCTGCGCGGCGCGATCTGCCGGCGCGCGGGAACCTGCTGATCATCACGACCCCGGTCGTCACGCCGTTCAATCTCGGCGAAGCGGGCGCGCTCGATCGCTGGGTGCGTGCCGGCAACACCCTGCTGGTGCTCGCCGCGCTCTCGGATCAGCCCGCCTGGGCGGCCGGCGGCTTCGTTCACGCGGACCTGAGCCTGCTCTCGGGCCTGGAGTTCGCGCTGCGCGCGCGGCAGCCGGGGGCTGAGACGGCGCAGCAGCCTCCGGCACCGCCGTCCGCAGCGCGCTCGCCGGGCGGCGAACCGGCGCGCCGCAACGCGGTGCGGGCCAATGATCTGACGCGCGCGTGGCGCGCCAGGCTGCCGCTCGCCGAGCCGCTGCGCAGCACGCTGGTTCCCAACAGACCGCATCCCTATCTCGAGGGCGTAGGCAGCGCCGTGGCGCTTTCCGATTACCTGCCGCAGGCCTGGGAGGTGAAGCTGCCGCCGGCGGGATTCGTGCTGGCGCTCGCGCATCAGCGCGAGCTGGGCGAGGGCGTCCTGTGGGTGCGGCCGGCTGGCGGCGGAACGGTCATCGTGAGCGGCTTCGCCTCGCTGTTCAGCAATCGCGCGCTGGGACTGGCGGATAACGCCCGGCTGCTGGCGAACATCGTGACCGCAAGCCTCGGCGCCGGTGGTGCGGTGTTGTTCGACGACGAGCACCAGGGACTCGCCGCCGCCTACGACCCCGCCAAGTTCTACCGTGACCCGCGCCTGTACCTGACGCTCGGCGTGCTGATCGCGGTGTGGCTCACCTGGGTGCTCGGGGGCACGCAGCTGCACTTGCCGGCCGGCCGCATGCCGGCACCGCGCGAGGCCGAGCTGGTGCTCGCCGCCGGGACGTTCCTCGCGCGGGTGCTGCGGCCGGCCGCCGCCGCGCGTCGCATGTTCGAGCACTTCTTCCTGCGGCTGCGTCTGCGCATGCGGCGCGACGCGCCGGACCAGGGGCCGCCATGGGAGTGGCTCGAGAATCATCCGCGCCTGACGAGCGCCGCCGTGAGTCAGCTGCGGGAGTGGTACGCGGAGGCGTATGCGGACCGGCGCGTGCCGCTACTGCGCCTGCACAACCTGATCGTTCGCACCGAAAGGCAGCTCGCCGCATGAGTGCATCGCTCCGACAGCTCGAGGATCTGCTGACGCGTGAGCTCGGACGCGTCGTCATCGGCGCCGAGATGCCGGTGCGCGCGCTCACCATCGCGCTGGTGGCCCGCGGCCACGTACTGGTCCAGGGCGTCCCGGGCCTCGGCAAGACGCTGCTCGCCAAGGCACTGGCGCGCGCTCTGGGCGGGGAGTTCAAGCGCATTCAGGGCACGGCCGACCTCATGCCGAGCGACATCATCGGCGTGCACGTGTTCGACGAGGCGCAGCGCGCATTCGTGTTCCGACCCGGCCCGCTGTTCGCCGACGTGTTGCTGGTCGATGAGATCAACCGCGCGGGACCGAAGACCCAATCGGCGCTGCTCGAGGCGATGGAGGAGCGCCAGGTGAGCGTCGAGCGCGCCGCCTGGCAGCTGCCGGCGGACTTCCTGGTCATCGCCACGCAGAACCCGCGCGAGTTCGAAGGCACCTATCCGCTGCCCGAGTCGCAGCTCGACCGCTTCATGCTGCGCATCGACATGGACTACCCCGAACGAGCGGCCGAGGCCGATATCCTCGCGCGCTACGGCCGCGTGACGCTCGCCGCTCAGGCGGTGCTCGCGGAGGTCGCGGTGCTCGAGCGCGGACTGCTGGGCGCGGCGCGCACGCAGGTCGAGCGCATTCACGTCGCCGCAGCGCTGTCCGCTTACGTGCTCGATCTGGCGCGCGCCTCGCGCGAGCACGCCCGCCTCACGCTCGGCCTGTCGACGCGTGGGGCGCTGGCGCTGCTGAAAGCCGCCCGCATCGCCGCGGGGCTGCGCGGTGGTGACTTCGTGACTCCCGACGACGTGAAAGAGACCGCGGTGTGGGTCATGGCGCACCGCCTGGTGCTCACGCCCGAGGCCGCCCTCGAAGGCCTGAGCGATATCGACGTGGTGAAGAGTCTGCTCGCCGAGACTCCCGTGCCGCGCTGACGGCCGCCCATGCACCTGGCCGCCCGCGCCTACCTTCTCGTGCTGCTCGCAGCCGTGCTGGCGATCGCCGGGATCTGGTCGGGGACGCAGGGCCACGCCGGGTTGTGGCGCATCCCGGCGGGGCTGCTGCTGCTCGGGCTCACGCTCGAGGGCCTGTTCATGCGCCGTGCGCCGCTCGAGGTGCGCCTGGTCACGGCGCCGCGCGCGCTGCTCGGGCGGCCGCAGCCGGCGGCGTTCGTGTTCGCCAACCGCTGCGCGCGCTCGCTCGCCGTGCAGTATGTGCCGGCCACGCCGCCGGGCTTCGAGCCGCTGCCGCAGCTGCGGCGCGTGCTGGCACCCGCGCACGGGACGGCACGCGATGCGCTGACCTTGCTGCCGGTGCGCCTCGGCCCGCAAGCCTGGCCCACGCTGCCGGCACGGGTGCTCGGGCCCCTGGCGCTGGCGTGGTGGGGGTGCCCGCTCGAGCCCGCGCAGCGGCTGCTGGTGGCGCCGGATGCGCTCAGCGCCCGGGTGCCTGCCCGCGGACTCGCCGGCGGCGCCCGCCCGCGGCGCATGGCCGGTGCGGGCGCCGAGCTGCATCAGCTGCGCGGCTATGCGCGCGGCGACCCGCTGACGCGCATCGACTGGAAAGCGACCGCACGCGCCGGCACGCTGATCACACGTGAGTTCAGCGAGGACCAGCATCTGGACGTGCTGGTTGCCATCGACGCCGGCCGGTTCAGCCGCGTGCGGGCCGGCAATCTCGATCGCTTCGGCTGCTATGCCAACCTCGCCGCGCGCTTCGCGGAGATCGTCACGCGCTGTGATGACCGCATCGGGCTGGTGGTGTATGCGGATCGCCCGCTGGCGAGCTGCGCACCCGCGCGTGGCTTGCCCGCCGTCACGCGGCTGCGCCGTACGCTCGAGGAGCTGTCGGTGCAGCCGGCCGAATCCGATCCCACTGCGGCGGCAGTGACTATCCGCGGGCTGCTGAAGCATCGCGCACTCATCGTCCTACTCACCGATCTCGATGACGCCAACGTCGCCACCCAGCTCGCGCGCGCCGTGCGCCTGCTGTCCCCGCCCCACCTGGTGGTGGTGGCGGGCATGCACGGCGGCGAGATCAGCGCGCTCGCGCAACGCGAGGCGCGCAGCTGGCAGGACCCGTGGATCGCGCTGGCCGCCGCCGAGAGCGAGGCGCGCACCGCGGCGCAGCGGCGGCTGCTGCAGCGCCTCGGCGCCCCGGTCGTCGCCGCCGCGAGCGAGCAGCTGGAGCCGGCGGTGTTCGCCGAGTACGAAGCGCTGCGACGCTCGCGGCGCGTGTAGCCGGCTCGCTCAGGCGGCGCGCCGCGGCAGCACCCGCCCGGTGAGCAGCGCCACCATGAGCAGCCAATAAGCGATCCCGATGCTGAGGCGCGTCCCGAGCGCAAAGCGCGGGTTGGGCGAGACATAACCCTCGATCAGCCCGGCGCCCACCAGCAGCAGGGCGCAGGCGATGACGAGCTTTCCGGAGCGCAGCGCGGCGTTGCGGAACGACTCGATGCGCCCGGCTGCTCCGGGACGAATCAGCGCCTCACCCACGGCGGCGCCCGCGGCGCCCGACAGGCACATGACCGACAGCTCGACGCAGCCGTGCGCCACCATGAAGCTGACGAGCTGGTTGCGCAGCCCGTGCTGGCCGACGAACGCGAACACCGCACCGAGCATCAGTCCATTGAGTCCGATGATGTACAGCGTGCCCAAGCCGAACAGGAATCCGGCGCAATAGGCGAACAGGCTCACCGCGATGTTGTTCGCCAGCAGCTGCGCCGACAGCACCGGGGAGGGCACGACGTTCAGCAGTCCCTCGGTCCACAGCTGCCCGCGCTCGACGCTGGCGATCAGATCGGGCGAGGCGAACAGCGCGATGAGCTCCGGGTAGCGGGTGACCAGCGCGTAGCCGCCGCCCACGGCCAGCGCAAAGATCGCCGTCGACCAGAAGATGTAGGGACGCAGCCAGCGCACCACCTCGGGCAGCTCGTCGCGCAACAGCACCACCAGCGCATGACCGGCGTGCCAGGCGCCGTGATGCAGCGTGGCATGCGCGCGCGCGTACGCCCCTTCCAGGTACTCGCGCGTGCGCGTCTCGGGCAACAGCGCGCGCACCCGGGCGAGATCGTGCGCCAGCAGGCGATAGTCCTCGACCATGCGCGTGGCATCCACCGCATCCTCGGTGCGCCCGTGTGCCAGGCGCCGGGCACGCGCGTCCGCATCGCGCCACAATCCGGCGCGTGCGAGCAGGCTCACGGCGAGCGCGTGGCGGCGCGCCGGGCCGTTCACTGCAGCGGTCCGCGTGAACGGGCGAGGTGCTCGAGCTGCGCATGCAGTGCGGCTTCGCCGGCGCCCGGCGTGCCGGCTGCGCCGTAGCGCGCCAGCGCCTGACGCGCCAGCCGCTCGCGCGACTGCGGTGTGAGCGTCGGCCAGCGCTCGAGCAGCTCGGCGACGACCTCGGCGCCGACGGCATCGAGCGCCGCTGCGGAGTTCGCCACGGCGAGCGCTGCCGGCGCCGGCGCAGCGGCGTCCTCGTACACCAGCAGGGTGCCGGCGGCCATATCGCCGATGCGTACGTGCTCGCGCGTCATGATCACTGCGATCAGCCCCACACCGTAGAAGAGCGGCAGGCTGTCGAGCACGCGGAAGGCGTTGCGCGCCAGCAGCGCACCGGCCGAAGGTGTGCCGCCCTGGCGCGTCACGATGCGCACCCCGGCGGTACGTTTGCCGGGAGTGCGGCCGTGCATCGCCAGCTCGACCACGAAGTGATAGAGAAGATAGATCGCCAGCGCCGGGGCGAGGACCGCGCCGAACCAGCGCGCATCGTTGCCGGGTGGCGGGGCCAGGCTCAGGCGCCCGTTATACACGAGTGCCGCGACCACGAACCAGGCGAGGGCCAGGATCACACGGATGTGCCAGTCGACCAGGAAAGCGAACGCGCGTGCCCCGGGACCGGCTACCGGCAGCGAGACGTCGATTCCGGTGACACTGTCGACGCTCAGGCCGCTGCTCATGGCTCCTCCGCCAGCAGTTCAGCCTGGTACTCCTGCTGCAGTGCCTCGATCAGCTCATCCAGGTCACCGTCCATCACCTGCTGCAGCTTGTAGAGCGTCAGGTTGATGCGGTGGTCGGTGACCCGGCCCTGGGGGAAGTTGTAAGTCCGGATCCGCTCGGAGCGGTCGCCGCTGCCGACCTGCAGCCGCCGGGAGTGCGCCTGCGCGCTCTGCTGCTTGTCCTGTTCGGCGGCCAGTAGCCGCGCCTTCAGCAGGGCCATCGCCCGCGAGCGGTTCTTGTGCTGTGAGCGCTCATCCTGACATTCGACCACGATGCCGCTCGGCAGATGCGTGATGCGCACGGCAGAATCGGTCTTGTTGACGTGCTGGCCGCCGGCGCCCGAGGAGCGGTAAGTATCGATGCGCAGGTCCGCAGGGTTGATCTCGATCTCGTCGACCTCATCGAGCTCGGGGAGGATCGCGACCGTGCACGCCGAGGTATGAATGCGGCCCTGCGCCTCGGTCGCCGGCACCCGCTGCACGCGGTGGGTGCCCGACTCGAACTTCAGCCGTGAGAATGCGCCGCGTCCGGCGATGCGGCTGATGATCTCCTTGTAGCCGCCGTGTTCGCTGGGACTCTCGCTCAGGACCTCGCTGCTCAGCCCGTGGCTCTCGGCATAGCGGCTATACATGCGGTGCAGGTCGCCGGCGAACAGGGCCGCTTCGTCCCCGCCGGTGCCGGCGCGCACTTCGAGGAAGATGTTGCGGTCATCGCGTGAGTCTTTCGGCAGCAGGAGCTGGCGCAGCTCGCTCTCCTCGGACTCGAGCTCGGCCTGCAGGCGCGCGAGCTCCTCGTCCCCGAGCGCGCGCAGCCCCGCGTCCGCATCGGCCTGCAGATCGCGCGCGGCCTCGAGGTCGCGCTCGAGGCCGTGGTAACGGCTGAGGCGTTGCGCAAGCGGCTGCAGCCGCGCGTACTCCATCGACAGCTCGCGGAACTGCGTCGAGCTGCCCGGCACCGCGCCGCTGCCGAGCAGCCGTCCGACCTCCTCGAAGCGGTCGGAGAGTTTCTGCAGGCGCTGGCGGATGGATTCCTTCATGGGGTTATGTTGCGGGGGCCTTTTGCCCGTCGGCTGGCCCGGCTCGCCGGGGGGCGGTTCGGGCCTCAGCCCCGGGGCGCGGGATTCTCGGGGATGTCTGTACTTTGTGACAAGTTGCGCAATGCGGCCCGGGTAAGGAGGCTCTATAGTGATTCAATTGCGTATGATCGATCGCATGCCTGATCTGATCCGAACCCCCTGGGCGGCGGTGCTGCTGGCGGCGCTGCTGGCCGGCTGTGCCAGTGCGCCGGCGCCGAAGCCGGCCGCCCCGCCGCCGCCCGCGCACACCGATATCACGGCGCTCACGGTGATGGCGGAGGCAGATCTCAAGCGCGGGGACTGCCGGGCGGCATCCGAGACCTACGCGCGCGCCGCCGCCGGCGGCGATGCCAAGCTCGCCCGGCGGGCTACCCAGGTGGCGATGGCCTGCGAGCATCTGCCGGCAGCCTTCCAGTCGGCTACCCGCTGGCGCACGCTCGCGCCCACCGATCGCGAAGCCAACGCCCTGTATGCGGCCGTGGCGCTCAAGCTCTATCGGACCGCCGATGCGCGCGCCGCCATCCATGATTTCTGGAGCATCGAGGAGCAGCAGGCGGCCACTGCCGGCGCGCCGGCGAGCTCCCCGCCCGCGCCGCCGCCGCCGGCGCCCGGTGCCGCATCCCCGACCTCACGCGCGCAGGACCGCGCCGCGAAGAGCATGACCGAGCTGACGGCGCTGCTGCTCGAGGAGTCCGATGCACCCGCGGTGCTGACCGCCATGAGCGGTGCGCTGGAATCGAGCGCCAATTCGCCCGCGACATTGACGCTGCTGGGGGAGCTCGCGCTGGACGCCTACGACGGACAGCGCGCGCAGGCGTACGCCGAGCGGGCGCTGCAGCGCGACCCGCAGGACCTCGCCGCGCTGCGGGTGCTGGCACGCGCCTACGTGATGCGCGGAAATGCGCCGCAGGCGGTCGCCACGGCCCGCCGGGAGCAGGCCGACGACGCCACGCGCGGCGGCTTCGAGCTTGCCGAGATTCTCGCCTCGCTCGATCGCAGCGAGGAGGCGCACCAGGAGCTCGAGCAACTGCGCGCCGGCGGGGCGCCGCAGGCCGAAGTCGATCGGCGCCTTGCGCTGCTGGCGCTCAGCTCCGGCGACATGAAGGAAGCCCGGCAGCGCTTTACCGACCTGCTGTCCAGCGGTGAGGGCAACGAGGCGGCGCAGCTGTATCTCGCCGACATTACCGCGCGCGACGGCGACCGGGACGAGGCGATCGCTGCCTACCGCCGCCTCTATGACTCCTCGGTGGCGCTGTCGGCGCGCTCGCGCGCCGCGGCGCTGCTGCTCGACAAGAGCGCGCGCACCGAGGCGCTCGCCTTGCTCGATGACTACGCCGCGGATCATCCGGAGGAGGAGCTCGACCTGACCCTCGCCAAGGCGCGCCTGCTGGCCGATCACGGCGAGGCCGACACCAGCCTCGCGCTCCTGTCGGCGGCGCTCGAGCGGCATCCGCAGCATCCGTCGATCGAATACGACCGCGCCGTGATCCTCGAGCAGGCCGGGCACGTCAACGAGTCGGTCGACGCGCTCGAGCACCTGCTGGCCGACCGGCCCGACGACCCGACGCTTCTCAATGCGCTCGGCTACACGCTGGCGGACCATACACTGCAGCTCCAGCATGCCGAGACGCTGATCCGGCGCGCACTGGTCACGATGCCCGACAATCCCGCCGCGCTCGACAGCCTCGGCTGGGTGCGTTTCCGCCAGGGTGATGCGCAGGGCGCTGCGCTCGTTCTGGCGCGTGCCTATTCCCTCGACCACGACGGCGAGATCGCGGCCCACTGGGGTGAGGCCTTGTGGGTGAGCGGGCAGCGCGGCGAGGCGCGCAGGGTGTGGGCCGCGGCACTCGCCCGCGATCCGGATTCGAAACCGCTCAAGGCGACGATCAAGCGGCTCCTGCCCGATGCGCAGTAACTGGCTGCGGCTGGCGGCGGCGGCAGTGCTCGCCGCGCTCGCCGGCTGCCGTACCGCGCCTCCCACTCTGCCGGCGGGCGAGGCGTGGGAAGTGCGCCGCCCGCTGCTGCAGGCCCGCGAGCACTTCGAGCTCAAGGGTCGCGTCGCCGTGGCGGCCGCCGGCGAGGGGTTCAACGCGAACCTGCGCTGGACGCAGGATGGCGCGCTCTCTGAGGTCACGCTCGAAGGGCCGCTCGGCGTGGGGGGCGCGCAGATCACGGCTTCGGGCAGCGATCTGACTCTCATCAACTCGCGCGGCGAACGCGTCGACAGTGAGGCGGCGCACGCCGAGCTCGCCGCGCGCCTAGGCTTCGATCCACCGCTGTCGTCGCTGCGCTACTGGGTGCTCGGCGTACCTGACCCGGCGGAGCCCGCGACCGAAGCCCTCGATCCCGCGCAGCAACGCCTGACGGCGCTCACCCAGGGTGGCTGGCGCATCGACTATCTCGGCTACTCCGCGGCGAGCGGCGAGTCGCTGCCCGCGCAGCTCACCCTGCGGCGCGACTCCGTGCGGGTGCGGCTGCTGGTGGTCGACTGGCGGCTATGAGACCTGACGCCGAAGTGATGCCCGAGGCATCCGCGGCGACACACTGGCCGGCTCCGGCAAAGCTCAATCTCTTCCTGCACGTCACCGGGCGGCGTGCCGACGGTTATCACGAGCTGCAGACACTCTTTCAGCTCATCGACCTCACCGATACGGTCAGCCTGTGCGTGCGCTCCGACGGGCGGATCGAGCGCGCGTCCGGCGCGGCGAACGTCGCACCGGAGGCCGATCTCACGGTGCGCGCCGCCCAGGCGCTCAAGTCCGCCACCGGTACCCCCGAGGGCGCAAGCATCCGCATCAAGAAGCGCATCCCCCAGGGGGCGGGGCTCGGTGGCGGGAGCTCGGATGCGGCGACCACCCTTCTGGCACTGAACGAGCTGTGGCGGTGCCGGCTGTCGCTCGATGAGCTCAGCCGGCTCGGGCTGTTGCTCGGAGCGGATGTGCCTGTTTTTATTCAGGGTTCCTCTGCGTGGGCGGAGGGTGTCGGCGAGCGCCTCACGCCGGTCAGCCTGCCCGAGCGCTGGTACCTGATCATTTACCCTGGAGTGGCGATCAGCACCCGGGAGGTGTTCCAGAGCCCTGAATTGACACGAAATTCCCCCCTCATCACAATACGCGCCTTTTTTGAGTCGGGTGGGCGTAACGACTGCGAGCCGGTGGTGCGCGCGCGCTGGAGCGAGGTGGCCGAAGCCCTCGAGTGGCTGGCGCGCTCGGGGGAAGCGCGCTTGAGCGGCACCGGCTCGTGCGTGTTCACGGCCTGCGCGACCGCCGCACAGGCCGAGCGGCTCGCGGCGCGCGTTCCGAACCGCTGGGAGAGCTTCGTCGCCCGCGGCCTGAACACTTCGCCGCTGCACGAGCGACTGCGGCAGGGGCGGCGAGCCTAGCGCGGCTGTAAGATGCGCGCCCGCATTGCTTTCCGCGCGGGCGGGTGCTGGGGTGTCGCCAAGTGGTAAGGCAGCGGGTTTTGATCCCGCCATTCGGAGGTTCGAATCCTTCCACCCCAGCCAGCTCGCCCCGCTCGGCGAGCTGACCAGGCGCGGGAGGCGGGTGAAGACGAGTGCGCGGCGCATGAGGCTATGAGTACCAGCGACACACTGGCGCTGTTTGCCGGCAATGCCAACCCGGCTTTGTCGCAGGACATTGCCCGCAGTCTCCAGATTCCGCTCGGGCGCGCCTACGTGGGGCGCTTCAGTGACGGCGAGATCAATGTCGAGCTGATGGAGAACGTGCGCGGCCGCGACGTCTTCATCGTGCAGTCGACCTGTCCGCCGGCGAACGACACGCTGATGGAGCTGCTGGTGATGGTGGATGCGGCGCGCCGCTCCTCGGCGGCGCGCATCACCGCGGTGGTGCCGTACTTCGGCTATTCGCGCCAGGATCGCCGTCCGCGCGCCACACGCGCGGCGATCACCGCCAAGCTGGTGGCCAACATGCTCTCGAGCGCAGGCGTCAACCGCCTGCTGACGATCGATCTGCACTCGGATCAGATCCAGGGATTCTTCGATATCCCGGTGGACAACGTGTACGCCTCGCCGGTGCTGCTCGGTGAGGCCTGGAAGCAGGCTTACCACAACGTGATCGTGGTTTCGCCCGATGTCGGCGGCGTGGCGCGCGCCCGGGCGTTCGCCAAGCGCCTCGACGATGCGGATCTGGCGATCATCGACAAGCGCCGCCCGCGGCCCAACGAGTCGAAGGTGATGAACATCATCGGTGAGGTCGAGGGCCGGACCTGCATGCTGGTCGACGACATGGTCGACACGGCCGGCACGCTGTGTCAGGCGGCGCAGGCGCTCAAGGACGAGGGCGCCGAGAAAGTGGTGGCGTACATCACTCACCCGGTGCTGTCGGGTGGCGCAGTGGAGCGGATCTCGAGTTCGGCGCTCGATCAGCTGGTGGTGACCGACACCATCCCGCTCAGCGCCGAGGCCAGGGCTGCCGTGCGCATCCGCCAGCTGTCGGTCGCCGAGCTGCTGGCGGAAACCATCCGCCGCATCCTCGAGGAGGACTCGGTGAGCTCGCTGTACGTCGACTGAGCGGTGCGATTTGTGGTGTGCCGACCTGGTCGCGGGCCGGCACTGTTGGAACGTAACGACTGGAGACTCGAACTATGCGCATTTCATTCACCTTCGGGGCGGATGTCCGCGCGACGCAAGGCAAGGGTGCGAGCCGCCGCCTGCGTCACACGGGCAAGGTACCCGCCATCCTGTACGGCGCCCACCAGGACGCCCAGCCGCTGGTTCTCGACCAGCAGAACCTGCTCACCATGATCGGCGATGAGCGCTTCTACTCATCGATCGTGCGGCTGAAGATCGGCGACAGCACCCAGGAGGCGATCGTCAAGGACGTGCAGATGCATCCGGCCAAGAATCTGGTGGTGCACGTGGATCTGCAGCGCGTGGTCGAGAACGAGAAGATCCGCATCCGCCTGCCGATCCACTTCAAGGGCGAGAGCATCTCCCCGGGGGTAAAGAGCCAGGGCGGCGTCGTGTCGCACATGCGCACCGACGTCGAAGTCAGCTGTCTGCCGAAGGATCTGCCGGAGTTCCTCCAGCTCGATCTTTCGGAGATGAGCCTCAACGACACCAAGTTCCTGGCCGACATCCCCCTGCCTGCCGGGCTCGCGATCCCCGAGCTCACGCGGCGCAACGATCCGGTGGTGTCGATCCACGCGCCGCGCGCCGAGGAGCCCGAGCCGGTTGCCGCCGAAGCCGCAGCCGCCGTACCCGTCGAGGGTGCCGCGCCCGCTGCGGCCGCCGCCCCGGGTGCCCCGGGTGCTGCGCCGCCCGCGGCCGGCGCCGCGCCCGGTGCGCCGGCCACTGCCGGCGAGGTCAAGAAAGGTGCCGAGGAGAAGAAGGAGGCAGCGCCGGCCAAAAAGGAGGGCGGCAGGAAGTAGCCGCGGCAAGAGCGAGGTGCGGAAGGTGCGCCGGCCGCTTCGGGGTTCTCCGAACGCGGCCGGCGGCGTTTCCGGTGCAAGTGAAACCACATGGCAGGTGAGCCGCTCAAGCTGATCGTCGGGCTCGGCAATCCGGGCACCGAGTACGCACGCACGCGGCACAACGCGGGCTTCCAGTTCGTGGACGAGCTGGCCGCACGCCACGGGGCCGTGTTCCGCAGCGAGCCGCGCCACCGCGCGGAGGTGGCGCGTGCGCGCATTGGCGGCGCGGAGCTGTGGCTGCTGAAACCGATGAGTTACATGAACCACAGCGGCGATCCGGTGCGCAGCGTCACTACCTTCTACAAGGTGCCGCTGGAGTCGATCCTGGTCGCCTACGACGAGCTGGATTTCCCCGCCGGCATAGTGCGTCTGAAGCTCGGCGGCGGAGCCGCCGGCCACAATGGCATGCGCGACGTGATTGCGCAGATGGGCGATGCTTTCTGGCGGTTGCGAATCGGCATCGGCCACCCGGGCGATCGCGCCCAGGTGCTCGACTACGTGCTCGGCCGCTCGCCGCCCGCCGAGGCGCAGCTGATTCGCGAGGCGCTGGCTGCGGCTGCGGACGCGGTGCCCGTGCTGCTCACGGAAGGCGCGCAGGTTGCCATGAACCGCCTCCACAGCCGCGATCCGGTCGCCGTTCCGCCGCCGGCCCCCGGCAAGTCCTAGATCCGGAGTCTGGCCATGCCCATCCGCTGCGGCATCGTGGGTCTGCCCAACGTGGGCAAGTCGACGCTGTTCAACGCGCTGACGCGCGCCCGGATCGCGGCGGAGAACTATCCCTTCTGCACCATCGACCCGAACATCGGCGTGGTGCCCGTGCCCGATCCGCGACTGGCGCAGCTGGCCGGGATCGCCAAGCCCGAGAAGGTCATTCCGACGACCGTGGAGTTCGTCGATATCGCCGGACTCGTCGCGGGTGCCTCCCAGGGGGAGGGGCTCGGCAACCAGTTCCTGTCGCACATCCGCGAGGTCGATGCGATCGCCCATGTGGTGCGCTGCTTCGCGAGCAGCGGCGTCATCCACGTTGCCGGCCGGATCGATCCGCTCGCCGATGTCGAGACCGTCGACACGGAGCTGGCGCTGGCGGATCTGGCGACGCTCGAGAAGGGGCTGGAGCGGGCGACCAAGGCCACCAAGAGCGGTGACAAGGATGCCCTGCGCCGGCGCTCGCTGTTCGAGCGCGTTCGTGCGCAGCTCGACGCCGCCCGACCGGTGCGGGCGCTCGCGCTCACGGAGGAGGAGTGGCGCGACCTGCGCGAGCTGCAGCTGCTCACCGCCAAGCCGGTGATGTACGTGGCCAACGTCGCCGAGAACGGCTTCCACGACAACCCGCTGCTCGCCGCGCTCGAAGCGCGTGCGCTGGCGGAGGGCACCGTGGTGGTGCCGGTGTGCGCGGCCATCGAAGCGGAGATCGCGCAGCTCGACGAGTCCGAGCGCGCCGAGTTCCTGGCAGAGCTGGGACTGGCGGAGCCGGGCCTGAACCGCGTGATCCGCGCCGCGTATCAGCTGCTCGGCCTGGAGACCTTCTTCACTGCGGGTCCCAAGGAGGTGCGCGCCTGGACCGTGCGTCGCGGCGCGACCGCGCTGCAGGCTGCCGGAGTGATCCACAGCGATTTCGAGCGCGGCTTCATCCGCGCCGAAGTGATCGCGTTCGCGGATTATCTGGCCGGCAGGGGTGAGGCCGGCGCGCGCGATGCCGGCAAGCTGCGCCTTGAAGGCAAGGAGTACCTCGTCCAGGAAGGCGACGTCATGTACTTCAGGTTCAATGTCTGAGCGGCGGAGAGGTAGGACTGCGCGCCCGGACGCCGGGTTTGACACTCCGGGGCGCCGCTGAGGACAATGCGCGCCCTTTCGTGGAAAGGTAGCTCAGCTGGTTAGAGCACGGCACTCATAATGCCGGGGTCGAGGGTCCGAGTCCCTCCCTTTCCACCAGAATCAACTGGTTCGTTCCGATCACATAGGTAACGGACTGTTCCGGGCACATAGGTAACCTTTGCGCCGATGGGAGTTTCGGCGCCGGTGACCCGGTCCGTCTCGTGATCGAAGAAGCCCAGATCGTACTGCATAAGGCTCACTAACCCCGCCTTGTCGCTGAGCTGCTTGATGCCGACGTTTTGGCCAGCGAACACGGTGCTCAAGTTAATCTTGCGCCGCCCGATGCAGATGCGGCCACAGTTACTGACGGTGATCGCATGCAACGCATGAGGTGCGCCGCACGTCGCAGTCGGGTAGATTGCCGTGGCGAGCACACAATAAGACTCGAGCGCGCACTGCGCTTCACAAGGGGGACTTATGATCCGCGGTCTGCCGGCCATCGCACTGTTGATAGCTTGCGTGTCGCACGCAAACGAGGCGCCGCCCGCAGGCCAGCTGCCCGATACCGTCATACCGACGCGCTATTACCTGAGCCTTACCATCGATCCCCGCAAGGCGAATTTCTCGGGCCGCACCGAGATTGAGGTCACCGTTCGGGCGCCGCTGCGCACGATCTGGCTCCACGGTCTCGGGCTGCATGTCAGCCGTGTCACCGTCACTTCCGATGGCAAGACGATCGCAGCGCGGTACCGGGAGGTCGATCACGATAGCGGCGTGGCACGCCTCGATACAGAGGCTCCAATCGCCGCGGGTGCTGCGGTGCTACGCCTGCGTTACACGGCGAGCTTTCAGAGCGCCCCGCAGGGGTTGTATCGGACCAAAGCTGGCAAGGACTGGTACGTCTTTTCGCAGATGGAAGCGATCGACGCGCGACGCGTGTTCCCCGGCTTCGATGAGCCGCGTTTCAAGACACCGTTCGAGATCACTCTGGTGACCACCGGCTCCGACCGTGCGGTGACCAACACCTCGGAGCTGCACGTAGCGAGGCTAGCTAGCGGTGCGACCGAGCGGAAATATCTGACCACCAAGCCCTTGCCCACCTATCTGCTCGCGTTTGCAGTCGGCCCGCTCGAGATCGTGGACGGACCGGCCGTGCCGCCGAACGGCGTGCGGCACGAGCCGCTGCCGCTGCGGATCATCGGTACCACTCAGGGTGAAGCCGCTCGCTTCAGCTTTGCGGTCGCGCAGACCCCGGATCTCATCGCGCGGCTCGAGAATTACTTCGGTATCCCCTTCCCCTACCCGAAGATCGATCTGATCGCCTCGCCGGTCCACGCGGGCGCCATGGAAAACGCCGGCGCTATCATCTTCGCGGAGCGGTATCTAGCACTCGGGCCCGAGCCGACGCCCCGGCAGCAGAGCGACTTCGGCTCCGTGGCCGCTCACGAGCTCGCCCATCAATGGTTCGGCGATCTGGTGACACCCGCGTGGTGGGACGACATCTGGCTGAACGAGGCCTTTGCCGAGTGGATGGGCGCGAAGATTTCTGACGCTTGGCGACCACAGCTCGGCATCGAGAAGGAGCAGCTCGATGCCACGCTCGCCGCCATGAGAACGGACGCATTGCGTGCCGGCCGTCCGATTCGCCAGCCGATCACCCGGAACTCACAGATCGGGGCGACCTTCGACGCGATCACCTACGACAAGGGCGCCGGCGTAATCGGCATGGTCGAGTCTTATCTGGGCGAAGAGCGCTTTCAGCGCGGTGTGCGGCTGCACCTCGACCGCCACGCCTACGGCACCGCGACCGCAGGCGAGTTTTTCTCGGCAATGGCGCAAGCGAGCGGCGAACCAATAATTATCGACGCCTTCCGATCCTTCGTCGAGCAGCCCGGCGTGCCGCTGGTCAGCGTTAGTCGCGGTGCGGCGGGCACGCTAACACTCGAGCAGTCGCGCTATCGGGCGCTCGGACCGGATGGCGGGGGCGAGGCACCGCTGTGGCAGATTCCTTTCTGCGCCGATTTATACGCCGGCAGTCAGGGGAGCAAGCAATGCATGCTGCTCAGCGCTCGCACCGGCGCGCTGGCGGTCTCGCCGGGCGCGCAGGTCGTGCATCCCAATGCGAATGGCGCCGGGTACTACCGCTTCGCGGTCGATGCCCTGTTGTGGCAGTCGCTGCTGGGCAGTGCGGTGCACCTGCCGGCGCGCGAGGCGATGGTGCTCGCCGACAGCGGCGGGGCAGCCTTCGATGCCGGCCGTCTGTCTTTCTCCGGGCTGTTCGATGCCGCCCGTGTACTTGCGGAACATCCCGACCGGACCGCCGCGCTCGACCTCGGCAACCGGCTCGAGGGTCTGCACGATCACCTAGCTACAGCCGCTGAAAGGCCACTGCTCGAGCGCGCGCTCGTCGGCCTCTACGGCGAGCGCCTGCGCAACCTGGGCTACGACACCGAGCCGGGACGCTACGCCGCAGATCCGCCCGAGCAGCAGCTGTTGCGTCGCGAGCTTATTGGGCTCCTCGGGCTCACCGGCCACAGCGCCGCACTGCGCGGCGCGATGGCAGTCGCCGCCCAGCGCTCCAGCGCCGACCCGGCGGCGGTTGAGCCGCTGCTGCGCTGGCGCGTGTGGGCAATCGGTCTGCAGGAGCGCGGCGCGCCGCTGTTGGCTGCGCTCAAGCAGCTCGCGCTCAACAGTCCGGATGCCCAGGTGCGCGCGGACGCCGGCACAGCTCTCGGCTATGCGCCCGTTGCGATCAGCAACGACGTCCTGGATCTGAGCCTCGACCCTCAGCTGGAGGTGGTTACAGGCGTGCGGATCGTGTTCCGGCAGGTGAGCGACCCGCAGACCCGCGACGGCGCGTGGCGCTGGCTCGCAGCCCATCGGGAAGCGGTGATAGATCGCATTCCCGCGATGTTCCAAAGCTACCTCGCCAACGTAGGTAATTCATTTTGCACTGCCGAGGGACGGGAGTCTTTCGATGCGCTGCTCGGCGCGCGCCTGCGACCAACGAGTGGCGGTGAGGTCGCGGTGAACCGTGCGCTCGAGAGCATCGACGACTGCATCGCGCTGCGCAGCGCCATCGGCGACTCGATTAAGTCGGCGTTGGAAAGATACGCCGGCCAGTGAGTGCGTCAATCGTAATCGGCTGGCGACGGATCGGTGGCGTCAGGCGTTACTGTGGCGAGCTCCCGTTGACCGCAGTGCATCGGCAGCTCGGCTGTCAGCCAGTTTGAGACAGTGCTCATTCGCCGCGTTTGGGATTATTCATCGGACTCTCTGCAAAGACCGCTCGTTAGCCTCGGTGCGACCTCAAGTCGACTTGGCACGGGATTGACGTCGACGTGGTTTCTCGCTTCCCCAGGGATACAACTTGGGGACGTACAGGGTCAGCGCGGTCGCAATCGCCAGCGCGATCACCGAGCCCACCACAAAGATGGTCCAGGTTCCCGGCTTCAGCGCCCCCAAAGTGACGATGAGGAAGAGCATCGGCAAGTCCAGGAAATGCGTGAACGTCGGCACGGTTTCCGCGCGGGCTTCCTCAAGCTCAGGCGTGAACTGCCCCGACTCCAGAGCGCGCCTCGTCAAACGGCGCAGCCGCATGAAGTACAGACGAGTGACGGTATTGCCTTCGACGAACTCGAATAGAAACAACCCTGCCATGCCCGCGAGCCACGGAACCGTTAGGAAACCCCAGCCGCCGTAGAATTCGACGATCATCCAGGTACCGGAGCCGAGTAGAAAAAGGGCGCCCGGTACGACGAGCCCATCGTAGAACACTGCGATGTTGCGAACCGCCTCGGCGAAGGCATGCAACTCGCGAAGTTGGCGGGATCGAAGATCGGCAAGCCATACGCTGATCAGACCGCCACCGATGAGGATGAAGCCAATGATGTGCACGAATCTGAGGAGAAGGTACGTCATGGCAGCACCTACTCCGGCTTCGTCGCGGTGCCACGCGAGCCCGGCCGGAATACTGAAAGAGCAATCGTCACCAAGATCATCGCGAGGTTCGCGTCTCCGAATAGAGACTCACGTCGCTCCAGCTCGGCGAAGGCGGGTGGGCGGCTTCCGGTCGTTGCCGCGGTCTGGGCGAACACGGCCAGGTCTCGCGCAACCGGCCGAAGGACCAACACGCCATTCAGCGTAATCAGGGTAACCAGTACAAGCTTTGCCGCCATCCATCTTGCCTTGTTCGGCGTTAGGTGCTGTCGCACCATCAGGGGAACGCCCGTCAAGAGGGTAATAAGCAATGCGGGCAGCGTCAGAGCAGTCACGCACACATACTTCGCGTGCATCAGAATCGTGAAGGCCTACACATCGGTCGCGCGCTCGGCGAGAACGTAAAGCAGGACATGTGCGGGGATGCTCCCGAGTTCGAAAGTAATCCGCACCATCGACGTGCTCAGCTCGTAGTCCTCACTGAGGGAGGCAGGCATGCCTTTGACGCCGCGATGCGCTTACAGGCCCCGTGGGTGAACGACTTGGCGCATGGGCTGGCGGTGAGGGACATCGAGACTGCGTATCGTGTGATATCGATATTGCGCCAGAGACTGGACGGCAAGAGTGATGGCTGACGATTGGAGGTGATTGTCCGGTTGGTTCCAGTATGTCCGCTGTCGCTGTTCTGAGTGACTGCTTTGGACCAGCGTCACTGTCGCTGAAGGGTACGACTCCAGCCGGTCAGCCGCGCCCTGCGGCCGCAGGGGTACTGTCGGATTGGAGCGGTCAGGCTTGACTCGCGAAGCGTTGCATCGCCGTCACGATGAGCTGTCGCGCCTCTGCCGCGTCCGCCCAGCCGACGACCTTGACCCATTTGGAAGTCTCGAGATCCTTGTAATGCTCGAAGAAGTGCTGCACTTGCTGGATCGTGATCTCGGGCAGGTCGGTGTAGTTGTGAACGTTCTCATAGCGGCGCGTCAGTCGGGGGACCGGAACTGCCAGGATCTTCTCGTCGCCGCCG
>DASPPI010000013.1:0-11675 GCA_035625615.1 Steroidobacteraceae bacterium | reverse complement strand
CGTTGCCGTGCAGGTGCTCAGGTCGCAGGAGCGAGGCGCACAGTGCCGGGGTGAACGACAATGCCAGCAGCGCGGAGAAGCCCATCGAGAGGGCGATGGTGAGCGCGAACTGCCGGTAGATCACCCCGGTGCTGCCGCTCTGCAGGGCGCTCGGGATGAACACCGCGGCGAGCACCGAGGTGATCGCAACGATCGCGCCGGTGATCTGCTGCATCGCCTTGCGCGTCGCCTCTTTGGGCTCCAGGTGCTCCTCGCGCATGATGCGATCGACCGCCTCCACCACCACGATGGCATCGTCGACGACGATGCCGATGGCGAGCACCATTGCGAACAGTGACAGCTGGTTGATGGAGAATCCGACCGTGTACATGCCGATCAGCGTGCCGAGCAGCGCCGAGGGCACCACCAGCGTCGGAATGAGGGTCGCGCGGAAATTCTGCAGGAACACCAGCATTACGAGAAACACCAGCGCCACCGCCTCGATGAGCGTGATGAGGACCTCGCGGATCGCGACCCTGATGAAAGGCGTGGAGTCCCAGGCCCAGACCCACTTCACCCCGGCCGGAAAGCTCCCCTGTATGGCGTTCATTTTCTCGGTGACCGCTCTGGAGACCTCGAGAGCATTGGCCTCGGGAGCGAGCTGGATGCCGAAGGCCGCGACCGGCGTGGTGCCGACACGGGTCTCGAAGCCATACTGCGCGGCGCCGAGCGCGACGCGCGCCACGTCCTTGAGGCGCACCGAGGCGCCGTTCGGGTCGGTGCGCAGCAGAATCTGCTCGAACTGCTCCGGAGAGGTGAAGCGTCCCTCCGCGGTCACCGTGGCGGTGGTCGTCTGCTCCCGGAGCGCCGGCCAGGCGCCAATGGAGCCGGAGGCGAACTGCGCGTTCTGCGACTGCACCGCCGCCAGCACCGCGGCCGCCGACAGGTTGTAGGCTTTCAGCTTGTCGGGATCGAGCCAGATGCGCATGGCGTACTCGGAGCCGAACTGCACGGCCGCACCGACTCCGGGAACGCGCTGGATCTGGTCGAGCACTCTCGAGGCGACGATGTTGTTGAGCTCCTCGGCGCTCGGCCCGCCCGGCGCCGACACCAGTCCGATACCGCCGAGGAACCCGGCGGCCACCTTGGCGATGCGGATGCCCTGCTGGTTCACCTCCCCCGGCAGGCGTGGCTGGGCGAGCGACACGCGGTTCTGCGTCTGCACGGCGGCGATGTCCGGGTTGGTGCCGTTCTGGAAGGTGAGCGTGATGGTCGCGGAGCCGTCGGAGGCCGACTGCGAGGTGAAGTACAGCAGGTTGTCGAGGCCGGTGAGCTGCTGCTCGATCACCTGCGTCACGGTGGTCTCGACCGTGGCGGCGCTCGCGCCCGGGTAGGTGGCGGTCACTGCGACCTGCGGCGGCGCGATCGCCGGGTAGGCTTCCGCCGGCAGCCGGATGAGCGCCAGCGCCCCGCCGAGGGCGATCAGGATGGCGAGCACCCAGGCGAACACCGGGCGGTCGATGAAGAATTGCGGCATGCCGCTAGCGTCCCTGGGTGTTGGCCGTGTCGGCGCCGCCCGCGGCGGCGGCGGTGGTCGCCTGCGCCGGGGACGGCACTACCGCGACGACGCTGCCGGGCCGGGCGTTCTGTGTGCCCGAGACGATCACGCGATCGCCGTCGGCGAGGCCTTCGGTCACGACCCAGTCCGGGCCGTTGAGCGTGTCCGCGACCACGCGCTTCTCGACCACCTTGTTGTCGGGATCGGCCACCAGCACGTAAGGACCGCTCGCGTCCCGCAGCAGCCCGGCCTGCGGCACGAGGAAGCCGCGGTTCACCTCGCCGGTGCTGAGGCGCACGCCGACGAACATGCCCGGCAGCAGCTGATGATCGGGATTGGGGATGATGCCGCGCAGCGCCACGGCACCGGTCGTCGGGTCGACGCTGAGATCGCGGAAGTCGAGCGCGCCTGAATGGGCGTAGGGCGTACCGTCGGGCAGCGAGAGCTGCACGCGTACCTGGCCGCCGTGCGCGAGCGTCACGCTGCCGCTCGATTGGGCGCGGCGCAGCCGCTCGATGTCGATCGCCGGCTGATCGAAATTCACATAGATCGGATCGATCTGCTCGACCGTGGTGAGGAGCGTCGCCGTGCCTTCGCCGACCAGCGCACCCTCGGTGACGCCCTGCTGACCGGCACGTCCGGCGATCGGTGCGGTCACGGTGGCATAGCCGAGATTGATGCGCGCGGTGCCGACGCCGGCCTGCGCCTGCTTGACCGCCGCGGCAGTGGAGCGCTCGGCGGCTTCGGCGTTGTCGAGATCGGAGCGTGATACCAGCCCGCTGGTGATCAGATCGCGGGTGCGCTGGGCCGCGACGTGCGCGTTGATGGCGTTGGCCTGCGCCTGCGCGAGCGCGGCCTCCGCCCCGTCGAGCGCGGCGCGCAGCGGCGCCGGGTCGATCTGGAACAGCGGCTGGCCGGCCTTGACATCGGAGCCCTCGGTGTAGAGGCGCTTGAGGAGCACCCCGGCGACGCGTGCCCGCACGTCGGCGGAGCGCGTCGCCGACAGCCGCCCGACCAGGTCGCGCGTGAGCGGCACGCTCTGCGCGTGCACGATCACCACGCCCACCTGTGCCGGGGACGGGGCGGGCGCCGGGGCGTGTGACCCGCAGCCGCCGAGCAGCAGGCCGAGTGCAACCGCGCCGTGCCGCAGCCGGGGGCGGCGCAACGAGGTCATCAAGTCATGCCGAGCCAAGCGCGTCCTTTCAATCGACAACGGGCGGACGAGGAGGCCCGACCTAGGATAACAATCAGTCGGGCTTCAGATAACACAGCGGCAGGGCGGTGGTGGACTTGATGGTCTCGAGCACGAAGCTCGCGCTCACGTCCTGGAACTCCACCGCCGAGATCAGCCGCTTGTACACGACGTCGTAGGCGTCGATGTCCGGCACGACGATGCGGATGAGGTAATCGACGTCGCCGCTCATGCGATGAATCTCGGTCACCTCGGGGATGGCGCGCACCGCGCGCACGAACTTCTCGAACCACGCCTCGCTGTGATTGCCGGTCTTCAGCGTCACGAACACCGTCGTGCCGACGTTGAGCGCGTGCGCATCGAGCAGCGCCACGGTCGCGCGGATGATGCCCGCCTGCTGCAGCTTCTGGATGCGCCGCCAGCAGGGCGCCTTGGACAATCCGACGCGGTCGGCGATCTCCGCGGCCGTGAGCTCGCCGTTCGACTGGAGCAGCTCGAGGATTTTGGCGTCCAGCTTGTCCATGAAACGATATTCCGACAAACCGGGGTGTGCGCGCAACTTTGTTGCGCAGCCGTGGCGCCGGTGTCCGCTGTTCGCAATCGCGTAGCGCGGGCGCACCGCTAGGATTCATCCATGAATGTCCTCCGCGCCTTCACCGAGCATCCGGCGTCGGTCGGCGAGAGCTACTTCGAGCACCTGGGGCGGGCGCTGTACTTCGGCCTGCGCATGGTGTTCGCCGGCTGTGCCTGTCTGGTGCACGGCGTACTGCCCTTTCTGTTCGTGCGCACCGGCAGCCGGGCGATTGCCGAGCTGAACGACCGCATGGTCGTCAACCGGCGCGTCAGACTGCGCCCGATCCCCAACGACGAACGGCTGCCGCTGTAACCGTGCGGCTGCGGCAGGCGTCGCTGGCGTACCTGGCCACGCTGCGCCAGGCGGCTCCCGGCGTACTGGTGGCGCTCGCGCTCGCTGCGCTGGCGCGCGGCATGGCGCAGGGACTGGCGCAGGGCGCCGGCGGCCTGCCGAAATTTCCACTGAGTCCGGTGATGTGTGCCGTGATGCTCGGCATGCTCTGGCGCAACACCGTCGGCGTGCCGGGCTGGGCAACCGCCGGGCTCAGGTGGGCCATGCACCGGCTGCTGCGCATCGGCATTGCGCTGGTCGGACTGCGCCTGACGCTGAGCGGCGCCACGGCCATTGCTGCGACGGCACTGCCGGTGGCGCTCGGCTGTCTGACGGTGGCACTGCTCGCCGGCACTGCCATCGCGCGAGTGCTCGCGGTGCCACGGCGCCTCGGCGTGCTGCTCGCGGTCGGCACGGCGGTGTGCGGCTGCACGGCGGTGGTGGCCCTGTCTCCTGTTATCAAGGCGCGCCACGCCGAGACGGCGTTCGCAGTCACCTGCGTAGTGCTGTTCGGTTGCATCGCGATGCTGTTTTACCCGTGGGTGGCGGGACATTTCCTGGCGGCCTCCGCGGTGCACGCCGGCATCTTTCTCGGCACCGCCATCCATGACACCTCGCAGGTGATCGGCGCGGCGCTCATCTATTCGCAGCAGGCGGCTGCGCCGGCGGCGCTGGCGGCCGCCAGCGTCGCGAAGCTGCTGCGCAACCTGTCGATCGCCGTGCTCATTCCGGCGGCGGCCTGGCTGATGCGGCGGCACGCCGACGACAGTGCCGAACAGCAGGCATCGCCCGCCCCGGCCGGTGCCACAGCCGCAGCGCGTCCCCCGCTGGTGCCGCTGTTCGTGCTGGCGTTCATGGGGTTCATCCTGATCCGCACGGCCGGAGATGCGCTGCTGAGCTCCACCTGGTGGCAGGCACTGGTCAACACCGGCTACACGGCATCGGATCTGCTCCTCACCTGCGGCATGACCGCGGTGGGCCTGTCGGTCTCGGTCACCGAAATGTGGCGCATCGGCTGGCGGCCGCTCGCGGCGGGCCTCGCCGTGGCGACCCTGGTCGGCGGCTGCAGTCTGCTGCTCACCAGCGCCACACTCCACTTCCTCACCTGACACCCGCGCGCACCGCCGCCGGCTGCACGCTACACTGCTCCTGCGGCAGCGAGCGGTCGGGCCCCGTGCCGCGGGGAGAGCAGCACAGATGGCAAGCGCACGAAGGAGGGTTTCCCGCCGCGCCGCCGAGAGCGCGGTGCGCACACTGCTGCGCTGGGCGGGCGAGGATCCCGAGCGCGAGGGCCTGCGCGACACGCCGCAGCGCGTGCTGCACGCCTACCTCGACTGGTTCTCGGGTTACCGGATCGATCCGGCCGCCTATCTGCGGCGCACCTTCGAGGAGGTCGGCGGCTACGACGAGATGATCGTGCTGCGCGACATCTTCTTCGAGTCCCACTGTGAGCACCACATGGCTCCCATCATCGGGCGTGTGCACATCGGCTACCTGCCGGCCGACAAGGTGGTCGGCATCAGCAAGCTGGCGCGCGTGGTCGACGGCTACGCGCGGCGCTTCCAGGTGCAGGAGAAGCTCACCGCGCAGATCGCCGACTGCGTGACCGAAGTGTTGAAGCCGCGCGGCGTCGGAGTGGTGGTGGACGCCGTGCACCAGTGCATGACCACCCGCGGCGTGCACAAGCGCGGTGTGTCCATGGTGACGAGCCGGATGACCGGATTGTTCCGCAGCGATGCCCGCACCCGCGCCGAGTTCCTGAGCTTCATCGGCATCTCCGGCGCACAGGAGGTGTAGAGAACGCAGCCGCGAGCGCAAACAGGAGCTTTCGGGGGCGTGCGCGCCGGGGATGGCGCGCCCGCAGCCTACAGGGATGTACTTGCGGCGGCCCCGAAAGGTCCTGTTTGCACTCGCGGGCCTGCCGCTCTCACGCAGTGGCGGCGTCCGCGCGCGCGGCACGCTTGCGCTCCTGTTCCTTGAGCAAGCGCTTGCGCAGGCGGATCGAGCTGGGCGTGACCTCCACCAGCTCGTCCTCGGCGATGAACTCGACCGCGGACTCGAGCGTCAGCTGGAGCGGGGGCGTCAGCAGGATCGCGTCGTCCTTGCCGGCGGCGCGGATGTTGGTGAGCTTCTTGGTCCTGATGGGGTTCACCACCAGGTCGTTCCCGCGGCTGTGGATGCCGATGATCATGCCCTCATAGAGCTTCTCGCCGGGCCCGATGAACAGGCGGCCGCGCTCCTGCAGGTTGAACAGTGCGTAGGCGACCGCCTCGCCGTCCTCATTGCTCACCAGCACGCCGTTGTGGCGATCGGGAATCTCGCCCTTGACCGGCGCGAAGCCATCGAAGATGTGGCTCATCAGACCGGTGCCGCGCGTGAGGGTGAGGAACTCGCCCTGAAAGCCGATCAGGCCGCGTGCCGGCAGGCGGTACTCCAGCCGCGCGCGCCCGCGGCCGTCGAGGCTCATGTCGGCGAGCTCCGCGCGCCGCCGGCCGAGCGCTTCCATGACCGCGCCCTGGTGCGCCTCCTCGATATCCACCGCGAGCGCCTCGAACGGCTCGTGCACCTCACCGTTCACCAGCCGGGTCAGCACCTGCGGACGCGAGACCGCGAGCTCGTAGCCCTCGCGACGCATGTTCTCGATGAGGATGGTCAGATGCAGCTCACCGCGGCCGCAGACGCGCAGCACGTCGGTCTCGTCGGTGTCTTCCACGCGCAGCGCGACGTTGCTCTGCAGCTCGCGGTACAGGCGCTCGCGCAGCTGCCGGCTGGTGACGAACCGGCCCTCGCGGCCCGCCAGCGGTGAAGTGTTGACCTGGAAGTTCATCGCTAGCGTCGGCTCGTCCACGGCGATCGGCGGCAGCCCGAGGGGGTGCCCGGCGTCGCACACCGTCATGCCGATGTTGACGTTCTCGATGCCGGTGATGGCGACGATGTCGCCGGCGGCGGCCTCATCCACCGGCGTGCGCTCGAGGCCGCTGAAGGTGAGCACCTGTCCGATGCGCGCCACGCCACGGTCCTCGTCGCCGAGGCGCAGCGCGACGCTCTCGCCGGGATGCACCGCGCCGCGGCGTATGCGGCCGATGCCGATGCGCCCCACGTACGGGTTGTAGTCGAGCGTGGAGATCTGCAGCTGCAGCGGCAGATCAGGCAGCGCCGCCGGGGGCGGTACGTGCGTCAGGATCGCCTCGAACAGCGCCGACATGTCCGGGCGGCGCTCGGTGTAGTCGGTGCTCGCCCACCCCTGCAGCGCCGAGGCGTAGATGACCGGAAAATCCAACTGTGCGTCGCTGGCGCCGAGCTTGTCGAACAGGTCGAAGGTCTGATCGACCACCAGGGCCGGGCGGCTCCCGGGACGGTCGATCTTGTTGACCACTACGATGGCCCTGAGCCCCTGCGCCAGCGCCTTGCGCGTCACGAAGCGTGTCTGCGGCATGGGGCCCTCGACTGCATCCACCAGCAGCAGCACGCCGTCGACCATCGACAGCACCCGCTCGACTTCGCCGCCGAAGTCGGCGTGTCCAGGCGTGTCGACGATGTTGATGCGGGTACCGCCGTACTCGATGGCGCAGTTCTTGGAGAGGATGGTGATACCGCGTTCGCGCTCGAGGTCGTTGGAATCCATGATGCGCTCGCCCGGGCGCTCGTGCGCGGCGAAAGTGCCCGACTGCTTCAGCAGGCAGTCGACCAGTGTGGTCTTGCCGTGGTCGACGTGCGCGATGATGGCGATGTTGCGGATCGGTCGATTCATCGGTGTCTGGCGGCGGCGGGCTGCCTCGAGCGCCGCTATGGCCCGCCCGGCGGGCTGAAAAAGGTGCGCAGGGTAGCAGATTCGCCGACCGGCCGCCCGTTCCCGGGCGCGGGAGGGGCGGCCGGGATCAGCTGCGGCGTATACCGATGCGCAGCGCGGCGACCGCGACCCGCACCTCGATGAAGAAGGCGACGAAGGCCGCGCTCAGGCACACCATCGCCCCGACGAACAGCAGCGCGATCAGCACGCCGAGCTCCGAGCCGAGGAAGGCGTTGGCGAACAGCGTGACCACCACCAGCGCGACCAGCAGGGCAGCGATCGCGCACAAGGAGATGGCGACATTGATGTAGTGCGCGCGGCGCGCGAGCGTGGCGAGATCGTCGTGCACGTGCAGCGCCTGGCCCGGATGTCCCTCGAGCCGCTGCTCGAGCGCGCGTGCCCGGTCGACGATGCGCGACAGGCGGTTGGTGAGCACCCCGAGCGTGGCGGCGACCCCGCTCAGCAGGAACACCGGTGCGACCGAGGACTGCACCAGATGGGCGATGTCCGGCATGAGCGTCCTTGTATCACAGCAGGTGGCGGCGCAGCGCAGCGAGTGCGCGGGTGCGGCGTGCCGCTATTGCGCCGCCCGCGGATGTTTTTGTACGATCGTTCAATAAGCTTCTGGGGCTGGAGTCATGGCTGACGCGCGAGCCGGCGCCGCAGGCTGCGACGCACTGATCATCGGCGGCGGCCACAACGGCCTGGTGTGCGCGGCGTACCTCGCGGCGGGCGGGCTCAAGGTCATCGTGCTCGAGCGGCGGCCGGTGGTCGGCGGCGCGGCGGTGACCGAGGAGTTTCATCCGGGCTTCCGCAACTCGGTCGCGGCGTACACCGTATCGTTGCTGAACCCGAAGATCATCCGTGACCTGGATCTCGCGACCTACGGGTTGCGCGTGGTGGAGCGGCGCTGCGCCAACTTCCTGCCGACCGCCGACGGGCGCTACCTGCTGACCGGGGAGGGGCGCACGGCGGCGGAGGTGGCGCGCTTCTCTGCGCGCGACGCCGCGCGGCTGGCGGCCTACGGCGAGCGTCTCGAGGCCGCCGCCGACGTGCTGCGCGACCTGGTGCTCACCACGCCGCCCAACGCCGTCGCCGGCAGCTGGCGTGCCGCGCTTCCCGAGCTGCTGCGCGCGGCGCGGGTCGGCGGGCGGCTGCGGCGGCTCGACATGAGGCTGCGCCGCGAGCTGCTCGCGCTGTTCGCGATGTCCGCCGGCGATTACCTCGACAACTGGTTCGAGAGTGACCCGATCAAGGCCGTCTACGGCTTCGACGGCATCGTCGGCAACTACGCGAGCCCCTATTCGCCCGGCTCGGCTTACGTGCTGCTGCACCACGTGTTCGGGGAGGTGAACGGCAAGCGCGGCGCCTGGGGTCATGCCATCGGCGGCATGGGCGCCATCACCCAGGCGATGGCGCGGGCGGCGGCGGCGCGCGGCGTGGTGATCCGCGTGGACACGGCGGTGCGCGAGGTGCTGGTGGAAGGCGACCGCGCCGTCGGCGTGGTCACCGAGTCCGGCGAGACGCTGCCGGCTGCGGCCGTGATCTCCAATCTCAACCCGAGGCTCCTGTACCTGAACCTGATCGCACCCGGCGCGCTGCCGCCCGAGGTGCGCGAGCACATGAGCCACTGGCGCTGCGGCTCGGGCACCTTCCGCATGAACGTGGCGCTCGCCGAGCTGCCCGACTTCACCTGTCTGCCCGGCAAGGCGCTCGCCGATCATCACACCGCGGGCATCATCATCGCGCCCACGCTCAGCTACATGGAGCGCGCCTATTTCGACGCCCGCGCGGGCGGCTGGTCGCGCCAGCCCATCGTGGAGCTGGTGATCTCCTCGACGCTCGATGACACGCTCGCCCCTCCCGGGCAGCACGTCGCCAGCCTGTTCTGCCAGCACGTGGCTCCGGTGCTTCCCAACGGCGCCTCCTGGGATGCGCACCGCGAGCAGGTCGCCGACCTGATGATCGACACCGTCAACGCCCGCGCGCCGAACTTCAAGGCGGCGGTGCTCGGGCGCCAGATCATGAGCCCGCTCGACCTGGAGCGCACCTTCGGGCTCATCGGCGGTGACATCTCGCACGGCACCCTGAGCCTCGACCAGCTGTTCTCGGCGCGGCCGATGCTCGGCTACGGCAATTACCGCGGACCGCTGCGCGGCCTGTACATGTGCGGTGCCGGCACGCATCCGGGCGGCGGAGTCAGCGGCGCCCCGGGTCACAACGCGGCGCGCGAGGTGTTGAGCGATTTCCGCCGCGGGCGGCTGCGGCGCAGGGCGTGAATGCCGCGGACCGCGCGCAAGCCGCGCTACGAGCGGCAGCTTCCGGCGCAGCGCCGTCAGGCGCTGATCGCGGCGACCATCGAGTGTCTCAAGCGCTACGGCCAGCAGGGGCTGTCGATCCGCACCATCAGCGCCCAGGCGGGCGTCTCGGTCGGGCTGATCAACCATCACTTCCCCAACAAGGATGAGCTGGTCGCGGCGGCCTACCGGCATTTCAACGCCGAGCTGATCGCGGGCATGCAGGCGGCCGTGGCGCGCGCCCCCGATTCGCCGCGGGCACGCCTGCGCGCCTTCCTCGAGGCCTCCTTCTCGCCGCCCAACCTCGATGCCGACGTGCTGGCGGTGTGGGGGGTGTTCTGGGGCATGCACCGGCACTCGCGCCTGATCGAGCGCGTGCGCCACGAAACCTATCAGGGGTACCTGCGGCTGGTGCGCGGATTGCTCGCCGGTCTGCTGGAGGGTGAGGCGCTGCGGCCGCGCCGGCGCGCGGCGGCCGCGGATCTGCGCCTCGCTGCCATTGGGTTCACCGCACTGCTCGATGGCCTGTGGCTGCAGTGGTGCCTCGAGCCGGGGGCGTTCCGCCCGGGGGAGGCGGTGGCGCTGTGCGAGGCGTGGGTCGAGAGCCTCACTGAGCGCGCCGGGGCCGCGCTGCTGGAATAGCCGATAATCGTCCCCACATCCTGAGTTTCACTTATGCGGAGGTACGCGTTGGCGGCCGCAGCAAGAGATGTGCGGATGGTCATCGTCGGCTGGAGCGCCGCCGGGCAGCGGCCCTGATGGCGACTGCCGCGCACCCCGCGCGCCGTGCCCGGTCCGCCGCCGGCGGTGAGACGCTGACGCTGCGCGGCTTTTTCGGCGTGTTCCGCTACAGCCGCCGCGCGCTCGAGCTGGTGTGGAGCACCAACCGCGCGCTCACCCTCGCGCTCGCGCTGCTCACGCTCTTCGCCGGCATCCTGCCCGCCGGCGTCGCCTACGTCGGCTCGCTGATCGTCGATGCGGTGGTGGCCGCGATGCGCGGCGGCGGGGCGGCGCGGCGCGTCGTGGAGCTGGTCGCTCTCGAGGGCGCGCTGGTAGTGGCGATCGCGGCGGCGCAGCGCGGCCTGTCGCTGTGCCAGTCGCTGTTGCGCGCCCAGCTCGGTCAGCGTGTCAACGTCATGATCCTGGAGAAGGCGCTGACGCTCGAGCTGCAGCATTTCGAGGACTCGGAGTTCTACGACAAGCTGACCCGCGCGCGGCGCGAAGCGTCCACCCGTCCGCTGAGCCTGGTCACGCGGACCTTCGGCCTGGTGCAGAACGGCGTTTCGCTGGTGAGCTACGGCGTGCTGCTGGCGCGCTTTTCCCCGTGGGCGGTGGCGGTGCTGCTGCTGGCGGGGCTGCCGGCCTTCGTGGCGGAGGCCAAGTTCTCGGGCGATGCGTTTCGCCTGTTCCGCTGGCGCTCGCCCGAGACCCGCATGCAGATCTACCTCGAGACGGTGATTGCCCGCGAGGACCACGCCAAGGAGGTCATGCTCTACGGCCTGGGCCCGCGGTTGCTCGAGCGCTATCGCGACATCTTCCGCCGGCTGTACGCCGAGGACCGCGCTCTCACCGTGCGCCGTGATGTCTGGGGCTTCGCCCTCGGATCCATCGCGACCGCCGCGCTCTACGGCGCCTACGCGTGGATCGCGATCACCACGGTACGGCGCCTGATCACGGTCGGGCAGATGACCATGTACGTGGCGCTGTTCCGGCAGGGGCAGGCGGCGGTATCCGCGATGCTCGCGGCAGTGGGCGGAATGTACGAGGACAACCTGTACCTGTCGACGCTGTACGAGTACCTGGAAACCCAGGTAGCGCGCGCCGGCGGCACCGTGGTACGTGGCCCGCATCCGGAGGACGGTGTGCGCTTCGAGGACGTGAGCTTCACCTATCCGGGAGCGGAGGCGCCGGCCCTCGAGCACATCACGCTGCACCTGACCCCGGGCACCAGTCTC
>DASPPI010000012.1:0-2590 GCA_035625615.1 Steroidobacteraceae bacterium | reverse complement strand
TCGTATTGCTTCTCGCCTTGCTTGTCGGTCCAGTTGTTGGCCCGCACGTGCGCCTCGATGAACAGCTGATCGCCCTTGCGGGCATTGCGTGCCAGTGCCTCTCCCATGGTGCCGAATGCCACGAACCACAGGCTGGTGGTTACCTCACGAGCGCTCCCGCCCTCGTCCTTGCCCGCATAGTCGTTGCCCACCAGGCAGAAGCGCGCGTAATTCGTATCATTGCGTGCGGCGAGTTCCGGGTCGCGCGCGAGATTGCCCACTGCTGTCAGCGTGAAACTGTTCATCGTGCTCGCTCCTCGAAGATGTGTTGGGTTCGCGACGTTCGAGGGGCAGTCTATGCAGGCGAGCCGTGATTGGAATCGCGATTGACTGCCTGTTTGTGCAGAAACGTCGGCGTAGCGCGTGCAGCCCGAGGCGCACGCACACAGACTCGTGTATGGTTGCGACAGGCCTCAGGTAGCGGAGAGCAGCCCATGTCGTTCGCAGACACCGCGCACAGCGAGGGGACCGTGGAGGAATGTCTGGACGAGCTCAACGACTTTATGGCGGGACTGCAGCGCTATTCGTCCACCACACTGGCGGTGGCGCTGCGCGTTCACCTTGGAACACTGCTGCAGGCGTTGCTCGATGAGAAGGTGTGCACGCGCGAGGAAGTGCGCGATTTTGTCCGGGAACTGGAGCGCGATGCCCTGCAATATCAGGAGGACTGAGGTCCGGCAGCGCTGCTCGGCGATGTGCCGACTGCTGAATGCGCGCTTCGTCGACTACATCCCAGTCAGCGCGTAACCCGCTCGCGTGACTCGCGATCGCCATGCGGGGCCGACTCGCGCGGTTCCCGGGAGGATGGCTTGGGCTGCGATGCCGGCGGACGTGTCGTCGGCGGTGCCGGTGCTAGCGCCTGCGGCGGCGTGGTATGCGCGGGGTGGTAGGTCGTGTCTTCCTGTACCGACTGGTCGGGGGTCCCGGGGTCCGGTCCACCGGGCGGGTGATACACCGGTAGGGCGGGCGGGCGGCCACGCGCGTGTGTCGGGTCATCGGTTGCGAACGCGTGCGGCTGCGCGGGTGGCGGATACTCCTGGACCCAGGGCGGCCGATCGGAGCGCAGCGGCGCTGCAGGGGGGACCGATGCCGGTGGCGCGTAGGTGTTGATCGGTGCCGCTGGCGGCGCGGGCGCGCTGGTGCTTCCGCGCGGCAGCGGCGGCAGGCGCGTGGTGCTCTCGAGCAGCCGCTCGCGCTCGGCCAGGCTGGCTGCCGCTGCGTCCGCGGCCTCCGAGGCGGTCCCGTGGATGGCCGAGCCCCGCGCATCCGCTTGCCGCGGCAGCGCCGCCGCGGCAACCAGCGGTCCTGCCGTCGGGAGCATCCTCACGGGCGCGGCGGGCGTTGCCGGCTGCAGGCGTGCGATCTCGGCGTGACTGAGCGGCCGGCCGTCGTTCGCCTCGATGGCCGCCAGCTGCCGGTCGAATGGGGCGGGCCCGCGCGGTGGGGCAGTCCGCACGACGACGGTCCGGTTCAGCAGCTCCGGCGGCGGCCGCGCGGCACTGCGGCCATTGCCCGGCCCCATGACGCTCTGACGGGTCGGCGCGATGGCCGGCGCGGTGGCCGTCACGATCCCGCCCGCGAGCACCGGCGCCGGCAACGACACGGCACGCGCGCCGACGCGCTGACCCGAGAGGAACACCGTCTGCGGCACCAGGGTCACGGCGGCCGGGCGATCGTTCGTGTAGTGCGTCGCGGCGATGTCGCCCTGATGGAGGGGGGGGAGCTGCGAGTCGTTGACGAGGGTCGGGTTGCTGAGGTTGACGTTGCGCAGGTACGCCGCGCTCACCCGATACGCCGGCACATAGCGCTCGCGCGGGCCGAGCGGAAACCACCCGACACTGTCGCCGTACGCCGGGGAGGTCGCCACTGACGGCCCGCCGACCCAGGCCACCAGCGCCGGCGCATACACCGGGCGCAGCGGGCGCGGTCCGGGCACCCAGCACCAGGTGTTGTGCCACTGCACCCAGCGGCCGTAGTGAAACGGGGCATAACCCCACGGCGCATCATCGACCCAGCTCCAGCCCCAAGGTGCGATCCACACCCAGTGACCGTAGCGGTACGGCACCCAGCCCACCGCCACCGTGGTCGGGGTCCAGACGTAGCCGTAATCGGGTGTGTCCTGCCAGCGGCCGTTGTCATCGAGATCCGGCGTGCCGGGGACGTCGCCGGCGACGTACTCGGCGGAGGTGGAATCCTCGACCTCCCGCTCGCGTGCCGCTGACCAGTTGTCGAGATCATCCGGCGCGCCGAGGGTCGCGCTGGAGTAAGCCAGCGTGGTGGTGCCGGTGACCGTCACCTGCTGCTGCATGCCGATGGCGATCGTTTGTGCGCCGCCGCTCGCCTGCGCGGCCCCTTCGCTCACCTTGACGGTGGTCGCATCGCCCGCCCCGCTCACTTCCACGCGGTATTCGCCCGGCTGCTGCAGCGACACGGCCACATTGGGCGTGTCGATCTCGTACACCTGACCGGGCGGCATATCGCGCACGTGCACGATCAGCGCGCCGGCCGTCAGCTGCATCTGCGCGACGGCATCGTCGAGGTTGAGAAAGGA
>DASPPI010000011.1:0-12381 GCA_035625615.1 Steroidobacteraceae bacterium | reverse complement strand
GGATTGCGCGGCTCCTTCGCGAGCAGACGCTCCACCTCCGGCAGCGCCTGATCCGCCTTGCCCTGGCGGTTGAGAACCAGCGCGTAGTTGTGGCGGGCGGCATCGAAGCTCGGCGCGAGCTCGAGGCAGCGCTCGAGCAGCTGCTGCGCCTCCGGATAACGGCGCAGACGCCCGGCCACCTCCGCCAGCATGCGCAGCGCCGACACGTCGGTGGGGTGACCCTTCAGATGCGCGCGCAGTCGCGCGTCCGCGTGCGGCAGATCGTTCCGCACCAGCGCCGCGGCCGCATCCATCAGGCGCGGATCCTTGTTGGCCGTCTCGAGGAAGCGCGCCCGCGCCTGATCGGCCCGGACCCCATCGCCCTGCGCATCCAGCTGGTCGGCGAGCAGCCGCCACGCGTCGGGCGAATTGGGCTTGATCAGCAGCGCGCGGCGCAGGGCCGCGACCGCCTCCGAGGCCCGGCCCGCCTCGCCCAGCGCCACGCCGAGCTCCAAATGCACGGGAGCCGCGTCCGGCTGCTCACGGGCGAGCGGCCCGAGCACCGCGAGCGCCGCCTGCGTCTGGCCGGTGATGCGGAGCGCGGCGCCGAGAATCAGCCGCGCGAGCGGGTGACCGGGAACCGCCTTGAGGATCTCTTCTGCCTGCTGTGCCGCGAGGCGCGCGTCGCGCTCGAGCAGTCGCCGGGCGTGCGCGAGCGCCACGTCGAGGGTTCCGACGGGCTCGGCTGCGCTAGTCTCGGAAGCTTCAGTCAAATTCTCACGCCCCGCGCATGCCCCCAAGGCTCGGCGGGCACGGCAGATCCTAGTTTCCCATCGCGCGTTGCGCCACCCCGGAGCATGAAGCGTGGCCGCCGGATAAGCATGTGACACCCTGGGGCCCGAGCAGGCCAGGGGCCCCCAGTAAGAGGGATGGGTTTCCCGGCCCGGTTGCGGCACATTGCCGCTGGCGGCAGCCTGTGCGCGTCAGCCGCGGAGCGAAAAGTTGAGCGAATCTGCCCGTGTCCTCGGCCGGGTCGGCGTGGCCGGCGGCACGGCCATGGGCGTGCTCGCCGCCATCAGCTTCTGCCATCTGCTGAATGACATGATGCAGTCGCTGCTGCCGGCCTTGTATCCCATGCTGCGCAGCTCCTACCGGCTGACCTTCAGCCAGATCGGGCTGCTGACGTTCACGTTCCAGTTCACCGCCTCGCTGCTACAGCCCTGGGTGGGCGCGCTCGCCGACAAGACGCCACGCCCCTATTCGCTCGCCATCGGCATGGGCTTCACGCTGGTGGGACTGGTGCTGCTCGCCTTCGCCGGCAGCTACGCGTTGCTGCTCATCGCCGCCATGCTCATCGGCACAGGCTCCTCGGTATTCCATCCCGAGTCATCGCGGGTCGCCCGCATGGCCTCCGGCGGCAAGCACGGCCTCGCCCAGTCGGTGTTCCAGGTGGGCGGCAATCTGGGCTCGGCCGCAGGTCCCCTGCTCGCGGCGTTCATCGTGTTGCCGCGCGGTCAGGAGAGCGTGGCCTGGTTCTCGTGCGTGGCGTTGCTCGGGATGCTGGTGCTGGTCAACGTCGGGCACTGGTACAAGAAACACGGCATCACGCGTCTGGCACGCGCCGGTGCGCGCACGGCCGCACCCCGTCATCACATCGCGCTCGCTCTCACGGTACTGCTCGCCCTGGTCTTCTCCAAGTACGTCTACCTCGCCAGCATCAGCAGCTACTACACTCTTTATCTCATCGAGCACTTTCACGTCTCGGTGCGCAGCTCGCAGCTGCACCTGTTCGTGTTCCTGGCCTCCGCCGCCGTCGGCGGCATGCTCGGGGGTCCCCTCGGCGACCGCCTCGGCAGCAAGTACATCATCTGGGCCTCGATCCTCGGCGTGCTGCCCTTCACGCTGCTGCTGCCGCACGCGAGCCTGTTCTGGACCGGCGTGCTCACGGTGCCGATCGGCCTGATCATCGCGTCCGCTTTTCCGGCGATCGTGGTGTACGCACAGGATCTGCTACCCGGGCGCACCGGCACGGTGGCGGGGCTGTTCTTCGGTCTAGCGTTCGGAATGGGCAGCGTCGGCGCGGCGGTGCTCGGCCGGCTCGCCGACCATGTCGGCATCGACGTCGTCTACCACATCTGCGCGTTTCTGCCGTTGCTGGGATTGCTGGCGGGATTTCTACCGGACGTCCACAAGGATCACGCACGGCATGCGGGTTGATCTGAAAGCGCGCGGGTCGGTATGAAGCTGCTGCAGCGTTCCCTGCTCGATGAGCTCGCCGGCCGGGCGGCGGAAAGTCCCCGCGGCCGCGCGCATCACAATATCCATCTGACGCCCGCCGATCTGGTGCAGCGTTTCGTGGTGGTGGCGCGGGCCGACTCCTACTTCCGCCCCCATCGCCACGTGAGCCGCTGCGAGCTCGCGGTGCTGCTGCGCGGCCGCTTCGACGTCGTCACCTTCGATGAGCACGGTCGCGTAACGGGCCGCTACGGTGTCGGTGAGGGGACCGACAACCTGGCTTACGAAACCCCACCGGGCACCTGGCACACGCTCCTCCCCGGCAAGGGCGGCGGCACCTTCCTCGAGATCAAGGAAGGGCCGTACGATCCGGCGACGGCCACGGAGTTTGCCGCCTGGGCGCCTGCCGAAGGCGATGCGGCTGTGGGTGCGTTCGTGCGTTGGCTGCGCGCGGCGCAGCCCGGGGACATGCCCCCGCCGTGATGCCCGGCGCAGCGACTGCCGCCGTTGCCGGGGTACTAGAGATCATGTCCCGCCGTAAGGAGGCCGCTGCTCAGGGTGGGCCGGCCCAGGGTTGACAAAAGTGAAGGGGAAGACCTGCGGGAGTAGTACCCCCTTTTAGCGATAGTTCGGCCACCGCCTAACTATCATGAAAGGAAACAAGTACGGGTGCATGTGGCTGAGCCGGCAGCGTTTTTTTACGCGTTTTTTGAGCTATGGGATGGTTCGGTGAATGCCGAACTATCGTCCAAAGGACCCTCGCCCGAAGCCCGGCCATATCAGCTCTTCACCGTGAGCTCCACCTTCACCCGCTCGCCGGACTCCGGCTTGGCAGGAGCGTTGACAATGAACACACGCTCCGGATTCACCTTGCCGTCGGTGACCAGCGCCTCCTGGATCGCTCGCGCGCGGCGCTTGCCGAGATCCTCAAGATCGCTGTCGGGCACCTGGATGTGGTCGATGAGCGCCGCTTCGAGATCGGCAATGGCCGCATCGTAGGGCGGCGTCTCGCGGCGCTTCGCCTGCTGCACGGCCAGCGCACTCGCTGGCAACGGCACGTCCTTGCCGAGATCCGCGCGATACTGCTCGACGAGCAGCTTGAAGTGCTTCTCCGGGTCTGCGAGCGCCAGCTGGCCCGCGGTATCCGGATGCTTGCGGCCTGCGCGCGTGGCCTGCACGCGCGCCAGCAGCTCCTCGCGCAGCCGCACCGCCGCCATCCGTGGCCGGTCGACCTGCACGGCATACTCGATGGGCACGTCGAGCTTCAATTGCGGGCGCTCCGAGAGTGCCTTGGCAATGGAGGCGAGCTGATCGCGCGCGGGCGGGTCGAGCTCGGCACTGCCGGCGTCGAACTCGATGATGTTGGGGTGCTCGCCGCCGCCGAACAGGTGTCCGAGGAGCGCGAACGGCGCAGTGGCCACCTTGACGATCAGGTTGACGAACATCTTCCAGATAATCGGTCCGATGCGGAACTGCGGGTCATCGAGTGAGCCGTTCATGGGCAGGTCGAGATCGATGACGCCGTTGCGGTCCTTGAGCAATGCCACGGCGATCTTCAGCGGCAGATGCACCGCATCGGGGCTCTCCACGCGGTCACCCAGCTCGAGCTGATCGACCACGAAGTGCTGCTTGGCGTCGAGCTTGCGCTGCTCGATCTTGTAGGTGACATCGACGGACAACTTGCCCTTGTCGATCTTGTAGCCGACGAAATGACCGGAGTACGGATTGACGATGGTGAGATCGAGATCCTTGAAGCTCATCGTGATGTCGGTATAGAGCGCTGCCGACAACAGGTTGATCTCTCCGCCGATGTGCACTGGTGAATAGCGATCGACCTTGCCCTCGAGCTCAACTTTGGCACGTGACTGCGGGTCGGACGACAGCCCGGTGACCGTCCCGTGGAGCGACTGGATGCCCACCGAGAAACTCGGCTTGATCCACAGATCCGAGTAGTTGGCCGATCCGTTTACGAAGCGCACCGTGCCGATCGACATCGGGAACGGCGTCAGCGGAGCGCTCGGTGCGGCCGTGGGCGGCGACGACCGCGATGACCCCCGTGCGCGCGGGATCCGCTTCACGGTCCCCGCTGTGCTGCTGGCCGTTGCATTCGTTGCGGCGGGAGCCGCGGCCGCGGCGGATGCCGCCTCACCGGATGGCGCGCCGCTCGACGCCACACCGCCCGAACCCGCGCCTGCAGGCGCCGCGGGAGCCGCGTTCCGTTTGGCCGCCGCACCGGGCGCGGTCAGTATCTGCTTGATGTTAACGGTCTGATCAGGCGCGATGATCATGCGCACGTACGGCTCGAGCGCGGTCACGGTACCGATGCGCAGGCTCGCGGGGCTCGAGCGATAACTGATGTCGGCGAGACGCAGCTCCTTCCACTTGATGAAATCCATCTTGAGCGCGTTGTCCACCGTGCGCAGGTCTGACACGAGGGTGCCGCCCCTGACCGCGAGCGCGCCGTCCGCCTGCCGGTCGAGATCGAGCTTGGCCTCGAGCGCTCCCTTCAACAGCGTTAGAGAAGAGTATCGCGCGATGAACGGCTGCAGCACGGTCAGATCGAGGCTCGTGGCCTCGACGTGTGCGCTCACGACACCGGATTTCGGTGTGACCTTGGCGCTGGCGTCGATCGTTCCGGAGGTGTTGACGTGCGAGTCGAGCCGGATGGCGAGGGTGTCGTCGGGTGAGGTGTTGAATCCGCCGATGTGGATGTTCAGCGGGTCGAGCAGCAGCGCCGCGGCGGGCTTGACCTGGCGATCCTCGGCCGACACCTTGAAGCCTTCGACGGCGATGTCGGGAGCGGATACGACCCAGGGTGCGCCGCCGCCTGCGGCTTTTGCCGGCGCTGCCGGGCCCGACGGATCGGGTGCGGCGGCGGGCGAGGCTGCCGCGGGCTCTGCCGGGCCGGCCGGGCTCGCAGCGAGCAGCTCGAGGAGATTCAGCCGGCCCTGCTCGTCCAGCCAGACCTTGAGGTCACCACCGGCCAGGCTCACCTTCGCGACGCTGACCGAGCGGCGCGTCAGGTCCACCCGGGTATCGTCCACCGCAATGTGCGCGACGCTCACATAGTCCTGCGCGCCGCCCCGGGGCCGCACCGCGAGGTCGGTCACGGCCGTCGTGTGCACGTTGAGACCGAGCGTGATCGGTCCGCCGACGCTGCCGAGATCATAGTCACCCTTGATGCGGATGACGCCCGCGCCGATCTCGAAGGGCAGCGTGTCGCGCAGATAGCTCCACACGGTGCGCGCCTTGAGATCGGTGATCTCGAACTCCCCGTGCGAGGAGAGCGGCGCCAGACGCACGGTGCCGTGCCAGGCGAGCCGCTCGCCCTGCGGTGAGGCCGCCTCCAGAGAATAAGCGTCGGCCGTGTTGGCGGTCGTGCTGAAATCGTGGAGAACGAATTCGATCGGCTTGAAATCGGCACGAAACGGCGTCGGGCGCGTGCGATCCTCGAAGGTGGTGGCGCCGGCGATCACGGCCAGCCGCTGGATGAACAGTCGCGGCGGCGCGGCCGGCTTCTGCGGCTTGGGCGCGGGCGGAAAGCCCTTGGCGAGATCGGCAAGATTGACCTCCCCGTCCCGGCGCAGCACGGCGCGCACGTACGGCTTCTCGAGCACGATCTCGCGGAAGCTGGGGCCGAGCCGCCAGAGACTGGCGAACTGCACATCGATGTGCAGCCGCTCGAACGCCAGCATCGTCTGTCCGTCGGCGTCCGGCAGTGCAACCCGGGTCACGTCGAGCTTGAGCGTGAAGGGATTGAAGTGAATCTCGCCGAGAGTCAGCGTGCGATGGTAGTGCGTGCGCACGAACTCGAGTGCGCCGTTACGCGCAAAGTGCGGCACGGCGAGAAACCCGACGGCGGCGTAAGCGCCGACGAGCACGGCGATGACGGCGAGTCCGATAAGGTAGCGTCGATACCGGCCCATGAACCCGCTCCCTACTTCTTCTGCGGGTATCGTAGAGCATGGAGACCCCTGCCACCATCCGGGCCGGGGCCGCGAGGACTCGCGCCGGCGGCGCGCGCCGCGCGCCAGGGTGGGCCGCGCGCGCTAGCGCGCGCGGCCCGCGTGCTCAGTCGTCGTGGTGCCCGTGCTCGTGATCCCGATCATGATCGCCGCGATCGTCCTCGTGACGGCCGTGGTCGTCGTGGCGGTGATCGGGCCGATAGCCGGGCTCGTACTCGGCGGATTTCACGAAGTACACCGGCCGGTTGCAGGCGTGGTACTCGTGGCAGTGTTTGGCCCAGTTCTTGGCATGTCCCGGCGGAACATGCAGGTAGACCGGCGCGACCGGCGCCGCCGCGGCCACCGGGGGCGGCTCTGCGATCACCGGCTGCGCATACACCACCGGGGGCGGTGGCCGGTTGCCGAGCACCAGCTGACCATACACGCCGGGAACCACTTCGCCGGTGATGGTCGCGTTGACACTGACACTCTGGCCATGCGCCAGGGGCACTGCCGCGACGGCCAGCGCCGCCAGGGCGAGACAAGGCATCGCTCTCATAAGAAACTCCTCCAGACGTTCAGCACACACGGCGCGAACTATGCCAAGGCGAGGAGTCCATGACACACCCGCGGGGCTGAATGCACCGTGAACTGTGACCCGCATCGCAGTTCAGACCGGCTCGATCAGGGAGGCGTCGTCAGGCAGTCTCGGGTTGTTCACCCGGCGGCTCACTTGCCAGGCTGCCATCAGCTCATCCGGGTACGGTGCGAGCGTCAACCTCGCCTGCTGCGGCGTACCGCTCAGCCACACATCGTGAGCACGCTCGGTGAGGATCGCCGGCATGCGCTGCTTGCCGTTGTGAACTTCGGCGAGCAGCCGGTTGGCAGGCACGGTGATCAGCGTGCAGGAGAAAACGTACGAGCCGTCGGGCCGCCGTGAACGATCCCACAACCCCGCCACCCCGAACACCTCGCGCTCGGCGAGATGCACGAAGAACTGATCGCGCGAGCCGTCGGCGTTGACGTGCGGCTCGTAGAAGCCGGCCATGACGAGAATGCAGCGCTGTCCGCGCTGCCAGGCATCCCGGTAAGTCGGCGCGCTGTCGATGCGCTCGACGGTGGCGTTGATGGTGGAGGCTTTCAGCGGCACGCCGCCCGCCCAGTAGGGAATCAGGCCCCAGCGCATCTGCGCGGCTTCACGCTCACCGCCCGCGGCAACGACCACCGGGACCTGTTCAGTCGGCAGGACGCGGTAGCTGGGCGCGTACTCCCAGCGCCCGCGGCTGATGCCCATGGCCCGCTCCGCCTTGGCCGCCTGCGCCAGGATGTACTTGCCGCACATGCCTAATCCGCGAACAGTGTGGCGTGCGCTCTGGCGCTGGATGGACGCGCGCCGGCGGCGGGGCCCACACTGGCCTGATGCTCCCGTGGAATTCGGTCGAGCGTCTGCGCGATCATTTCGGCAACTACGTCATCGTGGTCAGCTGCCGCGCCTGCCGCCACTCGCGCGAGCTGACTCCGGCGTTCCTCGCGCGCCATTGCCGCGGCGGCTGGGACGAGCCCATCGCCAACATCATTGCACGCTTTCGATGCCGCTGCGGCGAGAAGCGGGTCGACGTGCAGATCGGCTTCGACCGCAAGCCGCGCGGCTGGGTCAAGAACCCGTCTTAGTGCGCCACTGCTGCTGGCGCCGCCGGTACTGCCTGGGCCGCCGGTGCTGCCGGTAACGCCGGCGCTGCCGGCGCCGCTAGAGCTGCCGGCGCCACTCCGGCCTGTTCCTGGCGCCAGAAGTCCCGCGCAATGATGCGGTAGAGCGCCGCAGTGAAGCGCTCGCCCTCGGCCTGGGTCATGTGCGACCACTCGGGCAGGTAGTAGCCCTGCAGCTGCGGATAGTCCTGGAAATGAATGCCGGGCGCACCGGTGACGCCGAGCAACCTGTCCCAGGTGCGGGCGCGCGGAAACTCTCGGTTCTCGAAGGCGAGATACTCGCCGGCGCTCGGCATGCGCACGAACAGGACCTGCACTCCGCGCGCGCGCAGCTTCGCGATTGCCTTGGCCATGCGCTCGATCTGCTCCTTCTCGGTCTTCGCGACCTCTTCCGGCGTCGGATCCTCGTCCGAGGGCTGAAAGTCCTGCTGCCAGATGCGGCGCGCCAGGTCGCGATATTGCGGATCGGTGGCGACCTTGCTCCACAGGTGGGTGTTGCGGTCCGCTTCGGTCTCGGCGAGCTTGCGCACGTTGATGAACCACACCTTGCCCGGGCGCTTGGGCCACGGCTGGCGCGCGAGCACGGTCTGCAGCGCATAGTCCGGATCGTCGAACGCCAGGTACGGCTCGATGAAGTTCATGGAGAGCCATTGACCGATGCGCTGCGAGGGAGACTCCTTGCGGGAGTAGCGCAGCACGGCGGCGCGGTACTGGAAGCCGGAGAAGAACAGGTCGGGCGCCACGCCGATGACGAGGCGACCGGTGAACTGCGGATCCGCGGCGAGACCCTCCACGGTCGCCAGTGGTGAGGTGCCCTCGAGGGAGAGCTGGATCGGGCGCCGGCCGGCGAGACGCTCCCACACCGGCAGCTGGATGTCGAAGAACAGGCGCGATGCGCCGGCGAGCACCGTGGCGTCGCCTTCGCCCGCATCGATGCGCCGGCGCTGTATCGCCCACAGGCCGGAAGAGTTAGCAATGCTGGGCCGCACGCCGTAGGCGCGCCAGTACCACTCCCAGCCGCCGACCATCAGACCGACGAGCAGCACCGTGGCGATGAGGATCCGGCCCCACGGTTGCTCGGGCACCGGCCGCACCGGCACCGGCTGGGCGACTCCCGGGCGGTCGGCGGCCGTCTGACGCGCGTAGCGGTCGACCGGAGCGACCGAGGGCGCCAGCACCGGCTGCTCACCCACTTGACGGAGGTATGCCGCGCCGCCAGCCTGCCGGGTGTCAGAACTGGAAATAGATGAAGGCACTGCCGGCCCCCTGGACAATGATGATTGCGAACGCCATCAGCGCCCAGACGGCACACACCGCGAGCGCCGGAGCGCGTTCGACGACCGATTCGAGCGTGCGTGCCCGCATCAGCCAGTGCGTCAGCACCAGGGCTCCCACGATCGCAGTCACCGACAGCAGATAGAAGGTCGAGAGAATCGGGCGGGCCGAGGCGTTCTGTCCGAACATGCCGCGCAGCACCACCCACGCCTTGCCGAAGGTCTTGGCGCGGAAAAACACCCAGGTGATGTTCACCAGCGCGTAGGTGAGCAACCCGAGCAGCACGAACACCAGCGGCCCGGGGCGGTAGTTGGCGAAACGCGCCCGCAGCGTCCGCTCGACGGCGAGGTAGACACCGTGCAGCCCGCCCCAGGCGACGAACGTCCAGTTCGCACCGTGCCACAGGCCGCCGAGCAGCATGGTGCCCATGAGGGCCAGGTAGGTCCGGCGCGCGCCGTGGCGGTTGCCGCCCAGGGGAATGTAGAGATAGTCGCGCAGCCACGACGACAGGGTGATGTGCCAGCGCCGCCAGAAGTCGGAGAATCCCACCGCTGCATAGGGGAAGCGGAAGTTGTCGGGCATCGCAAAGCCGAGGCACAGCGCCGCCCCGATCGCCGTGGTCGAATAGCCGGCGAAATCACAGAAGATCTGCCCGCTGAAGGCGAGCGTCCCCATCCAGGCATCCAGCGTGCCCGGGATCTGGTCGCCGTCGTAGACGCGCTCGGCCGCGCGCGAGAGAAAGCTGTCGGCGAGCACGACCTTGTTGAATAGCCCGAGCGTCATCAGCGCCAGCCCGAAGCGCAGCTGCGCGGCGCTGGCGCGGCGCGGCTGCGCGAACTGCGGCACCAGCTCGGTCGGCCGCATGATCGGGCCGGCCACCAGGTGCGGAAAGAACGTCACGAACAGGGCGTAATCGAGCATGTTCTGCGCCGGCAGCGCGCGCCGCAGATACACATCCAGGGTGTACGACAGCGTGGCGAACGTATAGAAGGAGATGCCTACCGGCAGGACGATGTCGTAGTGGGCGGGCTGGTAGCTGACGCCGAGCGCTGCCATCAGCGCGCTGAAGTTATCGAGCAGGAACTGCCCGTACTTGAAGTACCCCAGCATACCGAGGTTGGCGATCACCGACAGCAGCATCCAAGCGTGCCGGGCGCTCGCCCGCTGTGCCTTCACCAGCCCCTGCGCGGCGTACCAGTCGACCACCGTCGACACCCACAGCAGGATGACGAACGGCGGGTTCCATGCCATGTAGAACAGATAACTCGCGATCAGCAGGTTGATCTTCTTCGCGGTCCACGAGAATGGCAGCGAATGCAGGACGAGCACGCCGGCGAAGAACACCACGAAGGTGAGCGAGTTGAAAACCATGTGGGTGAGCCGCCTGCATCAGGGCGGGTCGGCAGTGTCTCCCCCGGGGGCGCCGTTGCAACGGCTTTCGCGCATCATGTATTGAACGGCGGCCGCGGGCAATACGGCGGTCCGGCGCCGGTGTGCAGTGCACGCGCGGACGCGAGCGCCGCGCCCGCACCGCGCGCCGCCGGCCGTCAGGATGCCGCCGGGGTGGACGCCGATCTCATGGACGCTCCAGAACTCAGGCGACGTTGCTGCCGGATACGGCGCCGGGAGCGGGCTGACGGTAGCGGATCGCGTAGAGCGCGGTCAGGCCCGCGAGAAACGGCACACCGAATACCAGCGTCAGACGAAAAGCGTCCGTGAAGGCGGTGGTCACCAGTACCGCGGCCATGAGCGCGGCGCCGGCCAGCGTGGTTGCCGGGAAGCCACGCAGGCGAAAGCGCAGCGGTGGCGCTCCCGCCTTCTCGTGGGCACGGCGGAAACAATAGTGGGTCACGAAGATCATCAGCCAGGTGAACATGGCTCCGAAAGAGGAGATCGCGACCATGAGGATGAAGGCCGAGCGGGGAGCCGCGACGCTCAGCACGGTTGCGAGCGCGATGCCGATACTCGAGAGCAGCAGCGCCTGCAGCGGCACTCCGCGGCGGTCCACGATTCCGAAGCGCCGCGGCGCATAGCCGGCCCGCGCCAGGCTGAACATCATGCGCGTGGTGATGTAGAGCTGGCTGTTCATCGCCGACAGCGCCGCGACCAGGATGACGAAATTGAAAATGCCGGCGGCGCCTGGCACCTCGAGCGCGCGCATGACCTTCACGAACGGGCTCTCATCGATGCCCGCGGCGGTCCACGGCACGATCGCGAGCACCAGGGCGAGCGTCAGCAGGTAAAACACGATCAGCCTGATCAGAGTCGAGCGGAACGCGCGTGTCACGGCGGTTTCGGGGTGTGCGGCCTCCCCCGCCGCCACCGCGATCATCTCGATGCTGAGGTAGCTGAAGATCGCCACGATCACCGCCGCCCACGCGCCCCACAGCCCCTTGGGAAAGAAGCCGCCGAGGTCGGTGTAGTTATGGAAGCCTGCCGGCCGAGCGGCGCCGGCAGCGCCCGTGGCCGACAGCATCGATGGAGCGCGCCAAACCAGGTAGCTCGCCAGCAGGATGAAGATCACGATGGCGGTCAGCTTGACAGCCGAGAACCAGTACTCGACCGCCCCGAAGACCTTCACGCTGCGGGCGTTCACCAGGATCAGGAGCCCCGAGAAGCCGACGACCCATAGCCAGCCGCGAACGGTCGGAAACCAGAAGTGCATGTAGAGCGCGACCGCCGTGACCTCGGTGCCCACCGCCAGCACGACGCAGGTCCAGTAGGCATAGCGCACGAGGAACCCAGCCAGGGGGCCGATGTAGTACTCCGCATAAGCGCCGAATGAGCCGGAGGTCGGGTGCGCGACGGTCATCTCGGCCAGGCATCCCACCAGGAGCAGCGCAACCAGTGCGCCGACCGCGTAGCTCACGAGCACCGCCGGGCCCGCGAGGCTGATCGCGAGGCCGCTGCCGAGGAACAGCCCGGTGCCGATCGCCCCGCCGATGGCGATCATGGTTATACGACCCGCGCTCAGGCTGTGGCGCAAGCCGCGCTCACGCTCGATGATGGCGTCAAAGCTGCGGCGGTGATCGCTCAACGCACGGCCTTTCTGGCGCAGGCTTGTGGTACCCCCGGCTGGGGCGATTGCGTACGCCCCCTGTCTGAGACGTCAGCGTAAGCATTCCGCCGGCCGGATCATTCAGTCATCGAGAGTCCCGGCCAAGCGTCACACTGCTGTCAAGCGCCATGACTAGCATAGCGTTCGGCTTCCAGGCCTGCCGCAAGGCAGGTAATTAAGAAC
>DASPPI010000010.1:0-10982 GCA_035625615.1 Steroidobacteraceae bacterium | reverse complement strand
GCCGGCAAGGACCGGCTGACCGCGATCCTCGAAGCCGGTCACAAGCGCGCGCGCCCGATCGTCATGACGACCGTCGCCATGATCGCCGGCATGACGCCGGTGGCGCTCGGCATCGGCGGAGACACCTCGTTCCGCCAGCCGATGGCGGTCGCGGTCATCGGCGGTCTCATCACTTCGACCGCGCTCACGCTGGTCATCGTGCCCGCTGCGTTCACGCTAGTCGACGACATCGAGCACTGGCTCGCGCCGCGGTTCGGGCGGGTGCTGACCGCACAGCCGCCGCCCGCTGCGGCGCCCCAACCGCGTCCGCTAAACTAGCTGGATGCTCACCGGGCTCTCGCCGGACAACGCCGACACCGTCCCCGCAAGCGCCGACTCCGGCGCGCGCTCCGCCTGGTGGGCGCGGCTGCTCGCGCGCGTGCCGCTCGGCGCGCTGTATCGCCTCGCGGACCTGCTCGGCTGGCTGGCATTTCGCGTGTTTCCCTATCGCCAGCAGGTGGTGCGCGAGAACCTCACCCGGGCCTTCCCGCAATTCGACGAGATCCAGCTGCGCGCGGTCATCCGCCGCTACTACCTCGGCTTCGCGCAGATGCTGGTCGAGGTCATAAAGTCGGTGAGCCTGCCGGCGCAGGAGATTCGCCGCCGGGTGCGCCTGGTGAACCTCGAGGCCCCGCGCGCGCTGCTCGCGCAGGGTCAGTCGGTGCTGCTAGTGGCCGCGCACCAGTGCAACTGGGAATGGATGCTGCTCGCGTTGTCGCTCGAGCTCGGCTACCCGCTCGATGCGGCCTACAAGCCGCTGGTGGACAACTGGGCGGAGCGCGAGATGAAGAAACTGCGCACGCGCTTCGGCAGCCGCCTGGTGCCGGCCAAGGAGCTGCTGGCCGACATTATCCAGCGGCGTGACGTGGTGCGGGCGGTGGCGATGGTGGCCGATCAGGAGCCGACCACCAGCGAGCACAAGTACTGGACGCGCTTCCTCAACCGTGACACGGCCTTCTACATGGGCCCGGAGGAGATCGCGCGCGTCACGCACTTCCCGGTGTTTTTCATCGCCATGCGGCGCACCGGCCGCGGCTACTACCAGATGGAGTTCCAGCCGCTCGCGGGCGCCGGCGAGGCGCTGCCCTCCGGCGCACTCACCGAGCGCTACGCGCGTCGTGTCGAGGAGCAGATCCGGGCCGCACCTCCCGACTGGCCGTGGTCACACAAACGCTGGAAGCTCAAGAAGTCGGTCTACCAGCCGCGCCGCCGCGCCTGAAACGCCTCAGGCGACCGGTCGGCCCGAGCACTGCTGCACGGGCCGGCCGGGAAGTCGCTCAGTTACGCGGTCCGCTGATCTCACCGCGCAGTGCGCCGCCCGCATCGACTGCCGTCGCGATATCCGCGTACCAGCGGCCCGCCTCGAAGTCGGCGAGCTCCGCGGCGCTCACCGGCGCGAGCTCGGCCGACCAGTGCCCGAGGTCAACGCTGTCCTTGCCGAGCACCGCGAGGGTGCGTCCGCTGGCGCGGCTAGCCACCTGCGCGGCATCGGCCTCGTCCACGCCGATGGAGTTGACGTGAACGCTGAGCGTGTGGGCGCTGCGGTCGACCGTCGTAGCAATGACGCCGGCCGCCGTGGCGCCGACTCCCTGCGCCTCCTTCACCGGAGCCATCGCCGAGAAGGTGACCAGCACGTTCTGCGGCGCGATCTGCCCGCGGATCTCCCCGCGCGGCTGGGCCGCGGACAGGGCCATTACGTAGAGCTTGCCCTGCGAGAACGCGCTCAGCTGCTCCGCCGTGAGGAGCGCACCCGCCGGCACCTCCCACTCGGCCGCACGCTCGGCGCTCGGTGCGAGCCGGATGAGCACCGGTCCGCTCGCGCCCGCAAAGCCTTCATTGATGTTCACGGCGGTCGCCGTCATTCCGGCGAGCTTCACCCGGCCGCGCATGGCGCCGGTCCCGAGGTCCACCGTCACCTCGGCCATGCCCGAAGCGCCGGACATCGGCGCCGGGAACAACTGCCCGGGCGTCATTGCGGCACCGGCGGCCGCCATGTTCTGCACGTTGATGTTGATGGCCGGCGTGATGGTCGAGTCGCCGGCGCTGTCGGTCACCTTGGCGGTGAGTGAGTGATCGCCGCTGGCGACCTTGGTGCTGTCCCACATGACCGAGTACGGCGAGGCGGTCGCCGTTCCCACCGAGGTTGCGTCGATCAGGAACTCGACACTCGATACGGTCAAGCCATAGGCGGAAGAGGCGCTCGCGGTCGCCGACAGCCTCACCATCCCGCTCACCGTCGCTCCCGCTGCCGGGGCGGTCAGTGTGATGGTCGGTGGCGGACAGGCGGCATAGGCGCCGCCGCAGAGCTGCATGCCGCCTCCGCCTCCGCCGCCGCCACCCCCACCGTAGCCGCCTCCACCGCAGGAGATGAGGAATGCGGCGATGGCCCCCGCCGCGCAGCCGGCGGCCGCGCGTCGCATGAATCCAGGACGCCGAGTGTGTCGCATGGGTAAACCCCTCGTACTTGCCTGCCAGTGGGTGGCCGCGGCCCGCGCCGCGGTTCCCGTGGCAGCAGCGCCGGCGACGCCCGTCGTTCCCCGGAAACGCCGCCGCGCGCCCGTTGGGGACCTGCCGCGGGAACGAAGGGCCGGCCCGCGGATCCCTGCGCGGGCCGGAGAGGGGTGTGATCGATAGGGTCCGCAGTTGTCGGGCGCCCGGGCGTTGATCCAGGCGATCAGCGTGTTGATTTCCGCCGGGCTTGACGCGCAGCAGGTTCGGCGCGCTACACGGGTTTTTCTGGGTCGCGCCGCAGCTCGCGCGGCAGCGGAAAAAACACGCGCTCCTCGCGTCCCGGTACCTCGTGCGGCCCCTCAGCGCCCCAGCGCGCCAGCTGCTCGACCACTTGCCGCACCAGCAGCTCCGGCGCCGAGGCCCCGGCCGTCACACCGACGGCACGCTTGTCCGCGAACCACTCCGCACGCAGGTCGCCGGGCCCGTCGATCAGGTAACCGGGCACGCCGGCCCGATCGGCGAGCTCGCGCAGGCGGCTGGAGTTCGAACTGGTGCGCGAGCCCACCACCACCAGCACGTCGCATTGCTCGAGCAGTGTCTTGACGGCGTCCTGGCGGTTCTGCGTGGCGTAGCAGATGTCCTCGCGCCGCGGAGTCGCCAATCGCGGGAAGCGCTCCCGCAGCGTCGCGACGATCTCCGCGGTATCATCCACCGACAGTGTCGTCTGCGTGACGAAGGCGAGCTTCTCGGGATCGCGCACGGAGAGAGCGGCCACGTCGGCCGTGCTCTCCACCAGGTGGATGCGGCCGCCGCCGGATGCGTCGAAGCGCCCCATGGTGCCTTCGACCTCCGGATGGCCGGCGTGCCCGATGAGTATCACATCGCGCCCTTCGCGCGCGTAGCGCTGCACCTCCATGTGCACCTTGGTCACCAGCGGACAGGTGGCGTTGAACACCGTCAGGCCCCGCGCCCGGGCCTCCTGCTCCACCGCATTCGATACGCCGTGGGCGGAGAAGATCACGGTGCTGCCGCGCGGCACCTCGATGAGCTCGTCGACGAACAGCGCGCCCAGTCCCCGCAGGCGGTCCACCACGTAGCGGTTGTGCACCACCTCGTGGCGTACGTAGATCGGCGGACCGAACAGCTCCAGCGCCCGCTCGACGATGTCGATCGCCCGGTCGACACCGGCGCAGAAGCCCCGCGGATTGGCGAGCAGGACCTGCATCAGGCGCGCCGCCCCTGGGCGTTGCGGGCTTCGCGCCAGGCATCGATGAGCAGCACCACCGCGCCGACGGTTATCGCGGAGTCAGCCACGTTGAACGCCGGGAAATACGCCCTTCCGGCGTGCACGTGAATGAAGTCCACCACGCGGCCGATGGTGAGCCGGTCGATCATGTTGCCGAGTGCGCCGCCGACGATCAGCGCCAGCCCGGCGGCCAGCAACCCGTGGACGGCCGCATGCAGGCGGCGCATCCACACGATGAGCGCCAGGCTCACCCCGAGAGCCAGCAGCACGAACAGCCAGCGCTGCCAGCCCGAAGCCTGCGACAGGAAGCTGAAGGCCGCACCGGTGTTGTAGGTGAGGACGATGTCCAGCACCGGCAGCAGCTGCACGCGCTCGAACGGTGCGAAGTGATGCACCATCCACGCCTTGACCGCCTGGTCGGCCACGACGACGACCGCGGTGAGCGGCAGCCAGCGCCAGCCGCTCGCCGCCGCCGGGAGAGTGCGCACCGCGCCGGCGATGACGGCGCCTGCGCTCGCGGCGGTGCCGTGGTCCGCGTCGCTCATATGTATTTCCTGTGTTCTCCGGGGCCCTCGATGTTGGCAATGCAACGCCCGCACAGCTGCGGATGGCGCGCATCGGCACCGACATCGCGCCGTCGCTGCCAGCAGCGTACACACTTCGGCTCGGTGGTGGGCCGTACCGCGATCCACACCCCGCCGCTGCCGGTGCCGCCGGCCGCCACCGCATCCGCCGGTGCGGCCCCGGCCTCGTGCACCTGCGCCTCCGAGGTGATCAGCAGGAAGCGCAGCTCGTCCCCGAGCGCGGCGAACCGCGCGCGCTCGGCGCTCACGCAGTACACATCGACGCGCGCATCGAGCGGCGCGCCGATCCGGCGCTCATCGCGCAGCTTTTCCAGCTCGCGCAGCACAGCGCCGCGCAGCGCCAGCAGCGCCTCCCAGTCGATCTCATCCGCCGCCACCTGCGGCAGGGCGTGCCAGGTCTCGTGGAACACCGACTCACCGCGCTCGCCCGGCAGGTAGCCCCACACTTCCTCGGCGGTGAATGACAGGATCGGTGCCAGCCAGCGCACCATGCTCTCGGCGATGTGGAACATCACCGTCTGCGCCGAGCGGCGTGCCGGCCCCGCCGTGGGCGTTGTGTACATGCGGTCCTTGATGACATCCAGGTAGAAGCCGCCGAGATCGACGCTGCAGAAGTTGTGCACCTTCTGGTAGATCAGGTGAAAGGCGTAACTGCGGTAGGCGTCGACGATCTCGCCCTGCAGCGCCTGCGCGCGCGCGAGCGCCCAGCGATCGAGTGCCAGCAGCTGCGTCAGGGGAAGCGCGTGCCGCGCCGGATCATAGCCGTACAGATTCCCGAGCAGGAACCGCAGGGTATTGCGCATCCTGCGGTAGGAGTCGGCCATGCGCCTGAGGATCTCGTCCGACACGGCGATCTCGTTGGCGTAGTCGGTGGCCGATACCCACAGGCGCAGCACATCCGCGCCGAGGGTGCTCATGACCTTCTGCGGCGCGATGACGTTGCCGAGAGACTTGGACATCTTGCGGCCCTTGTCATCGACCGTGAAGCCGTGCGTGAGCACGCCACGGTAGGGCGCCCGCTGGTAGAGGGCTTCGGACATGAGCAGCGAGCTGTGAAACCAGCCGCGATGCTGGTCCGAGCCCTCGAGATACAGCTCCACCGGCGCCGCCAGTTCCGGTCGCTCGCGGCCCACGCATTCGAACGACAATCCCGAGTCGGCCCACACGTCCATGACGTCGGTCACCTTGTCGTAGTGCTGCGCGTCATCGCCGAGAAGCTCGCGGGGCTCGAGCGCGAACCAGGCGTCGATGCCCCCTTGCTCGACGCGCGCCGCGGCCGCCTCGATCAGCTCCGCGGTGCGCGGATGCCACTCGCCGGTCTGCTTGTGAATGAACAGCGGAATCGGCACGCCCCAGGTGCGCTGGCGCGAGATGCACCAGTCCGGGCGGCTCGCGATCATGCCGGTGATGCGCTGCTCCCCCCAGGCCGGCGTCCACTCGACGCTCTTGATGTCGCGCAGCGCGTGGGCGCGCAGCCCGGCGCGCTCCATGCTGATGAACCATTGCGGCGTGGCGCGAAAGATCACCGGTGTCTTGTGCCGCCAGCAGTGCGGGTAGCTGTGCCGCAACGGCTCCTGGTGCAGCAGCCGCCCGCGCTGGCGCAGCGCCTCGATGATCACCGCGTTGGCCTCCTCCACCAGCAATCCCGCGACCAGCGGCGTGTCCGGCAGGAATCGCCCGTCGCCGCCGACCGGGTTGTCGACTGCCAGTCCGTAGCGCTGGCCAACGGCGAAGTCCTCCTGCCCGTGCGCGGGCGCAGTGTGCACCGCGCCGGTGCCGGCCTCGAGCGTGACATGCTCGCCGAGGATCACCGGGACCTGCCGGTCCTGAAACGGGTGCGCCAGCTTGAGGCCCTCGAGCGCGCGGCCCTCGAACTGCGCCAGCACCGCGGTTGCCGACCCGCCGAAGCGCTCGAGGCTGCGCTCGAGCAGCTCGGCAGCGAAAATCAGGCGGCGAGTCTCGCCGGAGAGGCGCACCTCCGCCAGGACGTAGCGGAACGCCGCCTGCAGCGCCACCGCCTGGTTCGCCGGCAGCGTCCAGGGCGTCGTGGTCCAGATCACGACGTCCACCGGTGCAGCCCCGAGGCCCGCAGCGGCGAGGCCGACGCGCCGGGCGAGGTCGGCGTTGTCGCTGACCCGGAACGCCACGTCGATCGCCGGCGAGGTCTTCTCCTCGTACTCCACCTCCGCCTCCGCCAGCGCGGAGCGGCAATCGAGGCACCAGTACACCGGCTTCACGCCGCGGTAGAGGTGGCCGTTGCGGATGATGCGGCCAAAGGCGCGCAGCTGCTGCGCCTCGTAGCGCGCCGCCATGGTCAGATACGGGTGATCCCAGTCGCCGAGGATGCCGAGCCGCCGGAAGTCGGCACGCTGCAGGTCGATCTGCTCCTGCGCGAACGCGCGGCAGGCGGCGCGAAAGGCGCGTGCGTCGAGCTTCTGCCCGGGGCGACCGTGCTTCTTCTCCACCTGCAGCTCGATCGGCAGACCGTGGCAGTCCCAGCCGGGCACGTAGGGAGAGTCGAAACCATCGAGTGAGCGCGACTTGACGACGATGTCCTTCAGGATCTTGTTGACCGCGTGTCCGATGTGGATCGCGCCGTTCGCGTAGGGGGGGCCGTCGTGCAGCACGAAGCGCGGGCGCCCGCGGGCGATCTCGCGCAGCCGCAGGTAGGTGCCGCGCTCCTGCCAGCGGCGTACCGCGGCCGGCTCGCGGTGCGCCAGATCCGCCTTCATCGGGAAATCGGTCTGCGGCAGATTGATGGTGTGCTTGTAGTCAGCCATGTCGTTTCGATCAGACGTTCAGGATCTGCCGCGCCTGGGCGGCGTCGCGCCGCATCTGCGCGCTGAGCGCAGCGAGTGTGTCAAACCGAACCTCCTCGCGCAGCTTCGCCACGAACTCCACCTCGATCTCGCGACCGTACAGGTCGGCGTTAAAATCGAATATGTGCGCTTCCAGGAGCGCCTCTGTGCCGGCGACGGTGGGACGCGTGCCGAGGCTCGCGACGCCGGCCAGCTCGCCGCTGCCCGCACCGCGTACGCGCACCGCGAATATCCCGGCGACCGGCGCCCGCCGCCGCTCGAGCCGCAGATTTGCGGTGGGAAAGCCGAGGTCCGCTCCCAGGCGCAGGCCCGGCATCACCCGCCCGCGCATCGACCACGGCCGCCCGAGCCAGCGCCGGGCGCGGACGAAGTCGCTGTCGGCGAGCGCGGCGCGCACGCCGCTGCTGCTGACGCGCTCGCCATCGAGCGTCACCGCGGGCAGCTCGTCCACCTCGAATCCCAGCCGCCTGCCCGCCTCCGCCAGCACCGGCGGGCTCGCCTGGCCGTGCCGGCCGAAGCGAAAGTCGTGTCCGACCACGACCACCGCGGGCTTGAGCTCGCGCACCAGCAACTGGGCGAAAGCCTCGGCATCGAGGTTACGCAAAGCCTCATCGAAGCGCAGCAGCCACAGATACTCGAGCTCGAGCGGCGCGAGAATACGCCAGCGCTCGCGCAGCGTCGTGAGACGGGCGGGTGGATCGCCCGGCGTCAGATATTCGCGTGGCATGGGCTCGAAGGTGAGCAGCACCGCCGGCGTCCCGCGCTTCGTGGCATGCTGGCGCAGCCGCGCGATGAGCGCCTGGTGGCCGAGGTGAATGCCGTCGTAGGTGCCGATGGTCACGGCACACCCCGCGCACCGCCCACGCAACCCCGTGACTCCCCGAATGAGATGCATCATTACTTAAGCTGTTGACATCACGAGACTAATTCCGGCCTGAGGCGTCGCCGCGCCCCGCCGGCCGCCAGTTTATGTGAACGCGCGGGCTGGCGCCGCGTCGCCAGGCGCCATCGCGTTGACAAGCGCTACTCCGGTGCGCAGACTACCGGCCCCGCGAATCAGGGACGCAGTCACATACGGAGAGTTCGTGGCCAACAGCAAATCCGCCGAAAAAGCCGCCCGTCAGGCCGAAAAGCACCGCGCCCGCAACGTGGCGCTGCGCTCGCGCATGCGCACCGCCGTGCGCAGTGTGACCACGGCAATCTTGGGCGGCGATCAGGACACGGCCCGGACGAGCTACCAGAAGGCAGTGCCGGTCATCGACTCGCTGGTCAGCAAGCAGATCATCCACCGTAACAAGGCTGCACGGCACAAGAGTCGCCTGGCGGCCCGCATCCGCGCGATGCACTGAGGCTTGCAATGAACGAAAAGGCTCGCATACCGGTGCCGGTGATTCCGACTCCGCTCAAGTTGCGTCCGGCCGCGAGGCGCCAGCATCTTCTGGAGATGATGCGCGCGCGCGTGCCGCACGGTCGTCGTCCAAAAGCCTCATAACCGCCTGACATAACTGCTTCGTTCCCTGGCCGGTCGCTCCTGAGATCAGGAAGTGTGGGCCGCGCCAGCGCAGTTGGCGCACGATGGCGCGCGCGCGCCGCTCGGCTTGCGCCGCCGGCAGCAGATCCCGCTTGTTGAGCACCAGCCAGCGCGGCTTGGCCGCCAGCTCGCGGCTGAAGTTCCTGAGCTCGGTGACGACTGCACGGGCGTCGCGTACCGGGTCCGCCGCCGGATCGAGCGGCGCGATATCCACCAGGTGCAGCAGTAGCCGGGTGCGCTGCAGGTGCCTGAGAAAGCGGATCCCGAGTCCCGCGCCCTCGGCGGCGCCAGCGATCAGCCCGGGGATGTCGGCCATCACGAAACTGCGATGCTCGCCCACCGAGACCACGCCCAGATTCGGGTGCAGGGTCGTGAAGGGGTAGTCCGCCACTTTCGGCCGCGCGGCGGAGACCGCGCGGATCAGGGTCGACTTGCCGGCATTCGGGAGCCCGAGAAGGCCGACGTCCGCGATCACCCGCAGCTCGAGCTCGAGCGAGCGCTGCTCCCCGGGGAGCCCCGGGCCGAACTGCCTCGGAGCGCGGTTGGTGCTCGACTTGAAGCGCTGGTTGCCCCAGCCGCCCTTACCGCCGCGCGCCACCAGCAGCTCACCGCCCTCACGCGTGAGGTCGCCGAGCTCCTCCTCCGTGTCGGCATCGCGCACCACGGTGCCGACCGGCACCGGTATGTACAGATCCTCCCCGCCGCGGCCGTTGCAGCCGTTTCCACCCCCGGGCTCCCCGTGGGCGGCCCGGAAGATGCGCGCGATGCGAAAGTCCGCGAGCGTGTTGATCCCCGAGACGGCGCGCAGGTAGACGCTCCCCCCGTGGCCGCCGTCGCCGCCGTCGGGTCCGCCGAATGGCACGAATTTCTCGCGGCGGAAACTGCGGCTACCGCGGCCGCCGTTGCCGGCCTGCACGCGCGCCCGCGCCTCGTCGACGAACTTCATAGGATGACTCTACTGCATCTGCCGCAGGCGACCCGCGGAAACAAAAACCCCGGCGCTGCGGGCCGGGGTGTTGGCAGGATCAGGGCGCGCGCGCCGGCTCAGACTTTCTCGGGCAGCACACTCACGTAAAGGCGCTGCTCGGCGCCCTTCTTCTGGAACTGCACCTTACCGGTCACCTTGGCAAACAGCGTGTGATCCGTGCCGACGCCCACATTGGACCCCGGCCGCACGTGCGTGCCGCGCTGGCGCACGATAATGTTCCCGGCGAGCACCTGCTCGCCGCCGAAGCGCTTGACGCCCAGTCGCTTGGAATGGGAGTCGCGGCCGTTCTTGGTACTGCCGCCTGCCTTTTTATGTGCCATGGGTTACCTCGTCAGGCGCACTGATCTCCGTGACCTTCACCTCGGTGAACATCTGACGGTGATTCTTCTGCCGTAGATAGTGTGCGCGGCGCTTGAACTTGACGATCGACACCTTGGCGCCGCGGCCGTGGCGCACCACGGTGGCGAGCACCTTGCCGCCCTTGAGGGTGGGCTTGCCGACCTTGACCTCGCTGCCCTCGCCCACCAGCAGCACCTCGCCGAACTCGACCGTAGCGCCCGGCTCGGCGTCCAGCTTCTCGACGCGCAGCAGGCCATCCTTCGTCACCCGATATTGCTTGCCGCCCGTGGCGATGACCGCATACATGGTATTACCGAAAGGAAATGGGCCTGACGTGAAAAGGCCGCGCATTCTACTGACCGTCCCCACGGCGGTCAAACGCCGCTTTCTTCATGAGCGGCAGGGACTTAGCCGTGAATGGGCGGGAGCTGCGCGGGAGCGGGTCCCTTTCCCTAAAGCGCCTTGGGTCGGCTAGGATGCGGGGCCGCCGCACGGGCAGCCAACCGTCCCAGGAACACCCCGGCCGCTTAGAGAAAAAAAATGACCCTGGCAGAGATTCGCGCGCTGGTACCCCTAGAGCTCCGCTCGGTGGACGAGGTCATCCGCGCCCGCCTCAAGAGCGCCGTGCCGCTAGTGGATCAAATCGCCGAGCACATCATCGCCGGCGGCGGCAAGCGGCTGCGACCGCTGCTCGTGGTGCTGGCGGCACGCGCCTGCGGCCACGAGGGGGCTGCGCACGTCGAGGCCGCGGCCTTCATCGAATTCATTCACACGGCAACCCTGCTGCACGATGACGTCGTCGACGGCTCCTCGCTCCGTCGCGGCCGGGATACGGCGAACGAGCTGTTCGGCAACCAGGCGAGCGTCCTGGTCGGGGACTTCGTCTACTCACGCGCTTTCCAGATGATGGCGGCCCTCGCCAGCCAGCCGGTCATGGAGATCATGGCGCAGGCCACCAACGTGATCGCCGAGGGCGAGGTGCTGC
>DASPPI010000009.1:0-20535 GCA_035625615.1 Steroidobacteraceae bacterium | reverse complement strand
GACGGCCGGCTATCTGCCGCTGTCGGTCGTCATGACGACCGACGAGGTCTATGCGGCGTTCTACGACGAGTACGTCAGGCTCAACGCCTTCCTGCACTCACACAGCTTCACCGGCAACCCGCTCGCCTGCACCGCGGCGCTCGCGAGCCTCGACATCTTCCGCGAGGATCACACCCTGGAGCGCAACCGCGCGCTCGCCGCCCGTATGAGTGAGCGCGTCCGCGAGCTTGCGGAGCATCCGCACGTGGCCGAAGTGCGTCAGCGCGGCATGATCGCCGCCATCGAGCTCACCGCCGACAAAGGCAGCCGCACGCCTTATCCGTGGCAGCAGCGCCGCGGGCTCACCGTCTACCGGCATGCGCTGACTCGCGGGGTGCTGCTGCGGCCGATCGGCGCCGTGGTCTACTTCATGCCGCCGTACGTCATCACCCCCGCCGAGATCGATCTCATGGTGGAGGTCGCCCGCGAAGGCATCGAGCGCGCCACGTGCGACTGACGCGCGTCTACATCGATGCGCCGCTCACGCCGGGCAGGCGCGTCACGCTCGCCGGCCGCGCCGCGAGCCATGTGACGCGCGTACTGCGGCTGCAGGTCGGCGAGGCGCTGACACTTTTCAACGGCCGCGGCGGCGAGTACGCGGCGGCGATCGACACGGCGCACGGCGGGGAGGTGTCGGTCACCGTCGGCGGGCATCGGCCGATCGAGCGCGAATCCCCGCTGGCGCTCACCCTCGCGCAGGGTGTCTCACGTGGGGAGCGCATGGATCTGGTGGTGCAGAAGGCCACCGAGCTCGGTGCCATGAGCCTCGTGCCGCTGCTCACTGAGCGCAGCGTCGTGCGCCTCGATGCCGGGCAGGCGGAGCGCAAGCGCAATCACTGGCGCGCCGTCGCCGTCGGCGCATGCGAGCAGAGCGGCCGTAACCGCGTACCGGAGGTGCGCTCGCCGGTTACGCTGCGCGCCTTCCTCGGCGAAGCGCCCGCAGCTGCGCCCGGGGAGAGCAGCGCGTCCCCGCGAGTGCTGCTCTCGCCCGCCGGCGGGCGCTCGATCCGTGAGCTTGCAGGCCCGCTGAGCGCGGTGACAGTCCTCATCGGCCCCGAGGGCGGGCTGGCCGAAGCGGAGCAGGCAGCGGCCCTGGCCGCGGGCTACACGCCGGTGCGTCTCGGCCCGCGGGTGCTGCGCACGGAGACCGCGGCCATTGCCGCGCTCGCGCTGCTGCAGCGCGAGTTCGGCGATCTCGGCTGATTCTTCCGAACCGGGGCGCTGCCGGCGCCCGCAGCAGCCTGCGTTATGTCTCACGGGGCCGGCCGGTGGATCGCCGTACCGTCGACGCCCATACTTGTCGGCGGGAAGGAATCGATGCTTCGTACGCTTCATCGCAGCGGCGTACTGTTCGCCGCGCTGGCCGCCAGCCTTCCGGCATCGGGGGCCGCGATACCGTGCTGCCCGACCTACATCACCAACCTGATCCCGCCGCCGGCGAACGCCTCCAGCCTGCTGCCGACCGCCCTCAACAACCAGGGACAGGTGACCGGTTCGATCGTCTTCGCCAACCAGCCGGCGCATGCGTTCCTCTACAGTCAGGGCGTCGTGAGCGACCTCGGCACGCTGAGCTATCCGGGATCATCTGCGGTCGTGGGCGCGGCCACGGGTCAGGCGATCAACAGCCAGGGCGACGTCGTCGGCACGTACACCGATCCGCTCGCCCAGACGTGGTCGTTCGGCTTGCTGTACCACAACGGCAAGATGACGCCCCTCAGCGGGGCGAGCGGTTATACCAACTGCACTGCCACCGGTATCAACGACACGGACCTGATCGTCGGCGGCTGCTCGACCCTCGACAGCGCTTTCACGGCGGTCTATGTGGGCGGCGTGCCGCAGCCGATCGGCCCCATGGGCGGCTCCTCGGGCGTGGTCAACCGTTATGGGCAGGTGGCGGCGTCCGCTAAGGTGTCCGGATTCATATATGAGAACGGCACGGTGACGCTGATCCCGACGCTCGCGACGGTTGCGCCACCCGCACCGCCGGTCACCCCGACCGCCATCAACAACGCCGGTCAGGTCGTCGGATGGGAATCGGACAACGGCAATTTTGCTGCTTTCTTCTACAGCAACAGCACCGGCACGACGCAGGCGCTCACCGGGGTTGCCGAGAGCACCGTGCAGCCCTCCATCGGCATCAACAACGCCGGCCAGGTCGTGGGCTCCACGACGCCGGTGAACGGCGGGGCCGCGCTCGCCTACTTCGTCGCCAACGGGACGCTGACCAACATCAACGCGCTCGTCAGTCCCGACGATCCCAACCGCACATTCGTAACGATCACCAACGCCTACGCCATCAACGACAGCGCCTGGATTCTGGCCACGGGCTTCGACAGCCGCACCCAGGCAACCGGCGTGTACGTACTCACCCCCACCGCGCCCCTGCCCACCACCGTGTCGGTCGAAGCGCCCTCCGCCGCAGTGACCGCTACGGCCTTCACGGTGGCCTGGACGGATCAGAACGCGACCTCGTGCATGGCATCCGGCGGCAGCGGCAACGACGGCTGGACGGGGAACTTGTCGACGAGCGGTGGCCAGCAGTCGGTAACCGAGTCGGTCGCCGGCAACTATGCGTTCACGCTCGACTGCTCCGGGAGGTCCGGCGAGGCGAGCTCGACCGCCAAGGTGGCCGTGACCACGAGCGTGATGCCGGGGCTGAGCGGCAGCGGCGGCAGCGGGTCGCTGGATCTGCCAGCGCTCGCGGCGCTGCTGGCGCTCTGTGCGCTGCGCGCGATGGGGGCGCGGCGTGCCGGCGGCGCTAGGCAGCGATGCTGGTCTCGTCCGCGATCATCTCCTCCAGGCGCTCCAGGTCGGGGACCAGGGGCGTCTCGTTCACCATGCGGATCTGGCAGATGACCGGCGAGCGGTCCGGGAACACGCGGGAGTTGTCCGGCCGCACCACATCCGAGCTCACGCGCACCAGCTGCGGGAAGCCCTGGCTGATGAGCGCGAAATTACCGCCTTCGACGCGCGTACCGAGCGCATGCAGGATGACGATACGGGTGCGGCCGCTCGCCGGCGGGATCATCTGGCCGCAGGCACCCTCGAAGGACACCAGCGGCACCGCCTTGCCGTTCCAGGGTACGGTGCCGATGTACCAGGGCGGTGCGCCGGTCATCTCCGAGGGCGTCTGGAAGCCGATCACCTCGGCGATGCAGGCACGCGGGATGATCAGTCGTCCGTCCACCAGCGGGATCAGCAGGCTGTAGATCTCGTTGACGCGCTCGGCCACGGGTCAGCTCCCGTAGGCCTGGGCGCGCGCCGCCGCACGCCGCCGCTCGACCAGCGGCGCGATCGCATCGAGCAGCTGCGCCTCCTGATAGGGCTTGCCGAGGTAGTCGTCCACCCCCAGCTCGATGGCGCGCGCGCGGTGCTTCTCCCCGACGCGCGACGTAACCATGATGATGGGCACGTCCTTGAGGCGCGGGTCGTTGCGCACGTGCGCCGCGACCTCGTAGCCGTCCATGCGCGGCATCTCGATATCGAGCAGGATCACGTCCGGCACGTTGTCCTGCAGCAGCGCCACCGCGTCCATGCCGTCGCGCGCGGTGAGCACCCGCATGCCGTTGCGCTCGAGCAGCCGCTGGGTCACGCGGCGCACCGTGATCGAGTCGTCCACCACCAGGGCGAAGGTGCGCCGATCGCCGCTGCGCTCCTTCGCTTGCACCGGTGCCTGGGCACGCAGGCGCCACTCGCCGCGCACCAGCGCGCCGATGTCGAGAATGATGACGATCCGGCCGTCGCCGAGAATGGTAGCGCCGGAGATGCCGCGGATGCCCGAGATCTGCGGGCCGACCGACTTCACCACGATCTCGCGGCTGCCGATCAGCTCGTCGGCGACCAACCCGGTCGAGTGCTCGCCGGCACGCACCAGCACCACCGGGATGGTCACATCCTGACCGGGAAGCTCGGACGGGTTGAGGCCGACGAACGTCGCCAGGTGCTGGAAGCGGTACTTCTGGCCGGCGTAGTCGAACGCGGCCGCGTCGCGCCCGAGGTGTGCAGCCACCTCGGCTTTCGAGAGGCGCAGCACTCCCTCGACGGTCGGCAGCGGCAGTGCGTAATACTCCTCGTCGACGCGCACCACCAGCGCGTGGCTGATGGCGAGCGTGAGCGGCAGGCGGATGGTGAATACCGTGCCCTCGCCCGCCTTGGTTTCCATGTGCAGCGCGCCGCCCAGGCGCTTGATCTCGGTCGCGACCACGTCCATACCGACGCCGCGGCCGGCCTGCTGCGTGACGGTGCCGGCGGTGGAGAAACCCGGCTCGAGGATGAGCTGCATCGCGTCCTCGTCGCTCAAGGTCTGCCCGGCGCCGATGAGTCCGAGACTCAGCGCTTTGTCGCGAATCGCCTTGAGGTTCATGCCGCCGCCGTCGTCGGTGAGGCGCACCATGACTTCCGCGCCCTCGCGATGCAGCTCGAGCAGGATCCGGCCGGTGTCGGGCTTGCCGCGCTGCACGCGCTCTTCGGGCTTCTCGATGCCGTGCACCACCGCATTGCGCAGCATGTGCTCGAAGGGCGGCAGCATGCGCTCGAGCACCTGGCGGTCGAGCTCGCCGGAGGCGCCCTCGACAGTGAGCTCGGCGCGCTTGCCGGTATCGGAGGCGGCCTGCCGCACGATGCGCGCCAGGCGTTGCACGTGGCGCTGGAACGGCACCATGCGCGTGCGCATGAGCCCGTTCTGCAGTTCGGTGATGGTGCGCGCCTGCTGCTGCAGCAGGTTCTGCGTGTCCTTGGCGAGATTCTCGAGCAGCTGCTGGATGCTCGCCACGTCATTGGCCGTCTCGGCGAGCGCGCGCGAGTACTGCTGGATGGAGGAGTAGCGGTCGAGCTCGAGCGGATCGAACTCGCTGCGGTGCGGCCCTTCCTCCTCGTGCTTGTGCAGGATCTGCGCTTCGGTCTCGATCTCGAGGCTGCGCAGCTGCTCCTTGAGTCGCGTCACCGTACGCGACAGCTCGCCCAGGTTGAAATCGAACGATCCGAGCTGCTGCTCCAGGCGCGATCGCGCGATGCTCGCCTCGCCGGAGATGTTGAGCAGCTGGTCGAGGAGTTCAGCGTCCACCCGCGCCATTTCCTGGCGCTCGGCGACGGCCACCGGCTCGCGTCCGGGCGGCACGGGCTGAGGCGGCGCGAGCCCCTCTTCCGCGTGCGTCTCGGGAGTGCGCGCGCGTGCGAACGGGGAAGCGGCTCCGAGCGCCGCGGCCGACGTCCAGGCCGGATGTTGTGCCGGCGCGGGGCCGGGCGCGACAGCCGCAGCCGGTGCGGCGGGTGCGGCCGGCGCAGCCGGCGCGCGCTCCGGGGCCGGTGCGGGGGATGCTGGCGCCGGGCGTGCCGCGGGGGTGGCCGCGGGGGCGGCCGCGGCCGCAGCCTCCGCGTCGCGGGACAGCAGCAGCTCGGCATTGAGCTTGGCGAGCGCCGTATCGGTGCCCGTGCCGTAGGGCTCGGACAGCGCCAGCGGCGATGCTGGTATTGCGGGGGCCGCAGCGGCGGCTGGGGGCGCAGGAGCCGCCGGCTGCGCGTGCAGGTCACGGGCCGGAGCTGCCGGTCTTGCGGGCACGGCAGCCCGCGCTGCCGCGGCGGGCGCAGCAGCGGGTCGGGCTGCAGCTGCCGGCGCTGCGGCGGCCGGTGCGGCAGCCGGCCGCATGGCAGCGGCAGCCGGCCGCGCGGCAGCGGCAGCCGGTGCAGTCGCTGGCGCCACCGGAGCAGGCCTGGCCGTTGCCGCCATGGCAGGCGGTGCCGTAGCAGGCCGCGACAGGCCCTGCAGGCGCGCGATGATGGCGCGCGCCGGCGCCGCGCGGCGTCCGCTCGCGACCTGCTCGCGCATACGCGCCAACTCGTCGAGACTCGCCTGGATGGCATCGAACAGCGCGTCATCGGCAGTGAGATGGCCGGTGTCGACCAGCATGACGAGCGATTCGAGCTCGTGGCTGAGGTCCCCCATGGGCGTGAGGCCCGCCATGCGGGCGCCGCCCTTGAGGGTGTGCAGCGGACGCTTGAGGCTGAGGCGGTAGTCGGCGCTCGCCGGCTGCGAGCGCCAGTCCGACAGGGCGTGCTCGGCAGCATCGATGAGCTCGGTCGCCTCGTCGGTGAAGATGGCGGCGACCTCGGGATCGAAGTCGAGACCCTCGTCGCTGGGCTCCGCTTCGACGGCGGCAGCGGGGGCGGCGCCCCCCGCCTGCGCTTCGGCGTCAGCCGCGGCGGCGGCGATGCGCTGCTCGAGACTCTTGTCGGCACGGTCGATGCGCTCGAGCAGCTGCCAGTGATTGACGAAGTAGCCGGTGGGCTCGTCCAGGTGCATCGCCACCGTCTCCATCGCGGCCATGCAGTCCTCGAGCAGCGCCAGATCGCCGGTGCGCAGGCCGGCGCCGCTGCTGAAAGCGCGCCGCAGCCAGTGATCGAGCGGCTCGGCGAGGCGGATGCCGTGGCGCGCCTGCGCCATCTTCGAGCTGCCCGAGAGCGTGTGGCAGGCGCGATAGACCTCTTCGGGCATGGTGTGCGGCTCGGGCAGGCCCGACTCACGCGCCAGATAGGCGCGCACCGTGGCCACGTGCGCGGCGGTCTCGCGCGCGTAGATGTCGCGCAGCGTCTCATCGGGCAGCGCGGCCTTGGCTCCCGCGTGCGCCGCCGGCCCCGCGCTCGGGACGGGTGCCGCAGGCGCTCGCGGCGCGACGCGTGCCGCGGCAGCGGCCGCCGGCGGGGTCTTCGGGACCGGGCGTCCCACGGTGCTCGTCGCGAGCGTGCGGGTGGTGCCGGCCGGCGCCGGCTCGGCCGCCTCCTCCTCCGCGGCTTCCCGCCGGGCGGCGCTCGGGCGGCCCGCCGCCAATGCGTGGGCGCGTGAGGAGATTTCACCGACGTTGCTGCGCACCGGCGCGCCGGTCTCGAGCTGCACGATGAGCTCCGGCAGGGCATCGACCGCAGCGCGCAGCGTCTCGAGGATCTCGGGCGAGCGGGTGAGCGTGTTGTCGAGCACGCGGTTCAGCAGGTTCTCGATCGACCAGGCGAACTCGCCCAGCTCGCGCGCGCCGACCATGCGGCCGCTGCCCTTGAGCGTATGGAAGGAGCGGCGCGTGGTAACCAGGGCCTCGCGCTCGAGCGGGTTCTGCTCCCACGCCGGAAAGCCGTGCTGGATCTTGACGAGTTCCTCGTGCGCTTCCTCGATGAAGAGCTTGATGAGCTCCGGATCGGCGTGCTCGACCAGCGCGGCGATCCGGGCGGCGGGTGAGGCGGCGAGCGTCGGTGCGGCGGCACCGACCGCGCTCAGGTCCGGCTGTGCCACGGGCGGGGCCGGCGCGACGCTCGGAATCTGCACGGTGCGCGCGTAGGCGGACGGCTCGAGCGGCGGCACGGTGGGCGGCACCGGGGTCGGCTGTTGCTCGAGCGCCTGTACGCAGGACTGCGCGTTGTCGAGCATGTACCAGGGATCGGCGCGGCCGGCCTGCAGCGTCTCCATGTAGTACTCGAGGCTCACGATCGCATCCGCCAGACGGTCGATGAAGCCCGGCGGCAGCACGTGCACGCCGGGCTGCATGACGCGCTTGAGCTGCGTGGTAATCGCCTCGATGATCTCCACCGCGCGCGCCTTGCCGAGCAGCAGGAGCCCCGCCTTCATGCCGCGCATCAGGTCCTGCCAGCTGTCGAGGCCGGCGGCATCGAGCGTCCCGCCGACGCTCTGCGTCACGGCCTCCTTGATGCGCGCGAGATTCACTATGCACTCGCGCAGCACCGCCGCCTGCACCTGCTGGAACTCGGTGTCCTCGGCGGCCTCCGGCGCCTCCAGCTCCACATCCTTCGGCGGCAGGATCATGCCGACCAGGCGGTCGTCGAGCTTGCCCTCGACGCCGATCAGCGTCGCGGCGATCTCGACCAGCGTCGCCTCGTCGGCGCGCAGCTGACCGCCGACAATCTTCCCGAGCCGCTCGGTTGCCGCCTGTACGCTGGCGCGCAGCTCGCCGAGGCCCAGGACCCCGAGGGTGTCGCCGATCTTGCGCAGCAGCTCGACCTGGGAGGAGAGCTCCTGCGGCTGGCCCGCCCCGCGGCGCACGAAGATGTCCAGCACGTCCTTGACCTTGGCGAGATCCTCGCGGATCGCCGCGGCCACGGTCTGCATGAGCTTCACCGACGGCGCGGACAGGCTCTCGCGCTCCTGCTCGATGCTCTCATCGACCGGCAGCAGCTCGTTGAGGCGGAAGGAGGCGCGCACGCCGCTCACGCGGCCGCCGGAGGACTCGGAGCGGCCGACGTAATAGAGGAGATTGTTCAGCAGCTCTACCGGCGGGGACTGGGCGTAGCGCGCCTCGCCCTGCTCGTAGAGGCGGCGGATCTCACGATCGCCGAGGCCCAGCAGGCGCTTGACCGACTGCCCGCCCTCGAGCCCGTTCTCCTGTAGCGCCTCAATCACCGCGCCGATCACCCACCACAGCTGAAACACCGGCTGACGGGTGGCGATCTGCTCTAGTTTGCGCGCCACCGCGGCGAGGATCTCGAGGTTCTGCTCCACGCGCTCGCCGCGGATCCAGCCGATCAGGCCCACCTGGTAGCGCGCGCGCAGGCGCCGCGCCCACTGCTCGACCGTCAGCGGGGGCTCTCCCGCGGGCGGCGCGACCGGCTGCGCCTGCCTGTCGGACTTGAGGTTCAAGAGCAGCAGCGTGCCTTCCGACAGGAGCGAATTGCCGCGCACCGCCCGCAGGTCGTTCAGCAGCGGCAGCAGCACCAGCGCCAGGTCACGCCCGCCGGCCAGCACGCGCTCGAGGTAGCTCGGCAGTTGCACCATGGCGCGCATCAGCGCATCGAGACTCTCCGCCTGGCTCTTGCGCTCGGTATGGGTCGCCAGCAGGTAGTGAGCGACGTGCTCCATCTCCTCGGTAAGGAGCGCGGCGCCGTAGATCTCCAGCACGCGCAGCACCCCCTGCACCTGGTGCAGGTCGTGTGCGCAGCGCTCGAGGAGCGTCGCGTTGTCAGGCTGCTCGACGTAGCTTTCGAGCGCGCTGCGGGCCTCCGCCAGGGTGGCGTTGACCTCGCGACCGACGAGATCGAGTGTCTGGGAAGCGACTTCAGGCATGCCGTGGCTCTCGCATGGGGTCTAGGAGCCGCCGAGCGCGGAGATCTGCCGCACCTTCGCCGTGGTCAGCGTGGCGTCCTCGAGGCGCTTGAATGGCCCGCTCGATCCGGCGCGGTCGCCGCTGCCGGGCAGGCGGAAGCCGGCGGCCGACTTACGCAGTCCCGCGGACAGCTCGGCGAGCTTGGCGATGGCGATCGAGGTGGCCTGGGTTGATTCGGCCGTCTGGGCGCTGATCTCCTTGAGCACCTGCATGTTGCGGGCGATGTTCTGGGCGGCGTGGGTCTGCTGGCGGGCGCTTCCGGAGATGTTCTGCACCAGGCTGGCGATCTGGTTCGACACCTGCTCGATCTCCTCGAGCGCCGCTCCGGCGTTTTCCGCGAGCAGCGCGCCGCCGACCACGTCCGTGGTGCTGCGCTCCATCGACACCACCGCCTCGTTGGTATCGGTCTGGATGGTGCGCACCAGCACCTCGATCTGCTTGGTGGCATTGGCCGCGCGTTCGGCGAGGCGCTGCACCTCGTCCGCGACCACCGCGAAGCCGCGACCGGCATCGCCCGCCATGGAGGACTGGATCGAGGCGTTGAGCGCCAGGATGTTGGTCTGCTCGGCGATGTCGTTGATCAGCTCGACGATATTGCCGATCTCCTGCGAGCTTTCCCCGAGGCGCTTGATGCGCTTGCTGGTCTCCTGGATGGTCTCGCGGATGGTGTTCATGCCGTCAATGGTACGGCGCACGGCATCGCCGCCCTTGTGCGCCACCTCCACCGAGTGGCGCGCGACGTCGGAGGCACGCTCGGCGTTGCCCGACACCTCTTCCACCGAGGCCGCCATGCTGGCCGCGGACTCGGTGGCCGAGCCGATCTGCTTGGACTGCGCGCCCGAGGCCTTGGCGAGATGCTGCGACAGCGCCTGTGTCTGGCGGGTGGCCGAATCGAGCTGGATGGCCGAGCCGTTGATGGTGGTCACGAGTCCGCGCAGCGCATCCACCGCGTAGTTGATCGAATCGGCGATCGCGCCGGTGATGTCCTCGGTGACGGTGGCCTGCACGGTGAGGTCGCCGTCGGCGAGGCTCGAGAGCTCATCGAGCAGGCGCAGGATGGCCTGCTGGTTGCGGTCGCTCTCCTTGCGCTGCGCATCGGCCGAGACGCGCTGGCGCTCCACCGCGCGGCGCATGCGCAGCGCCGCAACCAACCCCGCCAGCAGCAGCACGAGTCCCAGCCCGAGCAGCGCCAGCGGCGCCCATACCAGCAGCCCCACGGCCGCAGCTGCGGCGCGGGCCGGCGGCGCGGCCCCGGCGGCCAGCCCGCGCGCATCCGCGGCGATGGCGCGCGCCGTGCCGGCAGCGTCGCCGAGCTGCTCGCGCGTCTTCACCACCGCGGTGGCGTTGCCCATCAGGCGCGCGAAGCGGGCATCGGTGGCGAAAGGCGCCGCGGGTGCGCGCGCGGCGGCTTCCTCTAGGGAATGCTGGCTTTGCTCGAAGCGGCTGAGGGCCGCCGCATCGCCCGCCACCGCATCGCCGGCGTCGAGGGCGAGCGCGTAGAGCGCCGCCGCGGGCAGCGCTTCGCTGGCTGGCTCGGCGCGCGGCTGCAGCAGGTAATAGGCAGCCCCGCTGCTCACGAGCAGCAGCGCCGCCAGGGAGAGCAGCAGCGCCAGGCCCCGGGGCGTGCCCGCAGCGGCGCTCATGCCGCCGCCTCCGCGAACGCGCTGCTCTCGAGGATGGCACGCAGGCTCAAGACCGGCCATTGCTCGTGGGCGCGGCGAAACGCCCCCGCGAGATAGCGCTCGCAGCGCGCCACAGTGGGCGGGGCCTCGCCGGAGAATTCCCCTTCCGGGAAGCGCCGGAAGCCGAGCACCTCGTCGACCAGCAGTCCCGCGGGGATCTCGCGGTGATTCACCACCACGACGCGGGTGTTGCGCGTGATGGGCGTCACGCCGCTGCCGAGGAAGTGCCGCAGATCGATGATGGGCAGCAGCTGCCCGCGCACGTTGGCGAGACCTTTGATCCAGGGCTTCGCCCCCGGCACGCGGGTGGTGCTGGTCGGGACCCCGAGCACCTCACGGGTCTCCTCGCGCGCCACCAGGTACAAGTCACCCGCCATGCGCAGCGCCACGCCGACCCATTCGCGCCCGCCAGCGGCCTCCTGGTTCAGCTGCGCCGACACCGCGCGGCCGCGCCGCTCGAGCTCCGCCAGCAGCTCGAATGGCCGGTCGCGCAGCGACTTGAGGTCAATCTCGGCGGGGGCGGTCGGATCGCTCATGAGTTCGGGGCGCGCAAGGCGCGTGAGCGAGTGCGCTCACGCAGACAGGGTCGCCTGTGCCTTGGCGACCAGTTGATCGGGGGACACGGGTTTCACCATGTAGTCGACCGCCCCCTGGCGCAGGCCCCAGATGCGGTCGGTCTCCTGGCCCTTGGAGGTCACCATGACGATGGGAATGGAGCGCGTGCGCGGATCGTTCGCCAGCGCGCGCGTCGCCTGGTAGCCGTTCATGCCGGGCATCACGATGTCCATGAAGATCAGGTCGGGATTCATCTCGCGCGCCAGACGCACACCCTCGGCGCCGTCGGCGGCCGCGGCGGTGCGGAAGCCGTGCTTCTCGAGCGCCTTCTGCATGACGTGCAGCTCGGTCGGTGAGTCGTCAACGATCAGGATCAGCGCCATGACCATCATCTCCCGATATGGGTCTCGATCGCTGAGAGCAGCTCGTCCTTGGTGAAGGGTTTGGTCAGGTAGTGTTCCGAGCCGACGATGCGGCCGCGCGCGCGATCGAACAGCCCGTCCTTGGAAGACAGCATGATGACCGGGATGGAACGAAACACCTTGTTGTGCTTGATGAGCGAGCAGGTCTGGTAGCCGTCGAGGCGCGGCATCATGATGTCGACGAACACGATGTCGGGCTGGTGGTCGGCGATCTTGGCGAGCGCGTCGAAGCCGTCGATGGCCGTGAACACCTCGCAGCCTTCCTTCGCCAGCAGCGTCTCGGCGGTGCGGCGAATGGTCTTGCTGTCGTCGATCACCAGTACCTTCAGGCCCTGGAGCTTGCTGTTGTTGCCGGTCACGGTCAGGGGACTCCTTTCATAAAGCCACGCGGCGTCGGCAGGGTCCCGCGTGCCACGCATGCGCGTGGCGGCCCTGACGACCCGGCGCGGAACTCAAGGCTCACGGCGGCGACGGTGCGCGCTGTCCACACAAGCCGCTTTAGTTTCACGGGGCCCCCCGCGCGCGGGCAAGCGCAAGGCGGTTTTAACATATCGGTACACCCCCTGCTATGCCATGCGCGTCACGTTTTTCGAAGGTCATCGCCGCGCGCCGCAGGCGTCCGCCGCCGGCGGCAGACATATTCGCGCCGCCGACGAGCATAATCGCGCCGATGCCTACCCCGAAACGGCTCGGCGTGGTGATGGACCCCATCGGCGCCATCACCTACGCCAAGGACTCGACGCTGGCGATGCTGCTCGCCGCGCAGGAGCGCGGTTTCGAGCTCGCCTACCTCGAGCAGCGCGACCTGCTGCTGCGCGACGGCGTGGCCTTCGGCTACATGCGAGCGCTCACGGTGCGCGCGGATCCGGCCGACTGGTTCACGCTCGGGCCGGCGGTGATGGCCCCGCTGCGGGCCCTCGACTGCCTGCTGATGCGCAAGGACCCGCCCTTCGACACCGAGTACATCTACACCAGCTACATTCTCGAGCGCGCGGAAGCCGCCGGCGTGCTGGTGGTCAATCGGCCGCAGGGGCTGCGCGATATGAACGAAAAGGTCTACACGGCTTGGTTCCCGCAGTGCTGCGCGCCGACGCTGATCACGCGCGACATGGCGGAGATGGCCGGCTTCCTGCGCGAGCACGGCCGCATCGTCGTCAAGCCGCTGCATGGCATGGGCGGGCGCTCGATCTTCGTGCTGGACAAGGAGGATCGCAACGCGCGCGTCGTGTTCGAGAACCTCACCGACTACGGAACGCGCTTTACCATCGCGCAACGCTACATCCCCGAAATCACCGAGTCGGGTGATGCGCGCGTGCTGCTGGTCGACGGTGAGCCGGTCCCCTACGCCCTGGCGCGTATCCCCGCGGCCGACGATCACCGCGGGAATCTGGCCGCCGGCGCACGCGGCATCGGCCGCCCGCTCGGCGAGCGCGACCGCTGGCTCGCCGGCCAGATCGGCCCGACGCTCGCGGCGCGCGGCATGCTATTCGTGGGCCTCGATGTCATCGGCGGCTTCGTGACGGAGATCAACGTCACGAGTCCCACGGGGATCCGTGAGCTCGATAAGCAGTTCGGCCTCAAGATCGGGGAGCTGTTGATCGCCGCCATCGAGCGGCGCCTCGCCGCCCGTGCGCAAGCGCGCTTATCCGCGCCCCCGCAGGTGTCCCCACGCCCGCAGGCGCCTGCACACCCGCAGGCGCCTGCACACCCGCAGGCGCCGCCACACTCGCAGGCGCCGCCACACTCGCAGGCGCCGCCGCAGGCCCCGGCATCGACCCCCGACGAGGCAGCTGCCGCGGCGTCGGCCTCCGGCAAGGCCGGCTGAGCACTGTGCCGCGCCGCGCACTCATGCTGCGGGAGGGCCGGGCCCCGGTGTGGGATCGCCTGCTGACCATGCTGTTCCTCGCCGCCCTGCTGCACGGGCTCATCATTCTCGGGCTCACCTTCAACGCCTCCGCCGGCGACCAGGACGCCGCGCCCGGGCTCGAGGTGCTGTTGGTCTCGGACGAGCTGCCCTCGGCTGACCGCAACCCCTCGGCGACCTACCTGGCGCAGCGCACCCAGCTCGGCTCGGGCAACACGCGCATTCCGAAAGCGCCGCACAACCGGGCCTCGACGGTCCCCACCCCGAAGCATGCAGGCACACCCGACGGCGAAACCCTCGCCGACCGGCACGACCGCGCCGGAGGCCCCAACGAGCGCGTGCTCACCACGACCGCCTGGAGCACGGACGTGCGCTACCTCGCCGAGGCCGGCGACACGGGAACGGTGCGCAACCGCCCGCTGCTGCTCGATGAGACCCCGGTCGCGCCACCCGGACCTGAGGATGAGCAGGGGCCGGCGGAGCTGCGCGGGCCGAATCACGACGAGCTGTGGATTACCCCGGATACGCGGGCCGCCGCGCTCGCGCCCTACCTCGATGCCTGGCGGCGCAAGGTCGAGCGCATCGGCACGATCAACTTCCCCACCGCCGCGCGCACCACCGGCGCCAAGTCGAGCCCCCTGGTGGCGGTGGCGATCGATTCCGACGGTCGCATCCGGATCGCGGAGATCCGCCGCTCGAGCGGCGATGCGGAACTCGACCAGGCGGCGCTCGCCACGCTGAAGCTGGCGAGCCCCTTCGACCCCTTCCCGCCGGAGCTGGCGCAGTACCGCGTGCTGCACTTCGCTTACGAGTGGCAGTTCACAGGCGGGCGACTCGGAAGCGGCACCGTGTCAACCGCGCCTTGAGACTGGCCGCCACCATGCCCATACTGCGGACCATGGGCGGCAGGCACAGCTCCATGAGCGGCGGAGACCTCCCCAGTGAGGCGAAGGGCGGCCCGACGTTCGGCGATGCCGAGGGCGGCAGCCTCACCAACCACCTGTTGATCGCCATGCCCCAGCTCACGGACCCGAACTTCGCACAGACCGTGGCCATCATCTGCGAGCACACCGACAAGGGAGCGCTCGGCATCGTTCTCAACAAGCCGCTGCCGATGCGGCTCTCGGACGTGCTGTCGCAGATGAAGCTCGAGCCCTCCACCGAGTACATCGCGGCGCAGCCGGTGCTGCGCGGCGGTCCGGTGCACACCGACCGCGGCTTCGTCCTGCACCGCCCGGGCGGCCAGTGGGATCACACGCACCGGGTCTCGGACACGATCCAGGTGACCACCTCGCGCGACGTGCTGGCGGCGATGGCGCGGGGCGAGGGCCCGTCGGATGCCTTCATCGCCCTCGGCTACGCCGGCTGGGAGTCCGGACAGCTCGAGCGCGAGATGAAGGACAACGCCTGGGCGTCCATGCCGGTCGACCCGCGCGTGGTCTTCGAGCTGCCGTTCGAGGAGCGCTGGGCGGGCGCGTGGCGGTTGCTGGGCGTCGATGTCGATCGCCTCAGCACCGAGGCCGGGCATGCCTGAGCCGCGCACCGCCAGGGCATGACGCGGGCGAAAGTAGTCCTCGCCTTCGATTTCGGACTCAAACGCATTGGCATCGCCTCCGGCGACACGCTGACGGGGCAGGCCGCCCCGCGCGGCACGGCCGCGGTCTCCCGCACAGGCCCCGACTGGGAGGCGATCGCGCGCGAGGTACGCGCGCTCGCGCCGGGGATGCTGGTGGTGGGGGCGCCGTACCATGCCGACGGGAGCGACGGGGCGCTGCAGGCGGCCGCACGGCGCTTCGCTGCCGAACTCGAGCGCCGCTTCGCCCTGCCCGTTCACCTGGTCGATGAGCGCTTCTCCTCGCTCGAGGCGAGCGCGGCGCTGAAGGAGCAGCGCGCCAGCGGGCGGCGTCGCCGGCGCGTGCAACGCGCCGACGTCGACAGCGCGGCTGCGGCCGTGATCCTCGGGCGCTTCCTGCAGGGCGAGGGGAAATGAATCCATGACCGATCAGCTGCGCCCCGACGGGACACTACGCCATCTGGTCACCCTCGAGACGCTCTCACGAGCGCAGCTCGAGCATCTGCTCGAGCGCTCACAGAGCTTCGTGCGGCCGCTCGGCGTGAAGCCGGCGCTGAGCCAGACGCTCGCCGGCGCCACGGTGGCGAACCTGTTCACCGAGCCCTCCACGCGCACGCGCGTGAGCTTCGAGCTCGCCGCCAAGCGCCTCGGCGCCCACGTCGTGAATCTCGAGGTGCAGCTGTCCTCGCGCGTCAAGGGCGAGAGCATGCTCGATACCATCTACACGCTGCAGTCGCTGCACGTGGATGCGTTCGTCATCCGCGACGCGGAGGCCGGGGTCCCGGGCCTGGTGGCTGCGCACGTGGCGCCCCATGTGAGCGTGCTCTCCGCCGGCGAGGCGCACGTGTCGCACCCGACGCAGGGCCTGCTGGACGCGCTCACCATATATCAGCGCAAGCAACGCTTCGCCGGGCTCGGGATCGCGATCGTGGGCGACATCCGCCACTCGCGCGTGGCGCGCTCGGCCTGGCACGCGCTGCGCACGCTCGGCGTCAGCCGCTGCGCGCTCGCCGCTCCGCCGGCCCTCATGCCGGAAGCCCACGAGTTCCCCGGCTGCGAGCGTCACACCCACCTCAGCGACGCCCTCCGGGACGCCGACGTCGTCATGATGCTGCGCATCCAGAAGGAGCGCATGTCGGACGCGGAGCTGCCCGACGGCGAGCGCTACTTCGCGGCCTGGGGACTGACCTATAAGCGACTCGCGCTGGCGCGGCCCGATGTCATCGTCATGCACCCGCAGCCGATGAACCGCGGCATCGAGATCGCCTCCGACGTCGCCGACGGCCCGCAGTCGGTCATCCGCGACCAGGTGCGTAACGGCGTCGCCGTGCGCATGGCGGTGCTCGAGGAGGTGCTGACCTCGCGTGGCGGTGGGCCATGACCAGCAGCACACGTGGCACGATCTTCCTGGAGAAGGCCCGTGTCATCTCGCAGCTCGCCTACGACGCCCGGCAGTTCGTGCTGCGCCTGGAGGCGCCCAAGTGCGCCGCCCGCGCCGAGCCGGGCAGTTTCGTGCACATCACCTGCGACGCCTCGATCCCGATGCGGCGGCCGCTGTCGATCATGCGCGCCGATGCCCGTGCAGGCTGGATCGAGCTGCTCTACAAGGTGGTGGGCTCGGGGCTGCGGGCCTTGTCCGCCCGCCAGGCCGGTGACGAGGCGAGCGTGCTGGGGCCGATCGGGCGGCCCTTCAGCGCACACGCGGAGCGGCCGCGGGCGCTGCTGCTGGGCGGTGGCGTGGGCATCCCGCCGATGGTATTCCTCGCCGAGCACCTGCGCGCGCGGCCCGGCGGCGCGTGGAAGCCCCTAGTGCTCATGGGATCGGAAGTGCCATTCCCGTTTCGCACCCGCCCCTCGACGCTCATCGTGCCCGGCATGCCCGCCGGCAGCATCGCCTGCATGCCGCTGCTCGAGCAATGGGGCGTGCCGAGCCGCCTGGCGAGCCGCGCGGACTTCCCGGGATGTTTTCCCGGATGGGTCACCGAGCTCGCCGAGGCGTGGCTCGCCTCCTTAGGGTCCACCGAGCTCGCCGAGGTGGAGATCTTCTCCTGCGGACCGACGCCGATGCTGGAAGCGAGCGCGCAGCTGGCGCGCCGCTACCACCTGCCCTGCCAGGTATCGCTCGAGGAGTTCATGGCCTGTGCGGTCGGCGGATGCGCCGGCTGCGCGGTGCAGGTGCGCACGCCGGCGGGGCCGGCGATGAAGCGAGTGTGCGTGGATGGGCCGGTGTTCGACGCCTACACGGTGTTCTGACGAGGCAGCTGGCGGGTTGGATGAGGAATGAAGCGTCGTCTCACCGCGGTGCTGGGTCTGTGTGTGATCAGTGCCGCGGGCTGAACGGGCGCCATGACCGTGATGCCGCCGTAACGCCTAGCCGAAGTTGATCTTCGCCTCGAGGTTGGCGCGCGAGTCGGCGTTGGCGAGCGCTTCCTCGAGCGCCACGCGGCCCTGCTTGTACAGATTGAACAGCGAGGCGTCGAAGCTCTGGATGCTCACATCGCTCGAGACGTTGATGGCTTCCTTGATCGACACCACGTCGCCCTTCTTGATGAGGGTCGCGATGTGCGGCGTGTTTCTCATGATCTCGACCGCAGCGACGCGGCGGTTGTCCCTACCCATCACCAGGCGCTGCGCCATGATGGCGCGCAGGTACTGCGACAGGTCGAGGAAGATCTGGTTGTGCTGGTCGCGCGGGAACATGTTGATGATGCGGTCGAGCGACTCGGCGCAGTTGTTGGCGTGCAGCGTGGCGAGCACCAGGTGGCCGGTGCCCGCCAGGTTGATGGCGGCTTCCATGCCCTCCTTGTCGCGGATCTCGCCGATCAGGATCACGTCCGGCGCCGCGCGCACCACGCCGCGCAGCGCGCGCGAGTAGCTCTTGGTGTCCAGCCCCACCTCGCGCTGGTTGACGATCGAGCGCTTGTTGGCGTGCAGGAACTCGATCGGGTCCTCGATGGTGACGATGTGGTCGGAGACGTTCTCGTTGCGGTAGTTGATCATCGCCGCGAGCGTGGTGGACTTGCCCGAGCCGGTGGCCCCCACCATGAGGAGCAGGCCGCGCTTCATGAGCGTCAGCTCGGCGACCACTTCCGGGAGCCCCAGCGAATCGAGCCGCGGCATATCGGCGGTGATGTAACGCATCACCATCGCCGGGAAGCCGCGTTGCATGAACACGTTGACGCGAAAGCGCCCCAGCCCCGGCTCGGAGACCGCGAAGTCGAGCTCCCACTCCTTCATGAAATGCTCGCGCTGCTCGCTCGACATGAGCGCGAAGGCCGTCTGCCGCACGGTCTCCGGGGTCAGCACCTGCTTGTTCACCGGCAGGATCTGGCCCTCGATCTTGATCTTGATGGGGGCATTGGAGGTGAAGAACAGGTCCGAGGCCTTCTTCTCCACCATCAGCTTGAACAGCGGTTTGGTGTTGAGCGTCGGGTGACGCGACGTCACCGCCGCGGTGACCGCGTCCGTCAACGCCGGATTGGGCCCGGTGGCCTCGAGGTCTTCGCGGGTCTTCACGTCCTGGGCCGCTCTCACAGGCTACGGCCCTGCTCTTCCTCGACGATCTTCAGCGTGCCACCCTCCTCGATGTGCTTCTGCTCGCGCTTGCTGTCGAGCTTGATGCGCAGGCGCAGCTCGTTCTTCGAATCGGCATTGCGCAGCGCATCCTCGTAGGAGATAAAGCCGGTCTCGTACAGCTCGAACAACGCCTGGTCGAAGGTCTTCATGCCGAGTCGGGTCGAGCGCGACATCACTTCCTTGATCTTGGCCACCTCGCCCTTGAAGATCAGGTCCTGGATGAGCGGCGAGTTGAGCATGATCTCCATGGCCGCGATGCGCCCGACGCCCGCCTCGCGCGGGATGAGGCGCTGCGACACCATGGCGCGGATGTTCAGCGACAAGTCCATGAGCAGCTGGTCGCGGCGCTCGTCGGGGAAGAAGTTGATGATGCGGTCGAGCGCCTGGTTGGCGCTGTTGGCGTGCAACGTGGCGAGCACCAGGTGACCGGTCTCGGAGAACTGGATGCCGTACTCCATGGTGTCGCGGTCACGGATCTCGCCGATGAGGATCACGTCCGGCGCCTGGCGCAGCGTGTTCTTGAGCGCGTTGCCCCAGGATTCGGTGTCCACGCCGACCTCGCGGTGGGTGATCACGCAGCCCTTGTGGGTATGCACGTACTCGACCGGGTCCTCGATGGTGACGATGTGGCCGCGGGTCTTCTCGTTGCGGTAGCCGACCATTGCGGCGAGCGTGGTGGACTTGCCCGAGCCGGTGCCGCCGACGATGATCACCAGGCCGCGCTTGGACAACACGACCTCCTTGAGAATCGGCGGCAGCTCGAGCTCCTCGAACGTCGGGATCTTGGCGTTGATCAGGCGGATGACGCAGCCGATGGCGCCCTGCTGCACGAAGGCGCTCACGCGGAAGCGGCCGATGCCCGGCGGGGCGATGGCGAAGTTGCACTCCTTGGTGGCGTCGAATTCCTTGGTCTGCCGGTCGTTCATGATGGCGCGCACCAGCGTCGCCGACTGCTCGCCGGTGAGGGCGCGCTCGCTCTGGGGGCGGATCTCGCCGTCGATCTTGATCGCCGGCGGGAAGCCCGCGGTGATGAACAGGTCCGAGGCCTTCTTTTCGGTCACCCGCCGCAGCAGGTCCTGCATCAGCTTGATGGCTTGATCGCGGTCCATGTTGTCTCGACCCCCGACGCGCTCTACAACGCGTCCTTGTTCTGCGCCTTATAGCGCGCCTCTTCCTTGCTGACGATACCCTTGGCGACCAGCTCCGTCAGGCACTGGTCGAGCGTCTGCATGCCCTGCGCGCCGCCGGTCTGAATGGAGGAGTACATCTGCGCGATCTTGCCCTCGCGGATCAGGTTACGGATCGCCGGCGTCCCGATCATGATCTCGTGCGCCGCCACGCGCCCGCCGCCGTTCTTCTTGAGCAGCGTCTGCGAGATGACGGCGCGCAGCGACTCCGACAGCATCGAGCGCACCATGTCCTTCTCGTCGCCGGGAAAGACGTCGACGATGCGGTCGATGGTCTTGGCGGCGGAAGAGGTGTGCAGCGTGCCGAACACCAGGTGGCCGGTCTCGGCGGCGGTGAGCGCCAGGCGGATGGTCTCCAGGTCGCGCATTTCGCCGACCAGGATCACGTCGGGGTCCTCGCGCAGCGCCGAGCGCAGCGCCTCGCTGAAGCCGAGCGTATCGCGGTGCACCTCGCGCTGATTGACCAGGCAGCGCTTGGACTCGTGCACGAACTCGATCGGGTCCTCGATGGTGATGATGTGATCGGGGCGGTTGTCGTT
>DASPPI010000008.1:0-4044 GCA_035625615.1 Steroidobacteraceae bacterium | reverse complement strand
CTTCTCTGCCGCGGTATCGGGAATCACGATGCCACCGGGAGAGGTACGCTCCTCCTCCAGGCGCTTCACGATCACGCGGTCATGAAGAGGACGAATCTTCATGTGAACGCTCCTTAAAGCACTGATAAATGAATGGTTTCTCGCCCGGGGGTTGTTAGCACTCCCTCCTGGCGGCTGCTAATGATAGGGAGGCAGCCTGCAAATTCAAGTCGCTCGAGGCACTTTTTTGCGATCATGCGCTAAGGTCGCGCCGCGCGAGGTCCTTGCGCAGGATGAACTGCAGTTCCTGCCGTTCGTCCAAGGACTGAGCTATAAGCGTCCCCAACTGACTGGACGCCCGACATGGTTCGGATCTCCGTTAAACATATTGCGATGGTCGTGCTGCTCGCGGCCACCGTGAGCCTTCAGGCGCAGTCGCCGGCCCCCGGCGCTACGGCGGGCGACCCGACGCCGCCGGCAGCCGCTCCGGCCAAAGCCGGCGGCATCGATGCGATCCTCGGCGCGCACAAGGGCGCCGCGGACGATTTCCTGCCGGCTGATGAGGCGTTTCGGTTCGACGCGCTCGCCGACGGCACCGACCGGATCCGCCTGAACTGGGAGATCGCCGAGGGCTACTACCTCTATCGCGCCCGGATCAAGGTCACCACGTCGAGCGCCAGCGCGCAGCTCGGCACTCTGCAGTTTCCGCCCGGCGAGGTGAAGAACGACGGGTACTTCGGCCGCCAGGAGGTCTATCACCACGAGCTGCTCGCCACCGTGGCGGTCATGCGGGCCCGCGGCGGCCTCCTCGAGCTGCCCCTGCAGGTCACCTACCAGGGATGTGCCGACAAGGGCCTTTGCTATCCCCCGATCACCAAGAGCCTCAGGCTCTCCCTGTCGGCCGGCGGCGCCTCCGGTAGGGGACCCGGCGCTTCCTCCGGTGAGGGCGGCGCCGATCCCCCCTCGGAGCAGTCACGTTTCGTCCGGCTGATCGGCGGCAATGTCTTCCTGATGCTGGGTGGCTTCTATATCGCTGGCTTGCTGCTCGCTTTCACGCCCTGCGTATTGCCCATGGTTCCGATCCTCTCGGGCATCATCGCCGGCAGCCAGCGCAAGACGACCGGGCGTGCCTTCGCGCTGTCTTTGAGCTACGTGCTCGGGCTGGCGCTCACCTACACGGCCGCCGGTGTCGCCGGCGCGGCGATGGGGAAAGAAGTGCAGGCGCTGTTCCAGCAATGGTGGGTGCTCATGCTGTTCGCCGTGGTGTTCGTGGCGATGGCGCTGTCGATGTTCGGTCTGTTCACCGTGCAGATGCCGATCGCCGTCCAGAGCCGCATCGCCGACATCAGCAATCGCCAGTCCGCCGGTACCTTCGGCGGCGTCGCGATCATGGGCGCGCTGTCGGCGCTGATCGTGACCACCTGTGTAGGGCCGGCGCTCGTTGCTGCCCTGCTCTTCATCAGCCAGACCGGACAGATCGTGCGCGGCGGCGCGGCGCTGTTCGCCATGGGGATCGGCATGGGTACCCCGCTGCTGATCGTGGGAGCCTCCGCCGGAAAGCTCCTGCCGAGAGCGGGTCCCTGGATGGACCTGATCAAGAAGCTGTTCGGCGTCATGATGCTGGCAGTCGCCGCCTGGATGCTCGCGCGTGTGGTGCCGGAGCGCCCCGCGCTGCTGCTGTGGGCGCTCCCGGCCCTTACGCTCGCCTGGCTGCTGTGGTTCGAGCTGCGCACGCACTCGGCGGCGACCTGGGGGCTGCGCGCCGCCGGACTCGTCGCCGCGCTCTACGGTGTGGCACTTGCCGCAGGCGCCGCGCTCGGCGGCACCGATCCGCTCGCACCGATTCCGGCCCTCACGGCCCGCGCCCATGCCCTGCCGTTTCGCCCGATCAAGTCGCTCGCCGATCTCGATCGGCAAGTTGCGCAGGCCAGCGCGCAGGGGCGCGGGGTGCTGGTGGACTTCTCGGCCGACTGGTGCACGTCCTGTCGGGAAATGGAGCGCTACACCTTCACCGACCCGCAGGTACAGGCCGCGCTCAGCAACGCCGTGCTGCTGCGCGCCGATGTGACGCGCAACGATGCCGACGATCAGGCGCTGCTCAGACACTTCGGAATCTTCGGACCGCCGACGATTGCGTTCTATGGAGCGGACGGGCGCGAGCGCGCCGCCTACCGGGTCGTGGGCTATATGAAGGCTGAGGCCTTCGCCGCCCGCACCCGCGCCGCGCTGCGCACTGCTTCGTGAGCGATCAGCGCCCCGGAGCGCGCCCGGTCGGACTCCTGGTCGCCGGTGTCCTGATCACGTCGGCCATTGCCGGCTTCCTCGCTCAGCGCCTCACCACCGCACGTCTCGGGCTGCATGCCGCCCCGGTCGCGAAAACGGCCGCGGGCAGCGCCCCGACACCGAGCCCGTCGTCCGGCACTGACTTCGGCGCATCGCAGCGCTCCGCCACGGCGGCGCATCCCATTCCCGAGCAGCTGCCCGAGATCGTTCTTGCGGACCCGGATGGAACGATGCGCCGTCTGGCGGACTGGCAGGGCAGGCCGCTGCTGATCAATTTCTGGGCGACCTGGTGCGAGCCCTGCCGCCGGGAAATCCCGCTGCTGAGGACGCTGCGGCAGGAGCACCGCGCCGACCGACTCGAGCTGATCGGGATTGCGATCGACCACCGTGATGCGGTGCGTCAATACGGCGCTGACCATGGAATCGACTATCCTGTCCTCATCGGCGAGGAGGGGGGCCTCGCTGCGGCGAGCGCTTTCGGCATGGAGGTGGTTCTGCCGTTCAGCGTGTTCGCCGACCGCAACGGCCGAATCGTTGCCCTCAAGGTCGGCGAGCTGCACCGTGACGAGGCAGAGCTCATCTTGCAGCAGGTGCATGCGGTCGACACCGGAAAACTGAGCCTGGCGGCAGCCCGGACTGAGATTTCCGACGGTCTGCGAAGGCTCAGCATGGCGCGGACAGCCTCCGGGGGCTAGCGCCGCGAGCCAAATCCTGCCAGATCCACGAAAATCGCTACAAAAAGTATCCCAATCGCTGCGAATTAGGTTACATTCGCCGCCGGTCCGCTCGCAAGTACGTCAAATAAAGAAGTTCTGAAGGCTCATGGCCCGAGTGCTGCTGCTGAACGGCCCGAACCTCAATCTGCTCGGCAGTCGGGAACCGGCCGTCTATGGCACCGACACGCTCGACTCGATCGAGCAGCGGGCGGCCACGGTGGCACGCGAGGCCGGACACGAGCTCACCGCCTTCCAGAGCAACGCCGAGCACGAGCTCATCGAGCGTGTGCAACGGGCGCGGGCAGAGGGCGTGGCATTCCTGATCATCAATCCGGGAGCGTTCACCCACACGAGCATCGCGCTGCGCGACGCCCTGCTCGCGACCGCGCTGCCGTTTATCGAGGTGCACTTATCTAACCCCCTGGCCCGCGAGCCGTTCCGCCGGCACTCGTATTTCTCCGACATCGCGGTGGGCGTGATCTGCGGGCTCGGCGCATTTGGCTACGAGGCAGCTGTGCGCGCCGCCGCGCAGCGGCTCGCCCGCGCACCCTGACGCCCGCTCGCCACCGGCCGATCCCTTGGGGGCATTCCCGGCATGGATATCCGAAAAATCAAGAAACTGATCGAGCTGCTGGAGGAATCCGGCATCGCGGAGATCGAGATCAAGGAAGGGGAAGAGGCGGTGCGCATCAGCCGCCTGCCTGCGGGGGGCGCCACGGCGCAGACGCTGCCGCCGGTCACTCAGGCGACCGCCCCGGCCGCCAACGCCGCTGCCGCCCCCGCGGCGGCGCCCGGCGTGCCGGCGGGTCCGGAAGGGACGCCGCCGAAACCCAAGTCGGGCGAGCACGTGATCACGGCGCCCATGGTGGGCACTTTCTACGCCTCACCGTCGCCCGGTGCGAAAGCGTTCGTCGAGATCGGCGACGAGATCAAGGTCGGCCAGGTTCTGTGCATCATCGAGGCGATGAAAATGATGAACCAGATCGAGGCCGACAAGGCCGGCCGCATCACCTCGATCATGGCCCGCAACGGCGACCCGGTCGAATTCGGCCAACCGCTGTTCGTC
>DASPPI010000007.1:0-25724 GCA_035625615.1 Steroidobacteraceae bacterium | reverse complement strand
TGTGCAAGTGCACATGCCACTGCTTGGCTTGTGGCGGCGATGCGCGCGCGGGTAGAATGCGCGGCTTACCAAAAGGGCTCTTAAGACAAGTAGTTAGGATTATCGCGCAATGGCTTTAACCAGCGAGAAAAAGGGCGGAATCCTCGCGCAGTTCCGCCGCGGGCCGGCCGACACCGGCTCACCCGAAGTGCAGGTCGCGCTGCTTTCCGAGCGGATCAACGGACTCGGCGAGCACTTCACGGCACACAAACGCGATCACGCCTCGCGTCGCGGGCTCGTCAAGCTCGTGAACCAGCGCCGCAAGCTCCTCGATTACCTCAGAGCCACGCAGCCAGAGAAGTACCAGGAGCTCGTTGAGCGCCTTGGGCTTCGCCGCTGAAACGCCTACGGGCCGCTGCTCCCGCGAGCGCGGCCGCGGTGTTTTTTGCCGCCCATTTCACTTTCGAGGAATTTAGCTGTGAGCGTCGTCAGCAAGTCATTTCCTTATGGCCCGCACACCGTAACCATTGAGTCTGGCGAGGTCGCCCGCCAGGCCGAGGGCGCGGTGCGCGTCTCGATGGGCGAGACGGTGGTACTGGTCACCGCCTGTGCCAAGCAGGCACTCACGCCGGGACGGGACTTCTTTCCGCTCACGGTGAATTACGTCGAGAAGACCTACGCGGCGGGACGGATCCCTGGGGGCTTCTTCAAGCGTGAAGGACGCCCTACGGAGAAGGAGACGCTCACCTCGCGGCTCATCGACCGCCCGCTCCGGCCACTGTTCCCGGACGGTTTCTTCAACGAGGTGCAGGTGGTGGCGACGGTGCTGTCGATGGATCCGGACATCGACGCCGACATTCCGGCGCTGCTCGGGGCGTCCGCGGCGCTGGCGCTCTCGGGGATTCCCTTCAACGGCCCGATCGGGGCGGCGCGCGTCGGCTGGAAAGACGGCCACTACCTGCTCAACCCGACCGCCCGCGAGCTGACGCAATCGCAGCTGCACCTGGTGGTAGCCGGCACCGAGCACGCCGTGCTCATGGTGGAGTCGGAGGCCAAGGGCCTGTCCGAGGAGGTTATGCTCGGCGCGGTGGTGTACGGCCACGAACAGATGCAGATCGCCATCCGCGCCGTCCGCGAGCTTGCGGCCCAGGCCGCTAAGCCGCGCTGGAACTGGCAGCCGCCGGCGGAGCACGCCGAGCTGACCAGCGCCGTGATCCAGCAGGCGCAGGGAGCACTCGCCGAGGCCTACAGCATCACGGAGAAGCAGCAGCGCCACGCCCGCTTGAGCGAGATCAAGACCCAGACGCTCACCGCACTCAGCGGCGGCGAGTCGCCCAGATGGAGTGCGCCGGCCGTCGAGAGCGCGCTCTTCAGGCTCGAGAGCAGCATCGTGCGCCAGCGGATACTCAACGGCGAGCCGCGCATCGACGGGCGCGATAGGCGCACCGTGCGTCCCATCACCGTCAAGGTCGGCGTGCTGCCGCGCACGCACGGCTCGGCGCTGTTTACCCGTGGAGAAACCCAGGCACTGGTGGTGACCACCCTCGGCACGACGCGCGACGCGCAGATCATCGACGCCCTCGAGGGCGAGCGCCGCGAGCCATTCATGCTGCATTACAACTTTCCGCCGTTCTCGGTGGGCGAGACCGGCATGATGGGCTCGCCGAAGCGCCGCGAGATTGGCCACGGCAACCTCGCACGCCGCGGTGTGAACGCCGTGATGCCCGACATGAGCACTTTCCCGTACGTGATTCGCGTGGTCTCGGAAATCCTCGAGTCGAACGGCTCGAGCTCGATGGCCAGCGTGTGCGGCACGTCGCTGTCCCTGATGGATGCCGGCGTGCCGATCAAGGCGCCGGTGGCCGGCGTCGCCATGGGCCTGGTGCTTGAGGGCGGCCGCTATCAGGTGCTCACCGACATCCTCGGCGACGAGGATCACCTCGGCGACATGGACTTCAAGGTCGCCGGCACCAGGGACGGCGTCACGGCGCTGCAGATGGATATAAAGGTCGAGGGAGTCACGGCGGAGATCATGCGCGTCGCGCTCGAGCAGGCGCGCGCTGGCCGGCTCCACATTCTCGAGGAGATGAACAAGGTGCTGCGCCAGCCGCGCGAGAAGATGTCCGAGTGGGCTCCCTCGATCATCACCCTCAAGATCGACCCGGAGAAGATCCGCGACGTCATCGGCAAGGGCGGGGCGGTCATTCGCCAGATCACCGAGGAGACCGGCACCACCATCGACATCGAGAGCGACGGCACCGTGAAGATCGCCTCGGTGAGCGGGGCCGCGGGGCGCGAGGCGCAGCGGCGCATCGAGCTGATCACCGCCGATGTCGAGGTGGGGCGGGTGTACGAGGGCAAGGTGGCGCGGCTCATGGACTTCGGCGCCTTCGTGACCATTCTGCCCGGGCGTGACGGCCTGGTGCACATCTCGCAGATCTCGAACGAGCGCGTCGAGCGTGTCAGCGACAAGCTGAAGGAAGGCGACGTGATCCGCGTGAAGGTGCTCGAGGTGGACCGCCAGGGCCGCATCCGCCTGTCGATGCGCGATGTGAGCGCGGACTGACCCCCGGGCGCCGGCGCGGCGTGTGCGGCCGGCAGAGGATGATGCGCAGCCCTGACGCGGTCAGCCCGGCGGACTGCGGCTCGCGTTCTGGCTGGCGAACAGCTTCAGACTCTGCTCGAGGTAATTGCCCATGGCACCGCGCACTCCGGCGCCGTAGGAGCGGATCACCTGCGAGAGAAAGTCGCGGCTCATCAGCGGCTCGCCCCCGTGCTCCTGCTCGGCAATCACCTGCAGCAGGATGGAGCGCGTGATGTCTCCCTGAGTCTTCTTGTCGACGACCACGAAGTCGATGCGCTCGAGCACCAGCCGGCGGATGTCGGCCAGCGTGATGTAGCGGCTCTCAACCGTGTCGTACAACCGCCTGTTCGGATACTTCTTTATTGTGCGCGGTTCGTTCATCGCATTCCCTCACTAGGAGTTATGCACCTTCCTTAGTGCAGGGCATCAAGCTATATACCTTATTACATTCGGTGCTGCGAACGAAGCTTTTAGGCGCCCGGCGCGGGCGGACGGCGCGCGTCAGGACGGGACGCGCACTTCCCGCACGCCCCGAAAGCGCTCCGGTCGCCAGTGCGCACAGGCCCAGGCCAGCACCGTGCCACCAGACTCGAGCGCGAGCTCTGCCGGCGGATCCTGGTGCAGCAGGCACAGCGCCTGGTGCAGCTGTCGGCCGATCTTCGCGGCCTCGAGGGCTATGGAACGCCTTGATTTGGCTAGCTTTCCTCCACCGGGCTCGACGACCAGCGGCAGGTGCAGGTAACGGGGCGCGGGTAGCGACAGCGCCTGCTGCAGTGCGAGCTGCCAGGGCGTGCTATCGAGCAGATCAGCACCGCGCACGACGTCCGTGACCCCCTGGCGGGCATCGTCCACTACAACGGCGAGCTGATAGGCAAAGACGCCATCGCGGCGGCGGATGATCACGTCGCCGCGCTCGCGCAGCGCGAAGCGGCACGTCCCCTGGGCGCGATCCTCGAAGTCGACCATGCGGTCATCAGCCCGAAAGCGCGTCGCGGTGGGCCCGGAGCGCGTCGGGCCGTGCCGGCAGGTGCCTGGGTAGCCGTTCTCGGGAGCGCGCGCGCGACGCGGGCAGCTGCACTCGAAGGTCGCTCCCCGGCTCTTCAGGGTGTGCAGTGCCTGCGCGTAGTAGGCGGTGCAGGCGCTCTGGTACTCGACCGCGCCGTCCCAGGTGAGGCCGAAGGCCTCCAGCGTGCGCAGGATCCGGTCCGCGCAGCCCGGCACGACACGCGCGACGTCCAGATCCTCCATGCGCACCAGCCAGCGGCCGCCGTGACTGCGGGCGTCGGCGAAACTGCCGAGCGCTGCGATCAGCGATCCGAGGTGCAGCGATCCGGTGGGGGAGGGCGCGAAGCGCCCGACATAAGGAGGTGCCGCGGCGCGCCACGTCGCCGCCGCGCCGGGCTCAGCGATAGCGGTCGTCGCGATCGCCGTACTGACGCTCGCGCCGCTCGCGCCGCTCCTGCGCTTCGATGCTGAGCGTCGCCACCGGACGCGCTTCGAGGCGCTTGATGCCGATCTCTTCGCCGGTCTCGAGGCAGTAGCCGTACGAGCCGTCCTCGATGCGCTTCAGTGCGTCGTCGATCTTGCGGATGAGCTTTCGTTCGCGATCGCGCGTGCGCAACTCGAGGCTGAACTCCTCTTCCTGGGTGGCGCGGTCGTTGGGATCGGGGAAGTTCGCCGCCTCGTCCTTCATGTGCGACACGGTGCGATCGACCTCGACCATGAGATCGCGCTTCCAGCTGTTGAGGATGTTGCGGAAGTGCTCGAGCTGCTCCTTGCTCATGTACAGCTCGCCGCGCTTGACGATGTAGGGCTGCACATTGCGCGGGCCGGCGAGCAGACTGCCGGGCTCGAGGCCTTCGCTGTCGTCGCTCTCGGTAGTCGCCGCGCGCGCCGTGGCGACCAGGCCGGCGACGGACGGCGGCGGTGCGACCGGCGGGCCGCTGCGCAGCGGCTTCTTCACAGCGGCAGCGCTTTCCTGGGCTGCGGCTGGCGCAGGTGCCGCCGCAGGCTTGCGCGCCGGGACCGCGCTGCTCTTACGCACATGCGCTGCCGCCGCCTTGGCACGAGCGCTGTCGGGCCTGCGGGCGAGCGACTTTCTGATGGTGGGCCGGCTTGCCGCCTTCTTGCCCTTCGCGGACTTCGGCGCAGGTCTCTTGGCCGGCATCAATGGCTCCTCAAATCGGCATCCGCCTCCTGAAGAACGCGCGATTATACCGGCCGACCCCGGAGTGTACAGTGTCCCGGAGCAGGGTGTAGCGGCCCGGGCGCGCAGGCGCCTGCTCGCAGCCGGTCCCGGACGCCGCACGGGTGCGTTCCGGGGCGCATCAGCCGGTGGCAGCCGCGTGCGGGGTGCGCGTTATGGCAACGTGACCGGCGGCTGCGGCTGCCAGTCGCTCTGTCGTCGCTCGGCGACGATGGTGGTCGAGATGCCGCCGCGCACGTTGAAGCGCGCCGTCAGGCGCAGGAAGCGCGGGTGCAGCGTCGCCTCGAGATGGCCGGCGATCTCGTTGGCGACCGCCTCGTGAAATGCACCGCGATCGCGGAATGACCAGATGTAGAGCTTCAGCGACTTCAGCTCCACGCACAGCTGGTCGGGTACGTACTCCAGCTCCAGGGTCGCAAAGTCCGGCTGCCCGGTGCGCGGGCACAGGCAAGTGAACTCGGGGATCTGCAGGCGAATGGTGTAGTCGCGGTCGGCCTGAGGATTGGCGAAGGTCTCGAGCGCGCTGGTGGGCCTCGCGGGCATATTGCTCTACACTACACCATCCGCGGAGGCGATCGGACGCGACGGACGAAATCATCAGATGCGGCTGACCAAGATCAAGCTCGCCGGCTTCAAATCCTTCGTCGATCCGACCCAAATCAACTTCCCCAGCAATCTCACCGGCGTCGTCGGCCCGAACGGCTGCGGCAAGTCCAACGTCATCGACGCGGTGCGCTGGGTCATGGGCGAGCTGTCGGCCAAGCACCTGCGCGGCGACAATATGGCGGACGTGGTGTTCAACGGCTCGAGCGCCCGCAAGCCCGTCGGCAGCGCCGCGGTGGAGCTGATCTTCGATAACGCCGACGGCAAGATCGGCGGTCCCTACGCCAGCTACGGCGAGATCTCGCTGCGCCGCCAGGTTGCGCGCGACGGCACCTCCGCCTACTTCATCAACGGTACGCGCTGCCGCCGCAAGGACATCACCGGCCTGTTTCTCGGCACCGGACTCGGCTCGCGCAGCTACGCCATCATCGAGCAGGGCATGATCTCGCGCATCATCGACGCGAAGGCCGAGGACATGCGCGCCTTCGTCGAGGAGGCGGCCGGCATCTCCCGCTACCAGGAGCGGCGCAAGGAGACCGAGGCGCGCGTGGCCGAGACGCGCGAGAACCTCGAGCGGCTGCAGGACGTGCGCGAGGAGGTCGAGAAGCAGATCCGCCACCTGCAGCGCCAGGCCGCCGGCGCCCGCCGCTATCAGGCGCTGAAGGAGCAGGAGCGGCGCCTGAGCGCGGAAGTGCTGGCGTTGCGGCTGCGCGAGCTCGACCGCGACGCGCGGCTGCAGGATGCCGCGGTGCGCGAGCGCGAGCTCGCCATGCAGGCACAGCTCGCCGGCCAGCGCTCCGCCGAGGCCGCGATCGAGCGGCAGCGCGCGCTCCACGACGCGCACGGCGATCAGCTCTCGGCGGTGCAGGCGCGCTACTACGAGGTCGGCGCGGACATCTCGCGCCTCGAGCAATCGCTCGAGCACACGCGCGAGCTGCGCGAGCGCCGGCGCGCCGATCTCGAGCAGACCCACGCCGCGCTCGGCGACCTGTCCGCGCATATCGCTCGCGACGAGCTGCAGCTTGCGGCCGTGCGCGCCGAGCTCGCGCGGCTCGCGCCCGAGCGCGCGGCGGCGCAGCGGGCCGAGCAGGCAGCGCTCGCGGCAGTGGAGGCGAGCGAGCAGGCGCTGCAGGACTGGCAGCAGCGCTGGGAGGCGCACAGCAGCGCCGCGGCGGCCGCGGACCAGAGTGCCCAGGTCGAGCACGCGCGCATCGAGCAGCTGGAGAACCAGCTGCGGCGCCTCGGCGCCCAGGCCGTGCGGCTCGCCGCGGAGCATCAGACCCTCAGCGATCCGCGTGCCGGCGAGGAGCTCGCACGGCGCGCGCGCGAGGAATCGCAGGCGCGCGCAGCCGGCACGCAGCTGGCGGAGGCGCTGGCCGCTGCACAGGGGCAGGTGCAGGCGCTGCGCGCGGCGCAGCTCGCCGCCGAAGGGCAGCTCGAGCAGGCGCGCGGCGTGCGCGAGGCGGCCCGCGCGGAGCTGACTTCACTCGAAGCGCTGCAGGCGGCCGCGCTCTCCGGCCAGGCGGGACAGGCGACGGAGTGGCTCGAGTCCAGCGGGCTCGGCGGCCGGCCACGCCTCGCCGCGGCGCTGGAAGTCGAGCCCGACTGGGAGCGCGCGGTCGAGACCGCGCTCGGCGACTACCTCGAGGCCGTGTGCGTCGCGCAGCTCGATGAGGTGTCCGCAGCGCTCGGCTCGCTCACCGCCGGGCGCGTGACGCTGCTCGAGAGCGACGGTAGCGTGCACGCCGGCGCAGCGCCGACCCTGGCGAGCCGCGTGCACGGGCCGGCGGCCGTCGCGGCGCATCTGGCGCAGATCCTGACCGCCGACTCGCTGCCGCAGGCGTTGCACGGGCGGGCGACGCTCGCGGATGGACAATCACTCATCACACGCGCGGGCGAGTGGGTGGGGCGCAACTGGCTGCGCGTCAGCCGCGGGCCCGATCAGCGCGCCGGCGTGCTGGCGCGCGAGCAGCGCCTGAAGGAACTGCGCAGCGCCGCCGCCGCGGCGGGCGAGTGCGCGGCCGCAGCGGAAGCGACCCTGGGTGCCGCGCGCGCGGCACTGGCGGACGCGGAAACGCTGCGCGATGCCGCCCAGGGGGAGCTGCAGGCCGCGCAGCGGCGGCACGCGGATCTGCTGGCGGCGCTCGAGGCCGGCCGGGCACGCGCCGAGGGTTTGAGCCTGCGGGACGAGCGGCTGCAGCAGGACGCCGGCGAGCTCGAGCGCGAGCGCGCCGCGACCGCCGCGGCCCGGGAGCGCGCCGCCGCCGAGTTCGAGCGCGCCGTGGGCGCACGTAGTGCGCTCGAAGCAGCCGGTCAGGAGCTCACCGCCGAGCGGGAGGCGCGACGCGCCAGCGTCGCGCGCGCGCGCGAAGGCGCACAGTCGCTGCAGCAGGCCGCGCGCGAGCTGGACGTGCAGGTGGAATCGCGCTGCTCGACCGAGAGCTCGGTGGCGGTCGGTATGGCTCGGATGAACGAGCAGCGCGCGCAGCTCCAGCGCCGGCGCGGCGAGCTCGAGCACGAGCTCGCCTCGGGCGATGAGCCGATCGTGAGCGTGCAGGCGCGCCTCGACGAGGCGCTGGCGCTGCGCCTCAGCGTGGAACAGCAGCTCGGGCTCGCGCGCCGGGAGCTCGAGGCGGTGGAAGACTCCCTGCGCGCGCTCGATGAGCAGCGGCAGGCGGCCGAGCAACGCGCGAGTGCGGCACGCGAGGCGATGGAGCAGGCGCGGCTTGCGGCGCAGGAGACGCACGTGCGCCGCGCGGCGCTCGCGGAGCAGCTGGCCGCGACCGGCTGCGAACCCGCCGCGCTGCTGGCGGCCCTGACCGACGAGGCGAACGTCGCGGCCTGGGAACAGACGCTCACCGCGACGCGAGCCGACATCGAGCGGCTCGGGTCGGTCAATCTCGCCGCCATCGAGGAGCTCAGCGAGCATACCCGGCGCAAGGAGTACCTCGACAGCCAGTTCGCCGATCTGACCTCGGCGCTCGCGACGCTGGATGAAGCCATGCGGCGCATCGACCGGGAAACCCGCACGCGTTTCGAGGACACCTTTGAGCGCATCAATGCGGGTCTGCGCGACAAGTTCCCGCGCCTGTTCGGCGGCGGGCACGCGTATCTCGAGCTGGCGGGCGAGGACCAGCTCACCGCCGGCGTGGCGGTCATGGCGCGGCCGCCCGGCAAGAAGAACAGCACCATCCACCTGCTCTCGGGCGGCGAGAAGGCGCTCACCGCCGTCGCGCTGGTGTTTGCGATCTTTGACCTCAACCCGGCGCCGTTCTGCCTGCTCGACGAGGTGGATGCGCCGCTCGATGAGCACAATGTTGGGCGTTTCTGCGATATCGTGCGCGACATGTCCAATCGCGTGCAGTTCGTCTTCATCACCCATAACAAGAGCACCATGGAGCTCGCCTCGCAGCTGATCGGCGTGACCATGAGCGAGCCGGGGGTATCGCGCCTGGTGACGGTGGACGTCGACGAGGCGGTACGGCTGGCGGCGGTGTGAGTCGGCGGTGAGCGGCATCCGCGGCATGATGTCCGAGTTGCGCTGGACGCTCCTGATTCTCGGGGTGCTGTTCATCGCGTTGCTGGCGTGGTGGGAACGGCGCCGCCCGCGGCAGGCAAGCGGAGCCCTGCCGCGCGCCCCCTCGCGCGAGGCGGCGCCGGAGCGGGAAGAGCGTCTGGTGCGCGACCCGCCGCTGACGCTGCCCGCGGTGCGCGCGCGCGAGCCGGTCCGATCACCCGAGTTGCCGGTCCTCGAGCTCGGGCCCGCGGAGGAGCCGCACGCCGTGCCGGTGCTCGAGCCGGCGGCGCAACCGGCCGCAGTCGAGGGCGGCGCGGAGAGCGCCGGCGCCGGGAGCCCCGCCGCCGCAGCGGCAGCTGACTCCGAACGGGCTGCGCCACCGATCGTCGGGGCCGTGGTGGACGTGACCGCTGCCGCGCCGCCGCCGGCACGGCACGAGACGCAGCGCGAGATCCTCCCACAACTGCCGGCCGCGCCGCAGCCGCTGGTCAGCTGGCCGGCCGATCGGGAGCGGCGCGTCCTGGCCGTGCGTCTGGTGGCGCCGGTCCGGGAGCGCTTCCCCGGGCGCTCGCTGCGGCAGGCGCTCGCGGCGGAAGGGTTCGTGCTCGGGCAGTTTGCGATTTTCCACAAGCCCGATGAGGAGCGGCGCGCGGTTCTCTCCGCGGCGAACCTCACCCGCCCGGGCACCTTCGACATGCAGACCATGGACTCGCAGCACTTCGGCGGGCTGTCGCTGTTTGCCGTGCTGCCGGGCCCGAAGCCCCCGCCGCAGGCCTTCGAGGAGCTGGTGTTCACCGCGCGCAATCTCAACGAGCGCCTGCATGGAGTGCTGCAGGATGAGCGCGGCAGCCCGCTCACGCCGGCGCGCATCGCGCAGCTGCGCGAGCAGGTGCGGACCGGGACCGCCTCGTGAAGGCGTCGGCGGCGGCGCGCGCCGCCGAGCTACGCGCGCAGATCGCGCAGCACGACTATCGTTATTACGTCCTCGATGATCCGCTGGTGTCCGACGCCGAGTACGACCGGCTGATGCAGGAATTGCGCGCGCTGGAAGCGGCGCACCCGGAGCTCATCGCTCCGGACTCTCCGACCCAGCGCGTCGCGGGCCAGCCGAGCAGCGCCTTCGGCGACGTGGTGCATCAGGTGCCGATGCTGTCGCTCGACAACGCCTTCACCGAGGAGGATCTCGAGGCCTTCGACCGCCGCATCCACGAGCGCTTGGGCCGCGCCGGCGACCTCGACTACGCGGCCGAGCCGAAGCTCGATGGGCTGGCCGTAACCGTCATCTACCGCAAGGGACTGCTCGAGCGCGCTGCGACTCGCGGCGACGGCGTCACCGGCGAGGACGTCACGGCCAATGTGCGCACCATCCGCGCCGTGCCGCAGCGGCTGCTCGGGGCCGCGCCGCGGCTGTTCGAGGCGCGCGGGGAAGTGTTCATGCCGATCGCACGCTTCGAGCGCATGAACCAGCAGGCGCGCGCGCGCGGCGAGAAAGTGTTCGTGAATCCCCGCAACGCCGCCGCGGGGAGCCTGCGGCAGCTGGATGCGCGCATCACCGCCGCGCGCCCGCTGAACATGTTCTTCTATGGACTCGGCGCGCTGCAAGGCGCCAGCCCACCGCCGCGCCAGAGCGAGCTGCTCGAGCTGCTGCGCAACTACGGGCTGCCGGTGTCGCCGGAGGTGCGCACGGTGCGTGGCCTGAAAGGCTGCCTCGCCTACTACCGCCGCATGGCCGAGCGGCGTGCGTCGCTCCCCTACCAGATCGACGGCGTGGTCTACAAGCTCGACTCGCGCGAGGACCAGGAACGGCTCGGATTCGTCTCGCGCGCGCCGCGTTGGGCGATCGCCCACAAGTTTCCCGCCGACGAGGCATTCACCGTGGTGAAGGATATCGGCTTTCAGGTGGGCCGCACCGGGGCGCTCACGCCGGTGGCGCGCCTCGAGCCGGTGTTCGTGAGCGGCGTGACGGTGAGCAACGTGACGCTGCACAACATCGACGAGGTGCACCGCAAGGATGTGCGCGTGGGCGACACCGTGGTGGTGCGCCGCGCCGGCGACGTGATTCCCGAGGTGGTGAGCGTGGTGCTGGACAAGCGCCCCGCCGGCACGGTTGCCGTGCAGTTGCCGGCACGCTGCCCGGTGTGCCACTCGCGGGTGCTGCGCGTCGAGGGCGAGGCGGTGGCGCGTTGTACCGGCGGCTTCACTTGCCGCGCGCAGCGGCAGGAGTCGCTGCGGCATTTCGCCAGCCGGCGGGCGCTCGACATCGAGGGCCTCGGGGAGAAGCTCATCGAGCAGCTCGTCGAGCGCGAGCAGGTGCAGTCACCGGCGGATCTCTACGCCCTCACGACCGCGCAGCTGGCGCAGCTCGAGCGCATGGGCGAGAAGTCCGCGGCGAATCTGATCGCCGCCATTGAAAAGAGCAAGCAGACGACACTGCCGCGACTGCTCTACGGGCTCGGTATCCGCGAGGTGGGCGAGGCCACGGCGCTGGCGCTGGCGCGGCACTTCGGTACGCTCGAGCGACTCATGGACGCGGACGAGGCCACGATCCAGCAGGTCCCCGACATCGGACCGGTCGTAGCGGCGCACGTCGCCGCTTTCTTTGCCTCGGCGGATCACCGCCGTGTTATCAAGGCCTTACGGGATAAAGGTGTGAGATGGCCTGATGTCACCGCGGGGGTCGGATCGACCGCGGAGCGCGGGCTGGCCGGGCGCACCTTCGTCATTACCGGGACGCTGGCGAGCATGACGCGCGAGCAAGCGCAGGAGGCGCTGGTGGCGCGGGGCGCGAAGGTCTCCGGCAGCGTCTCGAAGAAGACGAGCTTCGTCGTGGCCGGGAGCGAAGCGGGCGCGAAGCTCAGCAACGCGCGCGAGCTCGGCGTCCCGGTGCTCGATGAGCGGCAGTTCCTCGAGCTGCTGGGGCGCGCGAGCCCCTGAGGTCTGCACGCTCAAGACGCGCGGCGGCAGCCGCGACCGCCAACGGGCCGGCCCGCCGCCGCGCGCGGGGCACACCGCCGTCAGTTCCTGGTGGGCGTCGTCGGAGCGGAGCTCGCCGGCGCGGATGCGGGCGGGGGAGCGGCGGCGGGCGCGGACGACGGCGCCGCAGCGGCGGCGGGCGTCGCCGGGCCGGCCGCGGCACCCGAGGCGCCGGGGCTGCCGGCAGCGCCCGGCGTGCTCACCTCACCCGGCGCCTGGCCTTTCGCTGGCTGGTCGAGGAACCTCTCGATCTTGGCGTTGTGCATCAGCTCGTCGGTGTACAGGCGGAACTTCTTTGCCTGCACCATCTGCTCGAGCTTCTGGTGCACCTGGTCGAAAGGCGGGGGGCTCACCTCACGTGTCTCCACCAGCTGGATCACGTGCCAGCCGTATTGCGTCTGTACCGGCTTGTGGGTGTATTCGCCCGGCTTGAGCCCGATCAGCGCGGCGGAGAACTCCGGCACCATGCGGTTCGGCATGAACCAGCCGAGGTCACCGCCATTGGCCTTGGAGGAATCCATCGAGTCGTTCTTGGCGAGCACCTCGAACTTCTCGCCCTTGTCGAGCCGCTCGATGACCTTCTGTGCATAGGGCTCGGTGGCGACCAGTATGTGACGGGCGTGGTACTCGGTCTTCGGCATCGAGGCGATCTGGGTCTCGTATTCGGCGCGCAGCTCCTGCTCGGTGGGCTTACGCTCCTTCAGATAGTGCTCCTGCGTCGCCTGCTCCAGCACATTCAGGCGTGCCAGCACCAGGTAGTACTGCGTGTCGCCGCTCTTGTCGAGGCCTTCCTTCACCGCCTGCTCCTCCACCAGGCGACCGCGGATCAGATTATCGAGCGCCGCGGCGCGCTGCTGGGCGTTCAGATCGGCGGAGGCTTTCCCGCCGGTGACGCCCTTGATGTAGAACTCGTAGAAGTCGCGGCTGATCGGGTAGCCATCGACGCTCGCCACCGGCGGGGAGGTGTCCGCGCTGGCGGTGGCGGCGGTTTTGGGCTGACACGCGCTGAGCGCGGCAGCGGCGAGGGCGAGTAGCAGGATACGCACATGGTTCATACGGGTCTTCCGGTGTTTCCTGGTGTGTTGAATTGCAAACGATGACAGCCGATCAGGGCGCGGGGAACCGAGCGCCCTCAGGCGCTTTCCCCCGGCGCGCGCGCGACGATGTTCAGCGCGTGCACGGCGCCGCTCAGGAGCGGGGCGAGCGCGCTGTAGACCAGGCGGTGACGCTCGAGCGCCGAGCGGCCGCGGAAGGCATCGGCCACCAGCATCACGCGGAAATGACCGCCGCGGCCCGCGCCGGCATGGCCGGCGTGCGCCGCGCTGTCGTCGACGATCTCGAGCGCGCGCGGCGCGAGCGCCTGCTCGAGCGCCGCCCGCATCTGCGCCATGACCTGAGTGTTCACCGCGGCGCCTGCGAGGCCGGCTGCTCGGCGGGCAGCGGCACGGCCCGCCTGCTCAGCCACAGCACCTGCAGCGCCACGAATGCCACGGTGAGCAGCGTCAGCCCGAACATCTTGAAGTACACCCAGGCGCGCTCGCTGGCGCCGTACGCCATGGCGAGATTGAGCCCGCCGAGCAGCGCATAGAATGCCGCCGACCAGCCGTTGACCAGCCGCCACTGAGCTGCGCTCACCTGCAGACGGCCCTCGAGCGCCGGGCCGAGCAGGCGTTCGGTGAGCGTCCGCTCGCCGATCCAGCCGCTCGCGATGAAGGCGATGCTCACCACCCAGAACAGAACCGTCGGCTTCCACTGGATGAACAGCCGGTTGTGCAGCAGCAGCGTTGCCCCGCCGAGCAGCAGCACCAGCAGCGCCGACAGCGCGTGCAGCGGCGGGATGCGCCGCTGCCGCAGCCACTCGAACGCCAGCAGTGCCAGCATCGCCACCATGAGCACCGCCGTGGCGGCGTACAGCCCACGCAGCGAATAGGTCACGAAGAACGCCGCGAACGGCGCAAAGGCGCTAACAGCCTGCATGCGAGAGTCAGGGACCGATGGGCTTGGCAACGGCGATATGCGGCGGCAAACGGCCGCGTATATTGTCACGCGGCGCGCCCGACTTCCATGGGCATCGGTTACCGACGAGCGATGGCCGAGTATCTGAAGTTGCATCCGGTCAACCCGCAGCCGCGGCTCATCCGCCGCGCGGCGGACGTGGTGCGTGCCGGGGGCCTGATTGCCTACCCGACCGATTCCTGTTACGCGCTCGGCTGGCACATCGGCGACAAGCAGACCATCGAGCGCGTGCGCCGCATCCGCCAGGCCGATCGTCATCATCATTTCACCTTGGTGTGCGCCAGCCTGGCCGAGGTCGGCCGCTTCGCCCGGCTCGACACCTGGCAGTTCCGCATCCTGCGCGCCTGCCTGCCCGGGCCCTACACCTTCCTGCTGCGCGCGACGCGCCACATGCCGCGGCGCCTGCAGCACGAACGCCGCCGCACCATCGGCGTGCGCATCCCCGATCACCCCGTGCCGCGCCTGCTGCTCGGCGAGCTCGGCGAGCCGCTCATGAGCTCGACGCTGCTGCTGGCGCCGGACACGCAGCCGCTGACCGAAGGACGCGAGATCGCGGCCCGCCTCGAGCACGAGATCGACGCCATACTCGACGGCGGCGACTGCGGCATCGAGCCCACCACGGTGATCGACCTGTCGGTCACTCCGCCGGTGATCGTGCGCCGGGGCAAGGGCGATCTCGGACCCATCCTCGGGCGTGCGCTATAATTCCACGCGTGAGCCCTAGTCCTGTTGCACACACGTGAGTTCCCCCGCGCCGGCACGGCGCGTCCTGTCGGGAATGCGCCCCACCGGAAGGCTGCATCTCGGCAACTATCACGGCGCACTGCGCAGCTGGGTCGAGCTGCAGTACCAGTACGAGTGCTTTTTCTTCGTCGCCGACTGGCACATGCTCACCACCGGCTACGAGGACACCGCCAATCTCCAGGAGCACGTGCGCGACGTGCTGATCGACTGGCTGGCCGCGGGGCTCAATCCCGGCGTGGCGACGCTGTTCATCCAGTCGCACGTGCCCGAGCACGCGGAGCTGCACCTGCTGCTGTCGATGATCACTCCGCTCGGCTGGCTGGAGCGCGTGCCGAGCTACAAGGACCAGCAGGAGCAGCTCAAGGAGAAGGATCTCGCCACCTACGGCTTCCTCGGCTACCCGTTGCTGCAGAGCGCCGACATCCTGGTGTACCGGGCGGCCTACGTGCCGGTGGGGGAGGACCAGGTGGCGCACGTCGAGCTCACCCGCGAGACCGCACGGCGCTTCAATCACCTCTACGGGCGCGAGCCGGACTTCGCGGCGAAGGCCGAGCGCGCCGTGAAGAGCCTCGGCGGACGCAACGCCACCAATTACCGCCAGTTGCGCCGCCGCTTCCAGGAGGCCGGCGACACCGAGGCGCTACAGCGCGCCCAGGCGCTGGTGCACAGTAACAACCGTATCACGGTCGCCGACCGCGAACGGCTGCTCGGATTCCTCGAAGGCACGGGCGTCACCATCCTCCCCGAGCCGCAGGTGTTGCTGACGGCGACGCCGAAGGTCCCGGGACTCGATGGCCGCAAGATGTCCAAGTCCTACGGCAACACCATCGGGCTGCGCGAGGATCCCGATACGGTCGCACAGAAGCTGCGCGCCATGGTCACCGATCCGGCGCGCGTACGGCGCAGCGACCCCGGCGATCCCGAGAAATGTCCGGTGTGGGATCTGCACAAGATCTATTCCGACCATGCCACGCGCACCTGGGTGAACGACGGCTGCCGCAGCGCCGGCATCGGCTGCCTCGACTGCAAGCAGCCGCTGATCGAGCGGATCGTCGAGGAGATCGCTGGTATGCGCCGCCGAGCACAGGAATTCGAGGATAACCCGGAGCTGGTGAACACCATCGTCGCCGAGGGCGCCGACAAGGCGCGCGAGGCGGCACGGCAGACGCTCGATGACGTCCGCCGCACCATGCATCTGCGCGCATGAAGCCCAGGCCCGATCTGAGGATCGTCGTCTCCAACACGCTGCCGCCGGCAGCGCCGCCGGTACTGCCGCCGGCAGCGCCGCCGGTACTGCCGCCGGAGCAGGTGGAGATGCCGTTCGCGGTGGTGAATGGCGAGCCGATCTCGCAGCTGCCGCGCGACCTGTACATCCCGCCGCAGGCGCTGGAGGTGTTTCTCGAGGCCTTCGAGGGCCCGCTCGACCTGCTGCTGTATCTCATCCGGCGGCAGAACCTCGACATCCTCGACATCCCGCTGGCCGAGATCACCCGCCAGTACCTGCAGTACATCGAGCTCATGCAGGAGCTGCAGCTGGAGCTCGCGGGCGAGTACCTGGTGATGGCGGCCACGCTCGCCGAGATCAAGTCGCGCATGCTGCTGCCGCGGCCGAAGTCCGACGACGCGGGTGACGAAGATCCGCGCGCCGAGCTGGTGCGGCGGCTGCAGGAGTACGAGCGCTTCAAGCGCGCGGCCGCGGACATCGACGCGCTGCCGCGCCTCGAGCGCGACGTGTGGAGCGTTTCCGCGGAGCTGAAGGAGCGGCGGACGGCGCGCGCGCTGCCGCAGGTAACGCTGCAGGAGATGCTGATCGCCTTCAAGGACGTGGTGGTGCGCGCGCAGATGTTCGCCCACCACCACATCCAGCGCGAGCAGCTGTCGGTGGGGGAGCGCATGAGCGACATCCTCGCCGTGCTCGCTGACAGCAGCTTCGTGCCGTTCATGCAGCTGTTCCGGCCGCAGGAAGGGCGCATGGGTGTGACCATCACCTTCGTCGCCATACTCGAGCTCATGCGCGAGGGACTGATCGACATCGTGCAGGCGCAGGCCTACGCGCCGCTGCACGTGCGCGCGGCGAGCCCGACGCGCGCGCTGCACGTCGTCCCCGCCGGCAGCGAGCCCGCTGCCGCCGCCGGTGACGCCGCACCCGGCCGCGCCGCGCCCCCGGCGGCGCCCACAGACGAGGAGCCTCAATGAACGAGTCATACGTCCGCAACCTCATCGAGGCGGCGCTGCTCGCCGCCGGCGGCCCGCTGCCGGTCGCCGAGCTGCTGCGGCTGTTCGACGATCGCCTGCGCCCGAGTGCGCAGGCAGTTCGTGCCGCGCTCGAGGCGCTGGCGGCGGAGTACGCCGGGCGCGGTATCGAGCTCACCGAGACCGCCGGCGGATTTCGCATCCAGGTGCGCCGCGAGCTGGCTGCGGAGATCTCGCGGCTGTGGCCGGAGCGCACGGCGCGCTACTCGCGCGCGCTCCTCGAGACGCTGGCCCTCATTGCCTACCGGCAGCCGATCACGCGCGCCGAGATCGAGGCGGTGCGCGGGGTAGCCGTGAACCCCAACATCATCCGCACGCTGCTCGAGCGCGGCTGGGTGCGGGTGGTCGGCCATCGCGACGTCCCGGGTCACCCGGAGCTGCTCGGATCCACGCGCGAGTTCCTCGACTATTTCGGCCTGAAGCGTCTCGACGAGCTGCCGCCGCTTGCTGAGCTCAAAGCGTTCGGCGACCTCGACCCGCAGCTGACGTTGCCCGGCGAGGAGACGATCGCGCCGCAGGGTGTGCCGTCTGCGGAGCAAGCCGGCGGCGCAGCGTCGGCCGAGGCGGACGAAGCCGAGGACGCGCCCGAGGATGAGGAACTCTGCGCCGAGGGCGGGGGCTCCGCGGAGCTGGTAGCGGCACCGCCCGTGCTGGACGGCTGATGCGGCACACGCCGCCGCGCAGCAGCCGGCGCAGCGGGCCGGGGAGCGCGCGCGCCACGCTTCGCGCGCCAGCGGCGGTAGGGGGGCACGGGCCGGAGCGGCTACAGAAGATGCTGGCACGCTCCGGGCTGGCCTCGCGGCGCGAAGCCGAGGCGTGGATCCGCGCCGGCCGTCTCACCGTGAACGGCGCGGTGGCGACACTCGGGGCGCGCGTCACGCCGGCGGACCAGGTACGCCTCGACGGACGGCCGGTTCACGCGCAGCTGCCCAAGCGCGCGGCGCCGGTGTATGTCTGTCACCGCTCTCCCGGGGAGCCGCTCACGGCAGCCGCGGCTGCAGCGCCCGCGGCGCCCGCGGGAGTGCTCGCACGGCTGCCGCGTCGCGCGGGACGGCGCTTCATCGCGGTGAGCCCCATGCCGCGCGTGGACGGGGGGCTCGAGCTGGTCACAGCCGACGGCGAGCTCGCCGCGCGGCTGCAGCGCGGCGTGCACGCGCTCGCTTGTGAGTTCGGGGTGCGGGTGCGCGGGGAGCTGCGCGCCGCGCAGCTGCAGGGGGTTCTCGGCGGCGTGCTCGACAGCGGCGCGCAGCTCGCGGTGGAGCGCTGCCAGGCGGCCGGCGGGGAAGGGAGCAATCGCTGGTACACGCTGCTCGTGCGCGGCGCGAGCGGCAAGGAAGTGCGCCAGCTGTTCGAGCGCCAGGGGGCGCTCGTCAGCCGGGTGCTGCGCACGCAGCTCGGGCCGGTCGCACTCGAGCGCTCGCTCGGTCGCGGCCGGGTGCGCGAGATCACTCAGGAGGAGCTGCGCGCGCTGCTGCCGGACGCCGCCGCCGCTGCCGAGGGCTGAGCGTCGAAAGCCTGGCCAGTGATGCCGCGGCTCGCCGGACCGAGCAGCGCGATGTAGGGAGCGGTGAGCGTTTCGGGTGGCGGCAGCGTAGCGCTGTCCTCGGCCGGATACGCCTGGCGGCGCATGGCGGTGCGCGCGCGCCCCGGATTGAGGGTGTTGACGCGCACCTGGCTGATGCCTTCGAGCTCGTCCGCCAGCACCTGCGCGAGGCCCTCGAGGGCGAACTTCGAGACCGCGTAGGCGCCCCAGTGGGCGCGGCCGCGGCGGCCGACGCTGCTCGCGGTGAATACCACGGACGCATCGGCGGACTTCTTCAGCGCCGGCAGCAGCACCTGCGTCAGCGCGAACGCCGCCGTCACGTTGACGTGCAGCACCCGACACCAGGTGGGCACGTCGTAGTGCTCGATCGGTGCGAGCATGCCGAGCAGCGCGGCGTTGTGCAGCAGCCCGTCGAGCCGCCCATAGCGCTCGAGCAACGCCGCGGCGAGCCGGTCGTAGTCTCCCGCCAGCGCCTTCTCCAGATCGAGCTCGGCGATGGCGGCTTCCGGCCCGCGGGCGGCGGCGATCTCGGCGTGAACCGCTTCGAGCCGGGCGGCGTTGCGCCCGATGAGGATGACGTTCGCCTGATGCGCGGCGCAGGCCAGCGCCACGGCGCGGCCGATGCCGCCGCTCGCGCCGGTGATGGCGATCACGCGGCCGGCCAGCTCGGTGGGCGCGGGGAGGTGATCACGCGGATCGAACACGCCGCGCGCCGCTCCTTCCCCGCACTCAGCCGACGCGCTTGAGCCCGCGGCCGGCAGCGGCGCGGCGGGCGGCGCGCCAGGCACGCCAACCATCGGACCAGGCGCGCGGGTCGCGCGCGAGACTCGCGTGGGGCAGGCGCGCCTCCGCGCGTGCCGAAGCCTCCGCGGCGATGGCGGCCCACACCACCACGCCGCGCAGCGCACCCTGCGCCGCCGCTCCGAGCGCTGCGACGCTCGTCGCCAGCGCGGCGCGCACTGCGCGGTGCCGCGCCCGGGTGAGCGCCGCCACGCCGGCGGTCCACGGCGGCTGCCCCAGCTCCTCGGCCGCGGCGCCGGCGCCTGCCAGCTCATCGAGCGGCAGGCGCAGCCGCCCGTCACGCGCATCCGGCGCCAGCGCGAGCAGCAGCTCGATCTCGCGCAGGTTCCGGCCGAGCGCGCGCAGCGGCGCCGGCGTGCCCCCCGTGGGTAAAGCGAGACTGCCGAGTGGCTCGATCATCGCCGCGCTCCAGCGCTCACAATAGGCATCGAGCTCGCGGCGCGTCTCGAAGGTCGCCGCCGCCAGATCCCAGGCGGCGGTGTCTACCAGTCCGCTGAGGCCGGTCAGGGCCTCGCGGGCGCCGGGCGCGAACGCTGCGCCGAGCTCGCAGGTGAGCGGGTGCAGGGGCTCCCCCCGCGCGCAGCGCAGGCACTCCTCGCGCCACCACTGCAGGCGCGCGTGCGCGACCTGATGATCGAGGCCGGGACGCACGCTGGCGCCGATCTCGCGCTCGAGCGCGCACATGGCCGCGAGCGGCGGGCGCTGTGCCGCGGGAGTGTAGAGCCAGGCCAGTGCGCGCGTGGCCGGCCATTCAGGCGTGGCGGGCATTGGCCGTGCCGGCGGTCTCAGTGGGTTCGGCCGCGCCTGCGGCAGTGGCGGCGGATCCGCCCGGGAGCGATGCGGGCGGGTTCGCGGTCGAGGCCGATACCGCGGAGCCCGCCGGGAAGGAGGGCAGTGGCGGGGAGGCCGCCGCCGGTGTGCCGCTGCTGCGTACCAGCTGAGCGATGGGCTCGGGAGGGGCGAGCGGTGCGTCTGCGGTGACGCCGAGATCGTTGAAGCGGCGCGCCTGCGGCAGGACCTGCCGCTCGAGCGAGCCGACGGCGGCGTTGTAGGCCTCCACCGCTGTGGCGAGGCGTTGTCCCATGCGCCCCAGATGGCCGTTGAAGGTGCTGAGGCGCCGATACAGCTCCTGGCCCAAGTCGCGGATCTGCGCGGCGTTGTGTGCCACGGCCGCCTGCCGCCAGCCGTACGCCACCGCCTTCAGCAGCGCCACCAGGGTAGACGGCGTGGCGATGATCACGCTCTGACTGAGAGCGCTCTCGAGCAGCTCCGGCCGCTCGGCGAGCGCCGCCGATAGGAACTGGTCCCCCGGCAGGAATAGCACGGCAAACTCCGGGCTGCGCTCGAACTGGGTCCAGTAGCTCTTGGCGGCGAGCTCGCGCACGCGCGTCTCGACCTGCTGGGCGTGGCGCTTCAGCGCCTGCGACCGCTCCTCGTCGGTTGCCGCATCGAGCGCGGCGAGATAGCCCTCGAGTGGGGTCTTGGCGTCGACGACCAGATCGCGCGCGTCGGGCATGTGCACCACGAGATCGGGGCGCAGCGCGCCTTCCTCGCCGACGACCTGCAGCTGCTCGGTGAAGTCACAGTGCTCGCTGAGCCCGGCGAGCTCGACCAGACGGCGCAGCGTCAGCTCGCCCCAGCGGCCGCGCACCTCGGGGCGACGCAGCGCGCTCACGAGGTTGCGCGTCTCGCGCTGCAGCTGCGCCTGCCCGCCGGCGAGGCTCTCGATCTGGGTGCGTAACGTGGCGAAAGCCTCGCGCCGCTCGCGCTCGAGCGCCTGCACCTGCGCTTCGGTGCGCTCGAGCGCCGTGCGCAGCGGCTCGACCAGCTGGGCAATGGCGAGCTCGCGCTCCCTGAGCGCACCCTGGGCCACGGCCTGGTCACGCCCCAGGGCTTCGCGCGCCAGGCGCAGGAACAGCTCGCTGTTGCTGCGCAGGGTTTCGCCGGCAAGCGTATCGAAGGCAGCCCGCAAGCGCGTCTCGGACTGCTCGAGCAGATTCAGCCGATCGGCGTCCTGCAGCAGGCTCGCCTCCAGGCGCGCCTGCGCCGTGGCGAGCTGCACACGCAGCAGCTCGATGCGCCGCGCGGCACGCACCTGCGTGATCAGCGCGCCGAGCAGCGCGCCGCCGAGCAGCGCCGCGAGCAGGCTCAGAACGATGAGCGCTGTGCCCGGGGTACTCATCGCTGCAAATGCGCCAGGTAGTTCACGGTAACGTCCGCCGTCAGCGCGGCCCGGCCGGTGAGCGGGTTGAGCTCGATGCCGGCGAGCTCGCGCAGGTCGAGGTCGGCCGCGCGTGCCCAGCGTGCCAGCTCGGCCGGCCGGATGAGCCGTTCGTACTCGTGCGTGCCGCGCGGCAGGAGCTTCAGCAGGTACTCCGCACCTACGATGGCGAGCAGGAAGGACTTGAGGTTGCGGTTGATGGTCGAGATGAAGGCGGCGCCCCCGGACCGCAGCAGCTGTGCCAGGGTCGCGGTCATGGCAGCCGGATCGGGCAGATGCTCGAGCAGCTCCATGCAGGTGACGACATCGAAAGCCTGCGGCGTGGCCCGCGCCAGCTCTTGCGCGCCGGCCACGCGGTAATCGATCCCCAGCCCGCTCTCGGCGGCGTGCAGCCGCGCGACCTCGATCATCCCGGGCGCCAGATCGATGGCCGTGACCTCGGCGCCGGCGCGTGCCAGCGCCTCCGCCAGCAGTCCCCCGCCGCAGCCGACGTCCAGCACGCGGCTGCCGGCGAGCGGTACGCGTTGCGCGATGAACTGCGCGCGCACCGGGTTGAGCAGGTGCAGCGGACGGAATTCGCCCTCCGCATCCCAGAAGCGCGCCGCCAGCGCATCGAACTTCGCGAGCTCCGCCTGGTCGGCGTTATCCGCCGCGCCGGCAGGCGGCGGCCGGGAAGCGCTGCTGGTCAGCGGATCGGCGGACGGGCGGCTCGACATCGGCAACCGGGCGCAAGAAAAACTGCGCGCAGTATATCGGTGCACGGCGGCGGCCGCGCGGCCCGCCGCTCGTCGGGAGCATGCGCGCGCTGACCTCCGAGTGACGGTCCGGACGGCCGGTCGTGATAGACTTCTCCTTTTATGTGAGCGCCCGAGAGGGCCTCGCCACACCCGCGCATTAATGTCCGAAATCGCCCGTGAAGTCCTGCCGGTCAGTCTCGAAGGAGAGATGCGGCAGTCCTACCTCGATTATGCCATGAGCGTCATCGTCGGGCGCGCGCTGCCCGACGTGCGTGACGGCCTCAAGCCCGTGCACCGGCGCGTGCTGTACGCCATGCGCGAGCTCGGCAACGACTGGAACAAGGCTCACAAGAAATCCGCGCGCGTGGTGGGCGACGTGATCGGCAAGTATCACCCGCACGGCGAGACCGCGGTGTACGACACGATCGTGCGCCTGGCGCAGCCGTTCTCCATGCGCTACCTGCTGATCGACGGCCAGGGGAACTTCGGCTCGGTCGACGGCGATCCGCCCGCCGCCATGCGCTATACGGAAGTGCGCATGTCGCGCATTGCGCACGAGCTGCTGGCGGACATCGACAAGGAGACAGTCGATTTCACGCCCAATTACGATGCCACCGAGCTCGAGCCCTCGGTGCTGCCGACGCGCATCCCGAACCTGCTGGTCAATGGACAGACCGGCATCGCCGTTGGCATGGCGACCAACATCCCGCCGCACAACCTTACCGAGACGATCAACGCCTGCGTGGCGCTGCTCGACGAGCCGGGGCTGCCGCTCGCGGCGCTGATGCAGCACATGCCGGGGCCAGATTTTCCCACCGGCGGCATCATCAACGGCGCGCAGGAGGTCGCCACCGCTTACCGCACCGGCCGCGGGCGCCTGTCGGTGCGTGCGCGCGTGACCATCGAGGAGCTCGGCCGCGGCGACCGGCAGGCGATCGTGGTGACGGAGCTGCCCTTCCAGGTGAACAAGGCGCGCCTCATCGAGCGCATCGCCGAGCTGGTGCGCGAGAAGCAGCTCGACGGCATCGCGAGCGACGGCCTGCGCGATGAGTCGGACAAGGACGGCATGCGCATCGTCATCGAGCTCAAGCGCGGCGAGACGAGCGAGATCGTCCTCAACAACCTGTACGCGCAGACGCCGCTCGAGACGGTGTTCGGCATCAACATGGTGGCGCTGCAGGACGGCCAGCCGAAGCTGATGTCGCTCAAGGAGATGCTGGAGGCCTTCATCCGCCACCGGCGCGAGGTGGTCACGCGGCGCACCATCCACGACCTCGCGCGGGCGCGCGAGCGCGCCCACATTCTCGAGGGTCTGGCGGTCGCGCTCGCCAACATCGACGCGGTTATCGCGCTCATCAAGGCGGCCGCCTCCCCGGCGGCCGCGCGCGTGGCGCTGCAGGCACGCCCCTGGTCACCCGGCATCGTCACCGAGCTGCTCACGCGCGCCGGGGAGATCTCCACCCGGCCGCAGGGGTTGGCCGCGGACTGCGGCCTCACCGCCGGCGGCTACCGTCTGTCCGAGGCGCAGGCGCAGGCGATCCTCGATATGCGGCTGCATCGGCTCACCGGGCTCGAGCAGGACAGGATCGTGGCGGAGTACCGCGAGCTCCTCGGCAGCATCGCCGACCTCACCGACATCCTGGCGCGCCCCGAGCGCCTGACGCAGGTGGTGCGCGGCGAGCTCATCGAGGTGCGCGAGGCCTATGGCGACGCCCGCCGCACCGAGATCAACCGCGATCACCTCGATCTGACCACCGAGGACCTGATCGAGCCGCAGGACGTGGTGGTGACGCTGTCGCACGCCGGCTATGCCAAGTCACAGCCGCTCGCCGAGTATCAGACGCAGCGTCGCGGCGGGCGCGGCAAGACCGCCACCGCGGTCAAGGACGAGGACTTCGTCGAGAAGCTGTTCGTCGCGCACACCCACGACACGGTGCTGTGCTTTTCCAATCGCGGCAAGGTGTACTGGCTGAAGGTGTACGAGCTGCCGCAGGCCGGGCGCGGCGCGCGCGGCAAGCCAATGGTGAACCTGCTGCCGCTCGAGGAAGGCGAGAAGATCAACGCGCTGCTGCCGGTCAAGCACTACGACGAGCAGCACTTCGTCTTCATGGCGACCCGCGCCGGCACGGTGAAGAAGACGCCGCTGGCCGCGTTCTCGCGGCCGCGCAGCAGCGGCATCATCGCCGTCGACCTCGCCGACAACGATCAGTTGGTCGGGGTGGCGCTCACCGACGGCGAGCGCGAGATCATGCTGGTCTCGAGCGGCGGCAAGGCCATCCGCTTTCACGAGAGCGAGGTGCGCCACATGGGGCGCGAGGCGGCCGGCGTGCGCGGCATCCGTCTCGGTCCCGGGCAGGACCTGATCGCACTCATCGTGGTGGGCGAGGGACACGTGCTCAGCGCTTCCGCGACCGGCTACGGCAAGCGCACTCCGCTGTCCGAATTTCCCGCGCACGGCCGCGGCGGCCAGGGCGTGATCGCGCTGCAGACCTCCGACCGCAACGGCTTCACCGTGGCGGCGCTGCAGGTGCTGCCGGGTCAGGAGATCATGCTCATCAGCTCCACCGGTACGCTGGTGCGCACCACCGTGGACGAGATTTCGGTGCAGGGTCGCAACACCCAGGGCGTGCGCCTCATCCGCCTGGGCGAGGGCGAGCGTCTGGTGGGCATCGAGCGCATCGAGAGCCTGGAGGGGGGCGACGAAGGCGCCCTGGCGGAAGCCGGACCCGCTGCCGGCGCCGCACCGCCCGCTGCAGACGCCTAGGACCAAAAGTTCTTACCGGCTTCGCAGACTGAAGCTAAGATCGGGCGTTCCCTGATGGTTGTGAAACGCCCCGGAAGGGTTGCTCGTGCGCGTGCTCAATTTCGCTGCGGGGCCGGCCATGCTGCCGCTGGCGGTCCTCGAACAGGTCCGTGAGGAGCTCACGGACTGGCAGGGTTCGGGCAGCTCGGTGATGGAGGTGAGCCATCGCGGCAAGGCGTTCATGGCGGTCGCGCAGGAGGCGGAGGCCACGCTGCGCGCGCTCCTTGGCGTGCCGGCGAGCTACCGCGTGCTGTTCCTGCAGGGCGGGGCGACCGGGCAATTCTCCGCCATCCCCCTGAATCTCGCGCGCCCCGACGCCACCGTCGATTACCTGTGCACCGGACACTGGTCGCAGAAGGCGCTCGCCGAGGCGCGGCGGCTGACCGGCGCCGTCAATATCGCTGCGGACGAAGCGGCCTCCCGCTACACCACCGTGCCGGCACCGGGTGCGCTGCGCCTGACGCCCGCGGCCGCCTACGTGCACTACACTCCGAACGAGACCATCGGCGGCGTGGAGTTCCCGTACATCCCCGACACCGGCGCCGTGCCGCTGGTGGCGGACATGTCCTCGACCCTCCTGTCGCGGCCGCTCGAGGTGTCGCGCTTCGGGCTGATCTATGCCGGAGCCCAGAAGAATATCGGGCCCGCGGGTCTTACCGTGGTGATCGTGCGCGCGGACCTCATCGGCAAGGCACGTCCGGGAACTCCGGCGGTGTGGGATTACCAGGCGATGGCCGAGGAGGG
>DASPPI010000006.1:0-22422 GCA_035625615.1 Steroidobacteraceae bacterium | reverse complement strand
CAACGTCTACATCGCCAACGTGCTCAAGAGCCGCCCGCCGAACAATCGTGATCCCAGACCCGAGGAGGTCGCGGCGTGCCTGCCGTACCTGGTGCGCCAGATCGAGCTGCTGCGTCCGCGGATCATGCTCGCGGTCGGGCGGATCGCGGCACAGAACCTCCTCGGCACTGACGCACCACTCGGGAGACTTCGCGGCCGGGTGCATCATTTCGGCGAACGCCGCACTCCGCTCGTGGTGACGTATCATCCCGCCTATCTGCTGCGCACGCCGGCGGACAAGCGCAAGGCGTGGGAGGACTTGAAGTTTGCCCGCAGCGTCTACCAGCAACTGATGAACTGATGCAAGGCTCCGCGACCGATGGCAACCGCACCTGAGCTGCTCTCGCCCGAGGTCACGATCCGGCCGATGCGCGTCACCGATGTCGCCGAGGTCGTCGCGATCGAGCGCGCCTCCTACCAGTTTCCCTGGAGCGAGGGGATCTTCCGCGACTGTCTGCGGGTCGGCTACGTCTGCCGGGTGGTGACGCTGAGCCGTCAGGTGATGGCCTACGGGGTGATGAGCTTCGGCGCCGGCGAGGCCCACATCCTCAATCTGTGCGTGGACGAGGCGCAACGCTGCCGCGGTATCGGCGGGCGCCTGCTCGGTGCGCTGATCGAGCGCGCCGCCGCTGCCGGCATGGGCGAGGCGTTTCTCGAGGTGCGCCCCTCGAACTCCGCGGCGCTGCGCCTGTACCTGGCGCTCGGGTTCGAGCAGGTCGGGATGCGGCGCGGCTACTACCAGGCGGCCGACGGCCGCGAGGACGCTGCCGTGCTCAAGCGCGTGTTGCGCGCTCCGGGCCTCCCGGCCGTCTGACTCACCGTATGACCGAGCTCGCTGCCGAAATCCGTCGGCGACGGACCTTCGCGATCATCTCGCATCCCGACGCCGGCAAGACCACGCTCACCGAGAAGCTGCTGCTGTTCGGCGGGGCCATCCAGATGGCCGGCACGGTGAAGGGCCGCAAGGCCGCGCGCCATGCGACCTCGGACTGGATGCGCCTCGAGCAGCAGCGCGGCATCTCGGTGACTTCCTCGGTGATGCAGTTCCCGTATCGCGACTGCGTGGTGAATCTGCTCGACACCCCCGGGCACGAGGATTTCTCCGAAGACACCTACCGCACGCTCACCGCGGTGGATTCGGCGCTCATGGTGATCGACTGCGCCAAGGGTGTGGAGGAGCGCACCATCAAGCTGATGGAGGTCTGTCGGCTGCGCGACACGCCGATCATGACCTTCATCAACAAGCTCGACCGCGACGGCCGCCCGCCGATCGAGCTGCTGGACGAGATCGAGAGCGTGCTGCGCATCGGCACCGCCCCGGTCACCTGGCCCATCGGCGCAGGCAGCGAGCTGCGCGGTATCTATCATCTGACGGAGGAGCGCATCTACGCCTACGCCCCCGGCGAGCGCGGCCGGGTGGGCGAGAACCGCACCATCGACGGGCTCGGGAGCGAGGCGGCGCGCGAGTTCCTCGGCGAGCGCGCCGCAGCGTTCGCCGAGGAGATCGAGCTGGTGAGAGGCGCCAGCGAGCGCTTCGACCCCGAGGCTTATCGCGCCGGCCGGCAGACGCCGGTGTTCTTCGGCTCGGCCATCAACAACTTCGGCGTCGAGGAGCTGCTCGCGGCGTTCACCGCCCACGCTCCGGGGCCCCTGCCGCGCGCGACGCGCGAGCGCACGGTGCAGCCGCAGGAGCAGCCGCTCGCCGGCTTCGTGTTCAAGATCCAGGCCAACATGGACCCCGGGCACCGCGACCGCATCGCGTTTCTGCGCCTGTGCGCGGGCCGCTACACGCGCGGCATGCGCCTCTATCACGTGCGGCTCGGCAAGGAGGTGCGCGTGTCCGATGCGCTCACCTTCATGGCGGCCGACCGCGCCCAGGCGGAGGAGGCCTACGCCGGCGACATCATCGGCCTGCACAACCACGGCACGATCAACATCGGCGATACCTTCACGCAGGGCGAGCGGCTCAGCTTCACCGGCGTGCCGAACTTCGCGCCAGAGATCTTCCGCCGCGCGCTCCTCAAGGATCCGCTCAGGATGAAGGCGCTGCACAAGGGCCTGTCGCAGCTGTGCGAGGAGGGGGCGACGCAGCTGTTCCGGCCGCTGCGCAACCATGAGCTGATTCTCGGCGCGGTCGGACAGCTGCAGTTCGAGGTGGTGGCGTTCCGGCTGCAGGACGAGTACGGCGTGCAGTGCGTCTTCGACCCGGTCACGGTGTATACCGCGCGCTGGGTGGAGAGCGGCGATGCGCGCCGGCTGCAGGAGTTTCGTGCCCGCGCCCACGAGCACCTGGCGCTCGATCACAGTGGTGCGCTGGTGTACCTCGCCCCCTCGCGCGTCAACCTCGAGCTGACGCTCGAGCGCTGGCCGGGCATCACGTTCCGCGAGACGCGCGAGCACGCTGGCTAATTGGACAAAAGTCGCCTGCGGCGCTTTTGCCGGACATCAGCTTGGTTACCGCCTGCAAAAAGCGTGGTTTTTTGCCGGCTACGCCGTGCCGGCGCAAGGCGCGCGGCACTTCCGGGGGATGGCGCGTGGTGCGGATTTGTGCGACACAGGCGCTGACCCGGAGGCCCCTATGAACGACAACCCCGCGGCGGCCAGCCCCTATACCCAGCGCGAGATCCTCGTCAACGGCCTGTACGAGGCATCCGAGCTCGAGCACAACCTCATGTGCACCTACCTCTACGCGGCCGCGAGCCTGAAGGAGGGCGAGGCGGAAGGGCTCGGCGCCGCGGAGGCGGCCGCTGTGAAGCGCTGGCGCCGGCTGCTGCTGTCGGTCGCGATCCAGGAGATGGGGCACCTCGCAGCGGTGTGGAACATCACTGCGGCGCTCGGGGCCAGCCCGCGCCTCGGGCGCGCGAACTTCCCGCTCGACCCGGGCTATCTGCCGGCGGGCATCACGGTCAAGCTCGCCCCCTTCAACGCCGCGACGCTGCAGCATTTCGTGTTTCTCGAGCGGCCGCATGGCTCCAGCGAGCCCGAAGGCGCCGGCTTTGCCTGCGAGCGTCCCTATGTGCGCGGCACCGACCGACCGCACCTGACGCCGATGGGCCGGGACTACGAGACCGTCGGCGCCTTCTATGCGACCCTCGGCAACGGCCTGCGCGCCTTCGTCGCGCGTTACGGCGAGGCCGACGCCTTCGGCGGCGATCCCGCGCTGCAGCTCTCGACGGAGGAGGTGAATCTGCCCGCGGCGAGGCCGGTGAGGTGCCTGAAGACGGCGCTCGCTGCGTTCTCGGCCATCATCGAGCAGGGCGAGGGCGCGCCGCGCGACTCGGTGGATTCGCATTATCAGAAGTTCCTCGGGATTCGCGCCGAGCTCGAGGCACTCACCGCCCGCAATGCCGCATTCGCGCCGGCCTTTCCCGCAGCCACCAACCCGGTGTTGCGGCGCCCGCCGCGGCCTGAGGGACGCGTGTGGATCGAGGATCCGGACGCCTTCGCGACGGTGGACCTGGCGAACGCCAGCTATGCGCTGATGCTGCGGCTGCTCGCCTACAGTTACCTGCTGCGCGGCCCCGGTGCGGAGAAATCACTCACCGTCGATCTGGCGATCGGCCTGATGCAGGCCGTGATGCCGCTCGCCGAGCGCGCCGCGCGGCTGCCCGCGGGTCCCTCGAACCCGCAGTGCAACGCCGGCCTGTCGTTCATTACGCTCCGCGATCCGAGCCCGCTGCCGCCCGGGCCGGCGGCCCGACGGCTGTTCCTCGAGCGCCTCGGTCAGCTCGCCGAGAGCGCAGCAGCGCTGCGCAGCGGCGGCGATGCACGCGCGCTCGCGGCCGCCGATCGGCTCGCGGCGCTCGCCACGCAGGCGCAGCGCGGGTTCGATCTGTCGGGACGCGCCAGCGCCGCCGCCGGCGGGCCGGTCGCTGCGGCAGCGGCGATCGCGGTGCCGGCGGTCGCATCGCCCGCCGTGGTGCCATCGCCCACCGCGACCGCCGCCCGCAACGCCCCGGCGGCGACCGCTGCCGACGCGGTGGAGACGGTACGCGGCGAGAAGATCGAGCTCGAGTTCGAGGCGCAGCGCTGCATCCACTCGCGCTTCTGCGTCACCTGGGCGCCGCGGGTGTTCCTCGCCAACGTCCAGGGGCCGTGGATCCACCCGGACGCAATGCCGGTCGAGCGGCTCGTCGAGGTGGCGCATGCGTGTCCCTCGGGCGCGATCCGCTACCGGCGGCTCGATGGTGAGGCGGACGAGGCGGCGCCCCCGGTCAATCTCGCGTCCGTGCGCGAGGCAGGACCGTATGCCTTTCGCGCAGAGCTGCGGATCGCGGGCGCGCCGGCGGGATTTCGCGCCACGTTGTGCCGCTGCGGTGCCTCGAAGAACAAGCCCTACTGCGACGGCTCGCACCACGAGATCGGCTTCAGCGCCTCGGGCGAGCCGCCCGCCGGCAAGACGGAGATGCTGCCGGTGCGCGATGGCGTGCTCGCCATCGATCCGCAGATCAACGGCCCGTTGCGGGTGCGCGGCAATCTCGAGATCACCAGCGGAACCGGCAGGGTGGTGGCGCGCGTGACCGCGACCCATCTGTGCCGTTGCGGGGCCAGCGCCAACAAGCCCTTCTGCGACGGCAGCCACGCGAACATCGGATTCACGGCCGGCGGCAGCTGAAGTCACGCACGGCGCGGCAGCGACAGCCGCGCCACTGCGCGTGCGAACGCCTCGATCTCCCGGAGGGATGCGTCCGGTCCGTAGCGCAGCCGTGCGTAGCGCTCGAGGAGCGAATGCACCGGGTCGCGCAGGTCCGGCCGATGCGCGCTCACCGTGGCCGCGAGGCTGAGCGGTCCCTGGTGCGGCGCGCGCGGCGGCGCGATGCGCGCGAGCTTGCGGCACAGCCGCGCGTAGGCGCGCGCCAGCGCATCGGGTCGATCGGGCCGCGCGCTGCGACCGATGTGCCAGGCGCTCACCGCGAGCCACGCGGTGAGCGCCAGCATGAACGCCCAGCCGAGATGACGCGCGTCCGGCGCGCGAATTCCGAGGCGCCCGAGCAGATCGAGCTGCGCGGCGTAGTCGAACCTGACCACATGGTCGGCCCACCAGGTGTTGGCGGCATCCCAGCGCTGCAGCAGCCGCGTGAGCCAGCCCGAGGCGTGCAGCAGCCGTTCCGGCAGGGAGAGCGTGTTGGGCAGAAGATCGCGGATGCCGCGCCGCAGTCGCTCCGGCGCCACGGCCGCGGTCGGATCGATCCGGGCCCAGCCGTGCTCGCCGAGCCACACCTCCGCCCAGGCGTGCGCGTCGGCCTGACGCACCACGAAGTAAGCGCCGCTCGGGTTCCACTCGCCGCCCAGGTAGCCGGTCACCACGCGCGCCGGCACACCCGCTGCGCGCATCAGCATGACGAAGGCGGATGCATAGTGGCCGCAGAAGCCCTCACGGGTGTTGAAGAGGAAGTCGTCGATCGCATCGACGCCGAGCGGCTCGGGGGTGATCGAGTACACGAAGCCGCCGGTGCGCAGGTATCCGAGCACTGCCTGCACATAGCCGGCGTCGGAGCCGGCGCGCTCGCGCAGCTCCTGCGCGAGCGCCCGCGCGCGCGGATCACCGGCGGGGGGCAGCGCCGTGTCCTGGCGGCGCTCGGCCGCGCCGAGCGGCTGTGCGGCGCGCGTGTGCGTGTAGGAAAGCGCCGAGAAACTGACCGGCGCGGTGACCGGCTCGGTCGCGAGCAGCTGATAGTCGTAGCTGAGCAGCACGTGCGGGTCGGGGGATTGCGCCGGCGTGTCGAGCGCGAGCCACCAGCGCCGCCGGCTCGGTTCCAGCGTCACCCGGTAGTGATAGGGCGTGCCGAGGTACTCGAGCGACCGGCGCAGCTGCAGCGTCGCGCTCGTGCGCCGCCAGGTGTGGCCGTCGAACTCGTGCAGCACCGGGCCGCGCCAGTAGCGCTCCTCGGGCGGCGGGATCGGTCCCGAGAATCTCACGCGGAACGCCGGGTCGTAGCTGGCCACGAGCTCGGCGATGCTGCCCGGGCTCATGCTGTCGGAGAGGCCCGTGAGCGCCTGCTCGCCGTGCGGAATCGCCCAGAACGCCCCCGCCAGGCGCGGGAAGAACAGAAACAGCAGCACGGCGAGCGGCAGCGCCAGCAGCAGCGCCCGCGCGGCGAGGCGCAGCGCCGCGCCGGCGCTGCAGCCGGGGGAGGCGATGACCGCCAGCGCCGCGCAACACAGCCACGCCTCGAGCGTATAGAGCGGCGTGCGCGCCAGGTCCTGGCGGTCGAGGCAGGCCGCGAGCAGCAGGAACAGTCCCGCGCAGACCAGCACGAACTGGTCGCGCGCCGTGCGGGTCTCGAGCAGCTTCAGTGCCGCCATCAGCAGCAACAGCGTCGTGCCGGCGGTGAGCCCGTTGAGGGTGTGAAAGCGGGCCAGCACCATCGCCACCAGCGCGAGCGCCAGCAGCGCGCGCGCGGCGAGCCCCGGGTACCAGCTGCCGGTGCGCGCGGTCGCGAGGCGCCACGCGACCAGCGCCAGGGCGGCCGCGGCCGCCCACAGGGGCACGCGGTCGGCGTGCAGCAGCACCCCGCCGGTGAACGCCGCGCTTGCCCACACGAGCGCCGTCAGCGCGCTGCCGCCGGCGTCGGGGGACGTCGTCGCCGGCGACACCGCTCAGGCCTCCCCGAGGCCGAACACGGCGAGCGCGGTGAGGCAGCGGTGCCGGTGTTCGGGGCCGCGGTCGGGCGGCAGCCGCGTTCCGGGAAGGGTGAGGCCGTAGCGCTCGCCGCGCGCCTCGGCATCGACCACCCAGCGGGCGAGTTGCGACAGGCGCGCCTCGAGATCGAGCTGAGCGAGTGCCGCAAAATCGAACTCGCGCCGCTCGGAGCTCGCCTGAACGTAGTCCTTCACCAGCAGCGGCGCCTCGCGCGCGTAGGCCTTCCAGTCGACCTGGCGCGGGGAGTCGCCGTCGCGAAACGGCCGCAGGCCCACCCACTCATCCGTCCCGGCGCTGTCGCGCGCGCGCGCGCCGGACTCGCGGCCGGCGTCCGCCGGCATGGGCAGCGAGCCGCGCGGCTGCGGGTATACCAGCATCTCGAGCGGCGTGTGCACCCACGTCCAGGCGCGAAACAGGCCGAAGGGATGTGCGGTCGCAAGCCGCAGCCGCTCGATGCGCACGATGCCGCGGGCCGGTGCGCCCACCGGCAGCTCGAGCCGCTGCTGTCCGTGCGCCGCCAGGTCCGCGACCAGCGGCGGCTCCTGTGGCAGCGCCGCTTCCAGCCGCGCACGCGCCTGGTTCCCGCGGCTGGCGAGCGTCAGCTGCAGCGCCCCGCGGCTGTGCGCGAACACCGCCGGCGCGATGGCCGAGGTGAGCTCGGTACCGAGGAGGTTGCGATGACACTGCTGCATCGCCACCAGTCCGAAGGCGGCGAGCAGGAACGTCAGGAACAGCGCAAGGCTGTTGGCGTAGTTGAGTCCCGCAAGCAGCATCAGCAGCAGCAGGCCCGCGAAGGCGACACCGGCGCGCGTCGGCAGGATGTAGAGACGGCGGCGCTCGAGCGTGACCGGCAGCTGATCCAGGCCCTGGCGACGGCGCACCCAGTGCGCCGCGCGCGCGCGCAGCAGCGCGGTGAGCGGCTCGAGTGTGTCCGCCGGCCAGCGCCGAGATGCGCGCGCGCCCGCCACCCTAGAGCGGTACCGCGACGGCGCGGATGATGTCGGCGGCCACTTCCGCACCGCCGCCGGCGCCGGCCGGGTCGCGCCGTTCCAGGCGGTGCGCCACCACCGCCGGCAGCACCGCCTGCACATCCTCGGGCAGCACCGCGGCGCGACCGGCGAGGAATGCCCAGGCCTGCGCCGCACGGATCAGGCCCTGGCCGGCGCGCGGCGACAGCCCGAGCTTGAGGTCGGACGTCTCGCGGGTGCGCACGATCAGCGCCTGCGCATAGTCGAGCAGCGCGTCGGCGATGTGTACGGCGCGCACGGCGCGCTGAACCGCGAGCACGCCGGCAGGCGTGAGTACCGGTTCGATCGCGGACAGCAGCTCGCGGCGCTCGCCGCCGCGCAGCAGCTCGCGCTCGTGCGCGGTGTCGGGATAGCCGAGTACGACCCGCATGAGGAAGCGGTCGAGCTGCGACTCGGGCAGGCCGAAGGTGCCGAGCTGCTCGTGCGGGTTCTGCGTGGCGACCACGAAGAACGGCTCGGGCAACCGATAGGTGGTGCCATCGGCGCTGACCTGGCGCTCCTCCATCGCCTCGAGCAGCGCGCTCTGGGTGCGCGGGCTGGCGCGATTCACTTCATCCGCGAGCAGCAGCTGGGTGAAGATCGGTCCGCGGCGGAAGTGAAACTGCTGGCTGGCGCGATCGAACACCGATACGCCGATGATGTCCGCCGGCAGCAGGTCGCTGGTGAACTGCACGCGCTGCCAGGAGAGGCCGAGCACGTGCGCGAGCGCGTGGGCGAGGGTGGTCTTGCCGACGCCGGGCACGTCCTCGATGAGCAGGTGCCCGCGCGCCAGCAGGCAGGCGAGGCACAGGCGGATCTGCTGCGGCTTGCCGAGGATGATGGTCTCGAGCGTGCCGAGCACGTGCGCCAGCGCCTGGCGGTCGGGCTCCCCGGCCGGGGCGGCGCTCATGACTTGAGACCGCGCACGCGCTCGAGCTGGGCGGCGAGACCGTTGGCGGTGCGCTCGAGCTCGGCGGCGCGCTCGCGCTCCCCGCTCACGACCTCCGGCGGGGCATTGCGCACGAAGCTGTCGTTGGCGAGCCGTCCGCGGGTCTTGTCGAGGTCGCGCTGCGCGCGGGCCAGCAGCCGGCCGAGGCGCTCGGCCTCGGCGTCGGCATCGATCAGTCCGGCCATCGGCACGAGGATGGCGAGCGTGCCGACCAGCGCCATGGCCGATTGCGGCACGCTCGCCGAGGCGCCGAGCAGCGTGATGCTCTCGAGCCCCGCCAGCCGTTCGAGCCAGGCGCGATGGATCGCAACATAGCGCTCCTCCTCGGCGCTCGCGCCCTTGAGCAGCACCGGGACGCGTCTTGCCGGGCTGATGTTCATCTCGCCGCGGATCTGACGCACGCCGAGGATGACGGCCTGGATCCAGGCGGTCTCGCGCTCGGCCGCCTCGTCCGCCGGGAAGTCGGCCGCGGACGGGTAGGCCTGCAGCATGACGGTTTCGCCCGCGACGCGAGCCAGCGGCGCCACCCGCAGCCAGATCTCCTCGGTGATGAACGGTATCAGGGGGTGCAGCGCGCGCTGCAGCGCCTCGGTGATGAGCGCCAGCGTGCGCTGCGTGCCGCGGCGCGCGGCCGCCCCTGCGTCCTCTTCCTGCAGCACCGGCTTGGTGAGCTCGAGGTACCAGTCGCAGAAGTCGTACCAGGTGAACTCGTAGAGCGCATTGGCCGCATAGTCAAAGCGGTACTCGGCAAACGCGCTCTCGACGGTGCTGAGCGTGCGGCCGAAGCGCGAGCGGATCCAGCGGTCCGCGACCGACAGCTCCACGGCCTGCTCGGCGGACGGCGCCGCCTTGCCGAGCGCCAGCGTGACGAAGCGCGCCGCATTCCACAGCTTGTTGCAGAAGTTGCGATAGCCGGCGACGCGCGGCAGATCGAAGCGGATGTCGCGGCTGGGCGAGGCGAGCGCAGCGAAGGTGAAGCGCAGTGCATCGGTGCCATGGGCCGCGATGCCCTGCGGATACTGGCGGCGCGTCGCCTGCTCGATCGCCGGGGCGAGCTGCGGCTGCATGAGACCGGTGGTGCGCTTGGCGATGAGCTGCGCGAGCGTGATGCCATCGACGATGTCGAGCGGATCGATTACGTTGCCCTTCGACTTGGACATCTTGTCGCCGTGCTCGTCGCGGATGAGGCCCGTGATATAGACGTCACGGAACGGCACGTCGCCCATGAACTTCAGCCCCATCATCAGCATGCGGGCGACCCAGAAGAAAATGATGTCGAAGCCGGTCACCAGCACGCTGCTCGGATAGAAGCGGTCGAGCTCGGGCGTGGCGTCCGGCCACCCGAGGGTCGAGAACGGCCAGAGCGCCGACGAGAACCAGGTGTCGAGCACATCCTCGTCCTGGCGCAGCGCGACGGCGGCCTCGAGCCGGTGACGCGCGCGCACCTCCTGGTCGTTGCGGCCAACATAGACGTTACCAGCGCCGTCGTACCAGGCGGGGATGCGATGTCCCCACCACAGCTGGCGGCTGATGCACCAGTCTCTGATGTTGCGCATCCATTCGAAGTACGTGCGCGCCCAGTTCTCGGGCACGAAGCGGGTGCGGCCCTGCTCGACCGCCGCGATCGCTGCCTGCGCGAGCGGTGCGATCTTCACGTACCACTGGTCGGTGAGATAGGGCTCGAGCACCGCACCGCTGCGATCGCCGCGCGGTATCACCAGCGGGTGCTTCTCGACGCGCTCGACCAGCCCGGCGGCGGTCAGCTCCGCGACCAGCCGCTCGCGGGCCACGAAGCGGTCGAGTCCGCGGAAGCGTTCGGGCACGGTCTCGGCAAGTGTAGCCCGCGGCGTGAAGATGTTGATGAGCGGGAGGTGGTGACGCTGGCCGATCTCGTAGTCGTTGAAATCGTGCGCCGGGGTGATCTTGACGCAGCCCGAGCCGAAGCTCGGGTCGACGTGGCGGTCGGCGATCACCGGAATGTCGCGCAGTGCGAGCGGCAGCCGCACGTGCTTACCCGCGAGCCCCCGGTAGCGCGCGTCGTCCGGATTGACCGCCACGGCGGTGTCGCCCAGCATGGTCTCGGGACGCGTGGTCGCCACCACTACATGGCCGGCGCCGTCAGCGAGCGGATAGCGCAGGTGCCACAGCTGGCCTTCCTCCTCCGCGGACTGCACTTCCAGGTCCGACAGTGCGGTCAGCAGCACCGGGTCCCAGTTGACCAGACGCTTGCCGCGGTAGACGAGTCCCTCCTCGTGCAGCCGCACGAACACCTCGGTGACGGCGCGCGACAACTCCGGGTCCATGGTGAAGCGGTCGCGCGACCAGTCGACCGAATCGCCGAGCCGGCGCATCTGGGCGGCGATGGTGCCGCCGGACTGCTGCTTCCACGCCCAGACGCGCGCGACGAACCCCTCGCGCGAGAGATCCGCGCGCCGCAGCCCCTCGGCGTTCAGCTGCCGCTCGACGACCATCTGGGTGGCGATGCCCGCGTGATCGGTGCCGGGCTGCCACAGCGCGGCGCGGCCGCGCATGCGCTGGTAGCGGATGAGGGCGTCCATCAGCGTGTGCTGGAAGGCGTGCCCCATGTGCAGTGTCCCGGTCACGTTCGGCGGTGGGATCATGATGCAGTAGGGCGCGCCCGCGCTGCGCGGCGCGAACCAGCCGTGAGTCTCCCAGCGCTCGTAGATACGCCGCTCGATCGCCTGCGGCGCGTACACCTTGTCCATGCTGACCGCGAGATTCCCGAAGGAAAGTCGGGCGATTATAGCGGCGGGCGGCGCATCGGCAGCGGCCACCGCACGGGGTGCCGCCTGAGACCTGTTCGCATGACCCATGCGCAGGAGCCATGCGCATGAGCTATGCGCATGAGCTGCGGCGCGTGGCCGCAGTGCGGCCTGTCAGGGCGGCCTGTCAGCGTCCCGCACGGTGCAGCAGAAAATCGGCGAGCAGCGGCGTCGGCCGGCCGGTACTGCCCTTGGCCGCACCGCTCTGATAGGCGGTGCCGGCGATGTCGAGGTGCGCCCATTTCAGGCCCTGAGTGAACTTGCCGAGGAAGGTCGCCGCGGTGATGGCGCCGCCGTCGCGACCGCCGACGTTGGCGAAATCGGCGAAGTTGCTCTTCAGCTGCTCGGCGTATTCCTCGGTGAGCGGCAACTGCCAGCAGCGGTCATCGGCGCGGCGGCCGGCCTGCAGCAGCTCCTGCAACAGGGGTTCATCGCTTCCCATCAGGCCGGAATGATGATGTCCGAGGGCGACCACGCACGCCCCGGTGAGCGTGGCGATGTCGATCACCGCGGCCGGACGGAAGCGGCGCGCGTAGTGCAGGGCATCGCTGAGGATCAGCCGGCCTTCCGCATCGGTGTTGAGGATCTCGACCGTCTGCCCCGAGGCGCTGGTGGCGATGTCGCCGGGCTTGACCGCCTTGCCGCCGGGCATGTTCTCCACCGCGGCGACCAGACCCACCACGTGCAGCGGCAGGCGCAGCTGTGCGACGAGCGTCAGGGCCGCGATGACCGCGGCGGCGCCGCTCATGTCGAACTTCATCTCGTCCATGCCGGGCGGGTCCTTGAGCGAGATGCCGCCGCTGTCGAAGGTCACGCCTTTGCCGACCAGCACGATCGGCGCCTGCTCCTTCCGGCTTCCCTGGTACTCGAGCACGATGAAGCGCGGTGGCTGGTGGCTCCCCTGGGCGACCGCCAGCAGGCAGCCCATTTTCTCGCGCCGGATGGCGGCCTCATCGAGCACCCGCACCCGCAGCCCGCCGTGGCGCCGCGCGAGCGCGCGCGCCTGTTCGGCGAGGAAGGTCGGCGTGCAGAGGTTGCCCGGGAGGTTGGCGAGATCGCGCTGCACGGTCATGGCCCCGTCCACCGCCGCGCCGTGAATGAGGCCGCGCTCGGCCGCAGCCGCCCGGCGCACCGGTCCAGCGAGCACCTTCTTCAGCGCCGGCGGCGGCGGCTTGCGGCCGGTTTTGAGATCGTTGATGCGATAGAGCGCGCTGCCGGCGAGCTCCGCGACCGCGCGCCCGAGGTAGTAGTCGTCGAGCTCCCGCGCCGCCGGGCGATCGAGGGCCACCGCGCAGCTGGTGATGCGGGTGCGCGCGAGAGCGCCGGCGGCCGCCAGCCAGGCCTTGCGCCAGCTCTTGCGCTGCCATTGCTTGCGCGCGCCGAGACCGGTGAGCAGGACGTGCGCAGCGGCGAGCCCGCTGACATCGGTAACGAGCAGCGTCTCGCCGGGCCGGCCGGTAAAGTCGCCGCGCTCGAGCAGCCGCGTCAGCCGCCCGCCGCAGGCGCGATCGACGCTCGCGCCTTCGGCACCGAGCTGCGCTTCTTCAAAGACACCGAGGACCAGGCAGTCCACCCCGAGTGTCGCCAAGCCCTTGGTCCAGACCCCGAATTCCATGCGCTGTCCCCTTCCCGTTGAGGCGCGCGAGCGTCTGATTTACCTTATTCGCGGCTCTGACGCGCCTCGCTCCGTAGCGTGGTTGGGCGCTTACTGCGCGGCTACGGGTTGCAAGCGGGGGAGTGTAACCCAAGAGCCTGCCGGGTTTTCGGGTGGTGAGGCGGTATCGCGTTGGGAAAAATCCTCGGCCGTTACATACTGCGTGAGGTCATAACGGCCTGGCTGGTCGTGACCGGCGTGCTGCTCATCATCCTGCTCGCCAACGAGTTGGTCGGCGTGATGGAACGGGCCGCCGCCAACCAGTACCCGCAGAGCGTGGTGCTCGAGCTCATCGGGCTCGGCGCGCTGCAGTACCTGTCGATCCTGCTGCCGGTCGGGCTGCTGCTCGGGGTGGTGCTGGCGTTCGGGCGGCTGTACCACGACAGCGAGATGGCGGCGGCGCTGGCGTGCGGGGCGGGACCCCGCAATCTCTATCTGCCGGTAGCGCTGCTCGCCATGCTGGTAACGGCGTGCCTCGCCTGGCTGACGCTGGAACTGGCGCCGCAGGCGACCGAGCGGGCGCTCGGCCTGCGCAACGAGGCGCTGCATGCCGGACAGCTGGCGCCGATCGCCGCCGGCAAGTTCCGCATTTTCCGCGGCGGCAATGCCGTGGTATACGCCCAGGAGGTCGCCCCCGACGGCACGATGGAGCGGGTGTTCATCGAGCGCAATCGCGGCCCGCTGGTGGAGGTGGCGCTGGCGCAGCACGCGCGGCACGCAGTCACGGCCGACGGCCTGACGCACGTGCTCACGCTCTACGACGGTGAACGCTTCGAGGGCATCCCCGGCAGTGCGCAGTTCCGCATGGTGCGCTTCGCCGAGCACGTCGTGACCGTGCAGATACCGCCGGTCAGCGACCTGGTCCGCGATCTGGAAGCGCGCCCCACCGACAGCCTGATCGACTCGCGCGATCGCGGCGAGCGCGCCGAGCTGCACTGGCGCATCACCATGCCGATCATGTGCCTGGTGCTCGCGCTGCTCGCCGTGCCGCTGGCGCGCCTCAAGCCGCGGCAGGGGCGCTACGCGCGCGTGTGGCTGGCGGTGGTGGTGTTCGCCGTCTATTACAACCTCGCCGCGGTCGGCAAGACCTGGATTGCGCGCGGCACCGTGCGCGAGCCGTTCGGACTGTGGTGGACGCATGCCGTGGTCGCGCTGCTCGCGCTCACGGTGATCCTCGGTCCGCGGCTCGCCAACCGGCTGCGCTACCGGCTGCGCGGGCTATGAGCGTCCTCGACCGCTATATCGTGCGTGCCATCCTCGGCGCAGTGCTGATGGTGATGGTGGTGTTCCTGGCGCTCGGGGCGCTGCTCATGTTCATCGATCAGCAGGACGACGTCGGCACCGGCCGCTACACCGCGCTCAGCGCCTTCTGGTACACCCTGCTCAACCTGCCGCAGCTCGCCTACGAGCTGCTGCCGATCACCGCGCTCATCGGCGCGCTGCTGGGGCTCGGCACGCTGGCACGCGGCAGCGAGCTGACGGTGATTCGCGCCGCCGGCGTGTCACCCGCGCGCCTGGCGAGCATCGCCATGGTCGCAGGGCTGCTGCTGGTGCTGTGCGAGGTGCTGCTGGGCGAGTTCTTCGCCCCGCCGCTGCAGCAGGCGGCGCGCGAGCAGAAGGCCTTCAGCAAGTTCAGCAACGTCAGCTTCGGCGGCAGCGGGGCCTGGGTGCGCGACGGCGACCTGATCCTGAACGTCGCGGGGCAGTCGAGCCAGCGGCAGTTCGGCAGCATGCAGATCTTCGAGCTGTCGCCGCAGCACCGGCTGCTCGCTCTCGGGCGTGCCCAGCGCGCCGTCGCCGGCGCGCGCGGCACGTGGCTGCTGAGCAACTACGCCGAGTCGCGTTTCCAGGACGACAGTGTCAGTGCGCGCCCGCCGGCCCGGCGCCTGCTCGCCTCCAACGTCTCGGCCGGCTTCCTCGGGCTCGCCGTCGAGGATCCCAAGCAGCTCACCAGCCGGGCGCTGTGGCGGCTGATCACCTACTTCCGCAGCAACTCCCTTGACGTGCGCGACTACCTGTTCGCGTTCTGGTCGCGCATCGCCCGCACCGTGGCGGTGCTGTTCGCAGTGCTGCTGGCGATCCCGTTCGTGCTCGGGCCGCTGCGCGCGGTGGGGGCGGGTGCGCGCATGCTGATGGGCATGGTGCTCGGGATCGCATTCTTCCTGCTGCAGCGGCTGATCGAGAGCGGTACGGTGGTGTTCCATCTCAACCCGGTGCTGCTCGCCTGGCTGCCCACCGCGCTGCTGGCGCTCGTGACCCTGGGACTACTGGCGCGGGCGCGCTAACGGTCGGCCGGCGCAGGGGCGCCGGCGGGAAACTGCGGCAGGCCGTCGCCGATCGTCACCCACGGCAGCTTGTCGGCGACCCACACATGCATTTGCGGCGCAAGGCGCCCCGGCTCATCGAGGCTGGCCAGCGTGACGTCGACGTCCTGCGGGCGCCCCTCGTGGCGATAGGTGAGGGAGGTGCCGCAGGCGGCGCAGAATCCGCGCAGCACCGCCGGGGAGGAGCGATATTCGGCGAGCGCGCCGCGTGTCAGGCGGAAGCGCTCGTGTAGCGCCGTCCCCCACGGGACCACGGGCGCCCCAAGGGCGCGCCGGCACGACGTGCAATGACACCAGCAGGGGTTGTGCACCGGGCCGCTGAGCTCGTAACGCACGGCCCCGCAGAGACAGCCACCCGCGTAAAGATCCTCGCCCATGAACCCAACATAGCACTCGCCGTGCGCGATCCGCACCTGACGCGCCTCGACACCGGCTGTGACGCGCCGCCGCAGACGGCACGCGGCCGCTGACCGAAGCACGGACTCGGCTGTTGGCGGGCTGCCTCTTGCGACATGGACGACATAGACTTCCGGCGCGTGGTGCACGCGCTCCCGCAGGGCCTCCGCGAGCGCGAGCTTGCCGCGAGCCCAGGGCGGGCGCGCTCGGCCGCAAGGAGAAACCGATGACCAGTTCCGTGAAACTCGGCGCCCTCGCGCAGATCTCGCGCGGCGTGCGCGACATCAAGGAGTCGGAGGCGTGGTATGGCAGGACGCTCGGCCTGCCGCACCTCTACAGCTTCGGCTCGCTGGCGTTCTTCGACCTGGGCGGCACGCGGCTGTACCTGCAGGCGCAGGAGCAGCCCGGACCCGAGTCGATCCTCTACCTGCGGGTGGAGGACATCCGTGCTGCCTATCACGCGTTACGCGAGCGCGGGGTGGAGTTCGGCGATGCGCCACACATGATCCACCGCCACGCCGACGGCACCGAGGAGTGGATGGCCCATTTCAAGGACCCCGAGGGCCGGCCTCTCGCCATCATGTCGCAGGTGAAGCCCTAGGCGCGCCTGCCGCACTGGCAACCGCGCCGGTGCTGTTGTCCTACTTGGACGGCACGGCGGCGGGGACAGCAGCCGCGGCCGCCGTGTGCTTGCCGGCAGGCGCCGGCGCGGCCGCAGCCTTCTTGGCCGGCTCGGGGGGCTTCTGCAGCAGCTCCTCGAGCGGCTTGAAGATGGTGCCGTAGCGGTAGTCCGGGATCTCGAACTCCCAGCCGGTGAGGCGCGCCTGCAGCTTCTGCGCCTCGTCGGCGGTTTCCTTGGCCGTCGAGCGTGCGCTGATCGCCACCAGCGAATGTGTGCCGTCCTTGCGGCCGGTGAGCTCGACCTCGAGGCCGTCGAAGGTGCGGAACACGGCGTGCGAGAGCGGCGCGCTCGCCGGGGCCTCGGCCTTGCGCACGTCGTCGAGCGTGAGCGCGCTCAGCGCGCCGGCGATCGGTTCGGCGGCGCCCGGGCCGGTCAGTTCGCGCCCCTTGGGCAAGGGGCTCACGGTGAAGTTGCTCTCTTCTTTCTTCTCACGCGCGGCGCTGTAGGAGGGCCCCTCGGCCGGCTTCTCCTCGATCTGCCGCACGCGCGCGACATTGAGATCGACCAGCGCGCGGTCGAGCCAGTCCTTCGGGTCGGCGTCGACAGTGAGCAGCGGTGCCGCGAGCAGGCTCTGGGGCGCACCGGCGAGACGCACGTAGCCTGATTTGCCGCTCGAGGACTTGCCGATGATGATCGCCCAGCTGTGCCCGGGGGCGACGATCTCGACGAGCTTGCCGCTCGCCTTGGGTGAGCTGACATCCTCCACTCCGAGTGCCGGATAGTTGGCCGCGAGGCGGGTCTTCTCCTCGACGATGTTGAGCGCACCCAGATCGAGCAGAAGCTTGCGGACCTTGTTGACGTCCGCCGGCCAGCCGCGCTCGGCGACGCTCCAGCCGGCCTCCTGCCGGCTGAGCGTGACATGCGTGCCGTCCCCCGTGCGCAGGTTCACCGTCGTGACCGCGTTGACGTTCTGTTGCAGGCCCGGCAGGACCAGCGCGCCGGCCGCCAGGTCGCGCTCCAGGTGGCGCCGCGAGGACAGCCAGTTCGCCACCGCGATCAGCGCCACGCCGGCGGCCAGCAGCCAGGCCACGCGCCGCGCCGTCATGGCTGGCGTCCCGCGGCCGCGGCGGCGGATGCCGCTGGCGCTGCGCTGGCCGGCGGCGCGGCCCGCTGGCGGCGGCGCCAGCCGGCAATCAGCAGCGCCGCCAGCGCGAAGGCCGCCGGCACCACGACGATGTTGATGATCTTGAGCAGCGTGCCGAGGCGCTTGATGTCCGCATCGAGCCCGGCGCGCACCGCGCGCAGCTCCTTGCGGATACGCAGCTTCTCGGTCTGGAAGTGCTCGATCTCGCGCTCCTGCTCGGGCGTGATGACGAGCGCGGAGGCCTTGTCGCCCTTCGACTGCAGCGCGGCGAGCTTGCTTTCCGTCTCACGCAGCTCCTTTTCGAGCTCCTGCTCCTTGTCCCGGAAACGCTCGTCAGCGGCGCGACGCAGCCGGTCGACGCGCACGAACGGCCGGGTGAAGGAGGCGCGCCCGCGTACGCTGATGAGATCGGCACTGCCGGCGAGATTGTCGAGCGCGTTCTCCACCATGTCGCCGTTGCTGGCCCAGGCCTGGGTCAGGCGCTGGCCGAAGAAGTTCTGCTCGCGCACCCACAGGTAGTCCGACAGCAGATCGGCGTCGGCGAACACCACGAGATTGAGCGGCTTAGCGGAGGCCGTGAGGGCGCTCTGCCCGGCAGCCAGCGTCACACCAGCCGGCGGGCCGGCGGGGAAGGCGCTGTGCACGTTGCCGGCGACGCGCGCGGCGAGCGTGTAGCGGTGGCCGGTCGGCTTGAAGCCCTCGCGCAGCGTCGCCGGATCGAACAGCATGCGGAAGCGCGTCACGGGCAACGGCTCGGCGTCCGCGCTCGACTGCAACAGCGGCTCGAAGCAGGAGCGGGCGCCCTTGACGGGCTGACAGGCCTGCGCGCCGGTGAGCGGCTCGAGGTAGCCGACGGTCGCGACGTTCACGTTCGAGAGCCCGGCGGTGATCACATCATCGGGCGCGAAGCTGTCCTTGCCGAGTCCGAGGATGCCGAGATGCTCCACCGGAGCCTCTCCCTGATGCATGGTGACGGCGAGCGCGTTGCCGCGGTCGGCAATCACCTCGCCGGAGTTGAAGCGCACGCCCCAGGCATTCAGCAACGCCGCCAGGTGGGATGACTTGTCGGCGCCCATCGCGGCCATGGGATTCTGACTCTCGGCGCCGGTCAGGTCGGCTTCGGCGAGCGGATCGACGAACAACAGGATGTGGCCGCCCCGCAGCGCGAACTGATCGATGGCGAACTGCGTCGCCGGCGACAGGTCCTTCGGGTGTACCAGCACCAGCACGTTCACGTCCGGATCGATCTGCGTCGCGCTCTGCTCGAGCGGCCGGAGGTTGAATAGCTGCTGCGCCTCGCCGTAGATCACCCAGGGCTCGCGCACCTGGCCGGTCTGCGGATCGAAACCCGGCCCCATCGGCAGCGAGGACATCCACGCCACCACGGGCTTTCTGGGGTTCGCGAGCTGGTAGACGAGCTTCACCACGTCGTACTCGAGGAACTGCTCCTTGTTGGGATCGAAGAACTCGATGGCGGCGTGCCCGTCGGTGGAGTTGGTGCCGGCCAGACCGAAATAGAACTGCGCGCCGGTGGCGCCGCCCAGCGGCACGCCGCGCACGCCGAGCTCGGCGGCACGGTCCTCCTCCTCGGAGAACGGCTGCGGGTCGATCACGTGCAGACGCAGCTCGCCCCTGGACCGCGCCGTGAGCTCCTCGAGAAACTCGCGCACCCGCACGCCGTAGGTCTTGAATTGCGGCACGCCCGCGGCGGCCTTCTCCGAGAAGAAGAAGTACAGGTTGATGGGCTCCTTGATGCCGGCCAGCAGCCGGTCGGTTCCCGGCGCCATGGTGTAGAGGCGATTCTGCGTCAGGTCCAGCCGCCAGCCGCGCAGCGCGTAGTTGAACAGCACCGTGAGGCCGATGAACAGCAGCGCCAGCGCGAGCAGCGTACCGCCACCGAGTGTCGAGCGTTTGTTCATGGGTGAGGCAGCGCTCCCGTCAGTCCGCTTTGCGCAGCTCGAGCGCGATGCCGGTCGCCAGCAGGAAGAAGCTGATCAGCATGGCGAAGTACAGCAGGTCGCGCACGTCGATGACGCCTTTGACGATGGATTCGAAATGGGTGAGGAACGAGAGCGAGGCGATCGCATCCAGCAGCGCCTGCGGCGCCCAGCTGCGGAACGCATCCAGCACCAGCGGAAAGCCGGCGAGCAGGAACGCGAAACACACCACCACCCCGAGGATGAAGGCGACCACCTGATTGCGTGTCAGCGCCGACATGCACGAGCCGATCGCGAGAAAGCCGCCGGCGAGCATCAGGCTGCCGAGATAGGCGGCCAGGATCGCCCCGTTGTCGGGATGGCCGAGGAAGTTCACCGTGATCCACAGCGGGAAGGTGAGGGTGAGCGCGAGCGCGGTGAAGATCCAGGCGGCGAGGAACTTGCCGAGCACCGCATCGCGCAGGCTCACCGGCTGGGTCATCAGCAGCTCGATGCTGCCGGTCTTGCGCTCCTCGGCCCACAGCTTCATCGAGATCGCCGGGATCAGGAACAGGTACAGCCACGGATGAAAGGTGAAGAACGGATCGAGGTCGGCCTGGCCGCGTTCGTAGAAGCCTCCCAGATAGAAGGTGAAGGCACTCGCCAGCACCAGAAAGATGAGTATGAACACATACGCCAGCGGCGTCGCGAAGTAACTCGCGAGCTCGCGGCGCATGATGATGCCCACGTTGCGCATGCTGCTTCGCTCCTTCAGGCGGTGATGGTGCGGAACACCTCGTCGAGGCGTCCCGACTCGAGGTGCAGCTCCTTGAGCTTCAGTCCGCTGCGCGCGGCGAGTTCGGAGATCGCCGGGAGGATGGTGGCGCCGGAGCGCGGCAAGGCGGTGAGGCGCGCGTCGCGCTCGCTCACTTCGAGGTCCGCCACGGCGGGCAATGCCGCGAGGGCGGCGCGCGCGGCCGGCAGCTGCGCCGGCTCCTCGAGCTGCATCGAGACCGCGTTGTGATAGCGCGAGCGCGACGCCAGCCCGGCAGGCGTGTCGTCGGCCACGATGCGGCCGCGGGAGATGATGATCGCCCGGGTGCACACCGCGTTGACCTCTTCGAGGATGTGCGTGGAGATGACGATGATCTTGTCGTGCGCCATGTCGTTGATGAGCGTGCGCACCTCGTGCTTCTGATTCGGGTCGAGGCCGTCGGTGGGTTCATCGAGGATCAGCACCGGCGGGTCATGCACGATCGCCTGCGCGAGTCCGACGCGACGACGAAAGCCCTTGGAGAGCGTGTCGATGGTCTGGTCGAGCACACCGGCGAGCTGCAGGTGCTCGATCACGTGCGCGAGCCGTGCCGCGCGCCGCGCGCCGCTCAAGGCGCGCACGTCCGCAATGAAGTTGAGGAAGCGGCGCACCGTCATCTCGCCGTAGCTCGGGGCACCCTCGGGCAGATAGCCGAGGGCCGCCTTGACCGCGAGCGGCTCGCGCTCGACGTCGTGCCCACACACGTTGGCGCTGCCGGAGGTGGGGGTGACGAACCCGGCCAGCATGCGCATGGTGGTGGTCTTGCCCGCGCCGTTCGGCCCGAGAAAGCCGAGCACCTCGCCGGGGCCGACCTGGAAGCTCACGTCTTCTACTGCCGTGAGCGAGTCATAGTGTTTGGTGAGATGCTCGGTCTTGATCATGACTTCGGGGTCATTAGTCGAAGCACGCGCGAAAAGTTCCCGTCAGATTCAAAGCGCGCGATTTTCGCCGTGATGCGCAGTCCAATTCAACTTTTGATAATTTGTTCATTGATATCAGATTATTACGTGACATTTCTTCCACATTACCTTGGGCGGCCGCGAGCGGCCGGCAGCAGCGTCCGCCGCCGCTGTAGCAGGGGCGCTCCAGCCCGACCGAGGCCCGGCGGCGTGCCGCGGGGGTACGCGGCCGCTTAGGCGCTGAAGCGGCGGCGCGTGCGCCAGTAGAGGATGCACAGCGCGCCGCCGAGCAGGCCGCCGAGGTGCGCGAAGTGGGCGACGCCCTGCTCGCGGCCGGTCACCCCGTAGAACAGCTCGAGCAGCGCGTACACCGTCACGAACAGCCACGCCGGCATCGGGATCGGCGGGAACAGCAGGATGATGCGCTGCCTGGGGAAATACCACGCAAAGGCGAGCAACACTCCGAAGATACCGCCGGAGGCTCCGACGGTCGGCTCCTGCCCGCTCAGGCCCTGCACCGCGAGCTGCGTCGCTCCCGCGCTGAGCACGCACACGACGTAGAACAGCACCAGGCGGCCGCCGCCCCAGTACCTCTCCAGCGCGCCGCCGAACATGAACAGCGCGAGCATGTTGACGAACAGGTGCACCAGGTTGCCGTGCAGGAACGCGTAGGTGAGCAACTGCCACGGCCGGAACAGCCCGCTGCCGAGCGGCCACAGGGCGAACAGCCCGCCCATGAGATCGCCGCCCACCTGCTGCAGGAGGAACACCGCGACATTCGCCAGGATCAGGGCCCGCGTCGCGGGCGGCAGTCGGGGGAACATCAGCGGATCTTACAGGGCCTCGATCCAGCGCTGCATGAAAAGGAGATCGAGCCAGCGGTCGAACTTGTAGCCGACTTCGCGCAGCTGCGCGGCACGGGTGAAGCCCAGCCGCTCGTGGAAGCGTATGGAGGCGGCGTTGCTCGCATCGACGCCCGCGATCATCACGTGCTTGCCGAGCGCCGCCGCCCGGGGAAACAGCGCGCGCAGCAGCTGCGTGCCGACGCCGCAGCCGCGGCAGTCGGCCCGCACGTGCACGCTGTGCTCGACGGTGAAGCGGTAACCCGGCCAGGGGCGGAAGTCGCCGAAGGTCGCGAACCCGGCGACGCCGCGCGCATCGCGCGCCACCAGCACCGGATAACCCTGGGCGGTGCGCGCCTGCCACCAGCTGCGGCGCTCCTCGAGCGTGAC
>DASPPI010000005.1:0-7425 GCA_035625615.1 Steroidobacteraceae bacterium | reverse complement strand
CGGCGGCGTCGGCCAGCCGTTCGATGACCGCATCGGGGATGTGCACCCCCGGCACATGAGTGCGGATCCACTCCGCCGATCTGGCGGAGCGCAGCGGGCCGACCCCTACGAGGATGAAGACCCTGTCGATCAGTCCCAGCTCTTCCACGTGCTGCATGAAGGTGCGCAGCAGCGGCACGTCGTAGCACCACTGGGTCTGGATGAACTGCGCACCGGCAGCGGCCTTCTTGGCGAGCCGCTGCGCGCGCCACTCGACCGGTCGTGCGAAGGGATTCTCGGCCGCGCCGAGCAGCACGCGCGGCGCGTAGCTGATCTTGCGCCCGGAGAGGAAACGATGCTCGTCGCGCAACGTGCGGGCAGTCTCGAGCAGCGTCATGCAGTCGAGATCGAACACTGGCAGCGCCTGCGGATGATCGCCCGCCTGCACACCGTCCCCCGTCAGGCAGAGCAGGTTGCACACCCCCATTGCCGCCCCGCCGAGGATGTCGCCCTGGATGGCGATGCGATTCTTGTCGCGGCAGGAGATCTGCATCACCGGGGCGTAACCCACGCGCGTGAGCAGGGCGCAGACGGCCATGCTCGACATGTGGCAGTTGGCGCCGCTGCCGTCGGTGGCATTGATGGCGTCCACGTAGCCATCGAAGACCCGTGCGCGGCGGTAAACGTCCTCCGGGTCGGCGGAGTCGGGCGGGTCGAGCTCCGTCGTCACTGCGAACTGCCCGGCCCGCAGCACGCGCTCGAAGCGGCCCGGAGAGGTATGACCCGGGCGGATCGGCAGCGGGTAACCCGGAACCGGCTCGTCCTCGAAGATCACGGCGTCTCTCCCACGCGCTGGCGCACCACGCGCAGCCACGAGGATTTCCCCTGCAGCCGCCGGTCGACCGCGACCTGCACCGCAGCGAGCGCATCGCGGCCCCCCGGAACGCGCGCACTGCCCGCGACCGCCTCGACCCACACGCACCTCATTTCCGGGCGAACTTCGCAGTGACCGTTGGCGCGCACGCCGCCGCAGGGACCGTTGCGCAGGTTCTTCGGGCAGTTCATGGGGCAGGACATGCCGGTGGAGGTGAGGATACACTGCCCGCACATGCGGCAGTCGAACAGCAGGCCCTTGACGCCGCGCTCCACCGCCGCCATCGGGCGCTCGAGCCGCTGGTAGCCGAGCCGCTTCCACAGCGGATGCAGCGCGACCAGCACGCGCTCGAACGCTGCGTAGAGCGCGTTCATGCCGCGCGCGTGACGCACCGACCATTGCCTGAGCGCGTACACCTTAGGAATCCGCCGCGAGGCCTTTCGCCCGGATCAGCCCCTCGAGTGCCTCGTCGGTGTAGCGCGCCTCGATGCGCGCCGCCTCGGCGGCCGCTTCCGCCTGCAGGTCCTCACCGCAGGGTCGAGCCTCGCTGCGCTTCCAGTCGGCGAGGTAGGCATCCGAGCTGCCCCTGCCGGCGCGCATGGCGGCGCGATCGACCGCCTCCTGGAAGCGGGCCGACAACTGCACTTTGGCGGTTTCCCGGCCGCGCTTGACGACCACCTGCGCGGGGATATCGCGCCAGGAGATGACGGTCAGGCTGGCCATGCCAGGGTGTCCTGGCTCGCAACCAGCGAGGCGAGGCGCCTGCCCAGCTCTCCGTAGCCCGTGCGGCGATGCTCGAACTCGAAGCCGAAGGAGTCGGCGATCCGGCGCGCCTGCTCGATGGCCTCGGGGCGGGTGAGCTGCGACAGATAGACGAGCTTGCGGTAGTTGCGGAAATACTCGGCAGCGAGTTGCGGGTGGCGATCCAGCCCCAAAGCCCGAACGACCAGGCGCTCGAAGTGTCGCAGCAGAAAGTCAGTCAGGTAGAACGTCCCCGGCTCGGCCTCGGCCAGCTGCGCAAACACCGGCGCGGTGGCGAAGAACTCGTAGCAATGCGCACCCGGGAGCCGCTCGATGCCTTGCTCCCTGAGCAGCGCATCGAGCGCACCGCATGTGCCGCAGTCGGCGTAGGCGACGAACATCGCCGCGTAGCGGCCGCGGTTCTCCTCGATCACCGCGCGCACGGCAGGTGCGATGCGCTCGGGGCGGTTGTGCAGCTCCGCGGGCAGGCAACGCACCTCGAGCGCGCTCCAGCCATTGGCCCGCTGGAGTGCGGCGATCTCGCGGGCGAGCGCCCCGCAGGCGATCAGCAGCGTCGTCGGGCGCGTGTTCATCGGAGCCTCGTCGGTCTCAGGCCGTTCTGGCACTCGCGCCGGCGGCCGCCGCGCGCCGCTTTGCCACCAGTGCCTTGGCGGTCTCGACCGCGATCGCGGCATCACGGCAGTAGGCATCCGCGCCCACCGCCTTGCCGAACTCCTCGTTGAGCGGGGCACCGCCGACCAGCACGATGTAGTCATCGCGGATGCCCATCTCCTTCATCTTGTCGATGACCACCTTCATGTAGGGCATGGTGGTGGTGAGCAGTGCCGACATGCCGAGGATGTCCGGCTTGTGCTCTTCCAGTGCCGCGAGGTACTTCTCGACCGGGTTGTTGATGCCGAGATTGATCACCTCGAAGCCCGCGCCCTCGAGCATCATCGACACGAGGTTCTTGCCGATGTCGTGAATGTCGCCCTTGACGGTGCCGATCACGATCTTTCCGATCGGCGGCACTCCGGTCTCGGCGAGCAGCGGGCGCAGGATCTCCATGCCGCCCTTCATGGCATTCGCGGCGAGCAGCACTTCGGGGACGAACAGGATCCCGTCGCGGAAGTCGATGCCCACTATGCGCATGCCCTCGACGAGGGCGTCGTTGAGCGTTTTCTCGGCGTTCCAGCCGCGCTCGAGAAAAATGTGCGTCGCTTCCTCCACCTCGGCCTTCAGCCCGTTGTAGAGGTCATCGTGCACCTGCTCGATGAGCTCCTGATCGTTCAGGTCGCGTAGATTGAAGTCGCCTTCGGCAGATTCGGCCATGGTCGAAATCTCCATGCGCGACTTAAGGTTAGCGGCTCGCGCGGGCCGCTTGGCAGCATGGTACGGACCGCCTGCCGGAGGCACTGATTACTTCGCGACCGCGGCATGTCCGCAAGCGACAGCAGCGCGTATTAAGGCAAAGGCTGCGATTGCGCCCGCGGCCCGGGCTTGCCGAGGCGGGTGTGCCGCTCGGCGCTCGGCGGGCAGCCGAACTGCGCGCGATAGCAGCGCGAGAAGTGCGGCGGCGACTGAAAGCCGCACGCGGTCGTGATGTCGATGATGGGCATCGAGGTCTGCAGCAGCAGCTCGCGCGCCCGGCGCAGACGCATCTGCAGGTAATAGCGCTTGGGCACGCAGTTGAGATGGCGCTTGAACAGCCGCTCGATCTGGCGGCGCGACAGCCCGGTGGCGGCGGCGATCTCATCGAGCGACAGCGGCTTCTCGATGTTCGCTTCCATGAGCTGCGCCACCTTGATGAGACTCTCGTGACTCACCCCGATCTGGGCGCGCAGCGGCACGTACTGGCGGTCGCGATCGCTGCGCACGCGGTCGACGATGAACTGCTCGCAGATGAGCTGCGAGACACGCGCGCCGAGCTTCGATTCCACCAGGTGCAGCATCAGGTCGAGCGGCGCCACGCCCCCCGAGCAGGTGAAGCGATCGCGGTCGATGGTGAAGAGCTGATCGCTCAGGTTTATGCGTGGAAACTCCTCGCGCAGCGCGGAGAGATTTTCCCAGTGGATCGTGGCGCGGTACTTGTCCAGGAGGCCCGCCTTGGCGAGCGCATAGCCCCCGGTGCACAACGCCCCCAGAGGCACGCGCCGCTCGGCGAGGCGACGCAGCGCCGTGAGGATCTTGGGCGATACCGCCTGCTGTACATTGACCCCGCCGCACACGAACAGGATGTCGAAGGACCCGGCGTTCTCCAGCGCCACCGTGGGCGAGAGCTGCAGCCCGTTGCTCGCGGCGGTGGGTTGCCCGTCGAGGCTCACGATCGACCATTCGTAGACGGCCTGCCCGGTGATGATGTTCGCCATGCGCAGCGGCTCGACCGCGTTCGCCAGCGCGATCATCGAGTAGTGCGGCAGGGTGAGGAAGGCGTACTTGCTTTTGGGCAGGGGGGGCACATGACCGATTTTACGCCTTTCTTGCCTGATTGCGACAGACTTACGGCGCAGGCTCCGGCGAACGCGGCATCCGCCGACATCGCGTACGTCCTCGCCGAGCTCTCACGGGCGGTCGCAAGTGGCAAGGCGACCTTGCCAGTTGATGCGGACACGCTGCGCCAGCGAGCGCGGCAGGCATATGAGCGCGCGCTCGCCGCGAATGGCGACGACCGCCGCTCCCGCGACGGACCGGCGCAGCTCGGTACATCGCCGTAGGCGGGCGCCGGGACCGCATCGACCTGCCTCAATGCTCCGTGCTCCGAGGATTGGGGACCCTTCTGGCTCATCGTTCGGTGATCACCTAACTATCCTGCGGCGGCGGCAAGGGGTGCGAAAATGCCTTGCCGGGCGGGTAGTTACATCGCCTAAAATCCATTCGAAAAATAGTTAGGCGTTTGTCGAACTATGGTGCGGAAGAGGTTCCAGCAACTGCCTGCTGTGCAGCGGCGCGTGCCGCTGCCGCGGGCGAACGCAGCTCAGGCGCGCAGCTCGAGGTTATCCGGATCGTAGGGCGACTCGCGCAGCACGGTGGCCTGCCGGCGTTCGCCGAGTATCTCGATCGAGAGCGGCGTACCGGGCTCGGCAAACTCGGCGCGGGTGTAGCCGATCGCCAAGCTCTTTCTCAGACAGTGGCCATAGTAGCCGGAGGTGGCCCGGCCGATCATTCGACCTTTCCCGTCGAACAGTGGCTCATTGCCGAGCGGATCGGCGTCGGTGACGCCGTGCACCTCGAGCGTGACGAAGCGGTTCGGCACCCCCGCAGCGAGCTGGCGCTCGAGCGCCTCGCGGCCAATGAACGGGCCCTTGTTCATGCGCACGAAGCGATCGAGGCTCGCCTCGAAGGGCGTGTAGTCGGGAGTCAGGTCGCTGCCCCACATGCGATAGGACTTCTCTATCCGCAGCGACTCCATGGCGCGCATGCCGACCATGCCGATGCCATGCTCCTCGCCCGCCTCGAACAGCGCCTCGAACAGCTGGTGCGCGTACTCGATGGGAAAGTGCAGTTCCCAGCCCAGCGCACCGACGAAGTTCACGCGCAGCGCATACACATCGACCGCCAGGCCCGCCTCGATGGTCCGCGCCGTGAGCCAGGGGAAGGAAGCGTTATCGAGCGGCGTGTCGGTGAGCCGGCCGAGCACCTCGCGCGATCGGGGTCCGGCCAGCACGAAGCAGCCGCGGCTCCCGGTGATGTTGCGCAGGGCGACTGAGCCGTCCGCCGGGAGCGATTTGAACAGGTAGTCGCTGTCGTAGCGCTCCGCAGCGCCCGCGCTTACCACGTAGTAGTGGCCTTCGCCGATCTTGGTGATCGTGAACTCGGAGCGGATCCCGCCCCGGCGCGTGAGCGCATGCGACAGCGCCATGCGCCCGATCATCGCAGGCACTTTGTTCGCCACCAGGCGGTCGAGCCAGCCTTCGGCACCGGGACCGGTCACCTCGTGCTTGGTGAAGGGAGTGAGATCGATGATGCCGACGCGCTCGCGCATCAGGCGCGCTTCGTTGCCCACGTGCTCGAAGTAGTTGGTGCGCCGGAAGCTCCAGTGGTCCCGGCGCTCGACGCCGGGCGGCGCAAACCAGTTGGCGCGCTCCCAGCCGTAGCGCTGACCCCAGACCGCGCCCTTCGCATTCAGGCGGTCGTACACCGGGCTGGTCTTTGCGGGTCGCGCATCCGGGCGCTCCTCGTCCGGGAAATGCACGGTGAAGACGTTGCGGTAGGTCTCCTCGTTCTTGTTCACCACGTAGCGCTTGCTCGTGTAGGCGCCGAAGCGGCGCGGGTCCACCGCCAGCATATCGATGCCGGGCTCGCCCTCGACGATCCACTCGGCGAGCTGCCAGCCGGCGCCGCCCGCGGCCGTGATACCGAAGCTGTGGCCCTCGTTGAGCCACACATTGCGTACGCCCCACGCCGGGCCGATGAGGGGGCTGCCGTCGGGGGTGTAGGAGATCGGTCCATTGACGATGTCCTTGATGCCGCAGTGCTCGAGCGCTGGCACGCGGCGGGTGGCGGCCTCGACGTACGGCACCAGCCGGTCGAGATCGCCGGGGAAGAGGCTGCGGCCGAACCACTCCGGCACGCCGTCCGCGAAGCGCGCCGGGGCACCCTTTTCGTAGGGACCCAGGATCCAGCCCAGGCGCTCCTCGCGCAGGTAATAGGACTTGTCGGACTCGCGCAGCACGGCGAGCTCACGTCCTCCGCCCTGGCGATAGGCTTTCAGTTCCCGGGACTCGTCGTAGACGATGTACTGGTGCTCGACCGGGATGGCGGGCACGTTGAGACCCAGCAGCCGTCCGCTCTGGCGCGCGTAGTTACCCGTGGCGAGCACCAGATGTTCGGCGGTGATGTCGCCCTTGCTGGTGCGGACCTGCCATTCCCCCGCACGCGTGCGCTCGATGCCGACCGCCTCGGTGTGCTCGTAAATCTCCGCCCCGGCGCTGCGCGCACCCTTGCGCAGCGCCATGGTGAGGTCGGCGGGGGCGATATGGCCATCGTCAGGGTGATACAGGGCGCCGATGATGGCCGGCGTGTCGGCGCTGCCGCCGAGCTCCATCAGCGGCCAGAGCTCCTTCGCGCGCTGGGGCGTGATCACCTCGAACGGCACGCCGATCGTGTTGGCCGTGCCGCAGTATTTGTAGTACTCGTCCATGCGCTCGCGGCAGGTCGCGAGCCGCAGGTTTCCGGTGACGTGGAAGCTGACGTCCTGCCCGGTTTCCGCCGGGAGGCGCTTGTACAGATCGACCGAGTACTTGTGCAGCTGGCCGACGGTGTAGCTCATGTTGAACAGCGGCAGCAGGCCTGCGGCGTGCCAGGTTGAGCCGGCGGTGAGCTCGGTACGCTCGATGAGCGCCACCTCGCTCCAGCCTTTCTTCGTCAGGTGATAGAGCGTGCTGACCCCGACCACGCCGCCACCGATGACCAGCACCCGAACATGCGTCTTCACGAGCGATTCTCCCAGGGCAGCGACCGGGGCGCGGCCAGGTCAGCGCAGTGTAGCCAGCCGTGCCGCCCCGGGCGGACTCCAATTGCGACCGGCCCTTGCTCAAATGGTCCCGCGACCGGCCTCGAGCAGAAACTGCGATACGTAGGCGGCGAACGAGCGCCATACCTCGAGGCGGAAAGCCTCGCTGGCGGTGCGCCACAGGACGACCTCGGCCTTGGCCAGCATGGTGCGTGTGCACATCTGCGGCGGGAAGGCGGCCGCGTCGAGATCGAGCGGACAACCGGCGGCAAGCACCAGGGCCGCTTGCGGTCCGGCGACGCAGAATGCGCACTGCCTGTGGCTCACATCGACGAGCGAGTGGGGCAGGTCCGCCAGCGCCGCCTCGAGTGCCGGTGCG
>DASPPI010000004.1:0-3280 GCA_035625615.1 Steroidobacteraceae bacterium | reverse complement strand
CAGCGCAGCGGGCATCGAGTACACGCTGAACCGGGGCGAGGGGGCCTTCTACGGACCGAAGCTCGAGTTCGTGCTGCGCGATGCCATCGGACGTGACTGGCAGTGCGGGACGCTGCAGGTGGACCTGAACATGCCCGAGCGCCTCGGGGCGTATTACATCGACGAGCACAGCGCCAAGCGCACGCCCGTCATGCTGCATCGCGCGATTTTCGGCTCCCTGGAACGCTTTTTTGCGATCCTGCTCGAGCATCACGCCGGCCGGCTGCCCGCTTGGCTGTCACCGGTGCAAGCGGTGGTGCTCAGCATCACCGACCGGCAGCACGAGTATGCCGCTCGCATTACGGAAACCCTGAAAAATCAGGGATTTCGGGTCGAATCCGACTTGCGTAACGAGAAGGTCGGATTTAAGATTCGCGAGCACACGCTCAGACGTGTTCCGTATCTTCTGGTGGCGGGCGACAAGGAGGTGTCCGCTAATCTGCTTGCAGTGCGCACACGTAGTGGCAAGGACCTGGGCACGATGGTCCCGGAGACGTTCGCGGAACGGCTCCGTGTCGAGCTCGAGAGCCGCGGGCGCCAGGTAGTGGAGGGTTGACGAATCGCTAGTGCAATAAAGCGGGTTCGGCGCAACGAGGAAATCAGCGCGCCGCAACTGCGTGTGATCGCGGCCGATGGGTCGCAGGCCGGGGTGATGTCCCGCTACGACGCCCTGCAAATGGCTTCCGCTGCCGAGCTTGATCTGGTCGAGGTGTCGCCGACCGCCGAACCGCCGGTGGTGCGCATCATGGATTACGGCAAGTTCCTGTTCGAGCAGAACAAGAAGGCTCACTCGGCCAAGCGCAAACAGAAGCAGAGTCAAGTCAAGGAAGTGAAGTTTCGTCCCGGCACGGGCGAGTCGGATTACCAGATCAAGCTGCGTAATCTCACCCGCTTCCTGACCGACGGTGACAAGGCCAAGGTGACCTTGCGGTTCCGTGGCCGTGAGATGGTGCACCAGGACCTCGGGCGCAAGCTCCTCGATCGGGTTTCGACCGATCTCGCCGCGCATGCGGTGGTCGAGCAGAACCCGCTCATGGAGGGCAAGCAGATGGTCATGGTGTTTGCACCGAAAAAGAAGTAACGCTTGCCGCCGGCAGCGGCCGGCGGAGCGTTCGCCCGTAGCGGGCGCCTCGGGCGCCTTGCGATCGGGGCTACAAACGAGGAGTGACGTCGATGCCCAAGTTGAAAACCAACCGGGCCGCGGCGAAGCGCTTTCGCAAGACGGCGAAGGGCTTCAAGCGGTACGCGGCCAAGCGCCGCCACAATCTCGGCCACAAAGCCCGCAAGGTGAAGCGCCAGGCGCGCTCCGGCGGCTCGAGTCTCGTGGACCACACCGACGTGGGCCGTCTCGAGCAGCTTCTTCCATACAACCGTTGAGCGAGCAGCACCATGGCAAGAGTGAAGCGTGGCGTCACGGCCGGACGCCGGCACAAGAAAGTTCTCGGTAAGGCAAAGGGCTATTACAACGCCCGCCGCAAGGTCTATCGCGCGGCCAAGCAGGCGGTCATCAAGGCGGGGCAGTACGCCTACCGCGACCGGCGGCAGAAAAAGCGGGAGTTCCGCGCGCTGTGGATCACCCGCATCAACGCTGCCGCGCGTTTGTACGGCCTGACCTACAGCCGCATCATCAGCGGCCTGCACCAAGCCGGTGTACAGATCGACCGCAAGGTGCTCGCGGATATCGCCGTGCACGACACCGCGGCGTTCGGCGCGCTCGCGCAGCAGGCGAAGACCGCTCTCGGCATCAGCTGACCGGGGGACCGCTGTTGACCGAGCTGACGGCGCTCACCCGGCAGGCGCTGGCGGAGGTGGCGCAGTGCGCCGACGTCGCCGCGCTGGACGAGGCGCGGGTGCGCTGGCTGGGCAAGAAGGGCGTGCTCACCGAGCAGCTCAAGGCGCTCGGTGCCCGGCCGGCCGCGGAGCGGCCGGCGGCCGGTGCCCGCATCAACGAGGCGAAGGCTCAGCTGCAGGCGGCGATCGAGGCACGCCGCCTCGAGCTCACGCGCGCCGCCATCGGGGCGCAGCTCATCGCCGGGCGGATCGACGTGACCCTTCCGGGCCGCGGCGAAGAGCCCGGCGGCCTGCACCCGGTGACCCAGGCGCGGCTGCGCATCGAGACGCTGTTCCGCCGTGCCGGCTTCGATGTGGCCTCGGGACCTGAGATCGAGGACGACTTCCACAACTTCGGCGCCCTCAACATTCCGCCGAACCATCCGGCACGGGCGATGCACGATACGTTCTATTTTCCCGACGGGCGGCTGCTGCGCACCCACACCTCGCCGGTACAGATTCGCGCGCTCACTGAGCACGGCGCGCCGCTCGCCATCATCGCTCCCGGGCGCGTGTACCGCTGCGACTCGGACATGACTCACTCGCCGATGTTCCATCAGCTCGAGGGGCTCGCGGTGGGCGAGAACATCAGCTTCGCCAACATGAAGGCGGTGCTGCACGGCTTCCTGCAGGCGTTCTTCGAGCGCGATCTCGCCATGCGGCTGCGCCCCTCGTACTTCCCGTTCACCGAGCCCTCCGCCGAAGTCGACATGTCGTGTGTCTTCTGCGAAGGCCAGGGCTGTCGCGTGTGCAAGCTCAGCGGCTGGCTGGAGATATCCGGCTGCGGCATGGTGCATCCCCACGTGCTGCGCGCCAGCGGAGTGGACGCCGAGCGCTACACCGGCTACGCCTTCGGGGCGGGCATCGACCGCCTCGCCATGCTGCGCTATGGCGTGAACGATCTGCGGCTGTTCTTCGAGAACGATGTGCGTTTCCTGCGGCAGTTCCGGACGCTCAGCCCGTGAAGGTTCCGTACTCCTGGCTGGCCGAATGGGTGCAGCTGCCGTGGCGGCCGGCAGAGCTCGGCGAGCGCCTCACCATGGCAGGCTTCGAGCTCGAGGCGCTCACGAGCGCCGCGCCGCCCTTCAGCGGCGTGGTGGTGGGGGAGATCGTGCGAGCCGAGCGCCATCCGCAGGCCGCGAAGCTCCAAGTGTGCCATGTGAGCACGGGGAGCGGCGAGCCGCTGCAGATCGTGTGCGGAGCGGACAACGCTCGCACCGGGCTCAGGAGCGCGCTCGCGCTGGTGGGCGCGAAGCTACCGGGCGATGTCGTGATCAAGGCGGCGAAGCTGCGCGGCGTCGAGTCGCAGGGGATGCTGGCGTCCGCCCGGGAGCTCGGCCTCGCGGAAGCCTCCAGCGGCATCCTCGAGCTCCCGGCGGATGCCCCGCTCGGCCAGCCACTTCGCGAATAC
>DASPPI010000003.1:0-3513 GCA_035625615.1 Steroidobacteraceae bacterium | reverse complement strand
TTTCCTGCACGCAGCCAAACACTGCGCACTCAGGGTCTGGGGCGCCCCCTCGTAGCACAGCCTGAAGCACAGGCACGCGCGCGGCTGGGTCAGGTCCCCGCGCAACCGGCACCGGGGCCGCCGGGGCTACTTGACGACCTTCAGCTGCGGGCGGCGCGAGCCGCCCTCCTCGGTCTGCGGCGGATGCGTCGGCGGCTGGGGCCCGAGGTCCTGCTCGGAGAACACCATCCCTTCGCCGGTCTCGCGCGCGTAGACACCGAGCACCGCGCTCACCGGGAAGCGCACGTGGTGGATCACGCCGGCGAAGCGCGCGTCGAACTCGACTTCCTCGTTGCCGAGGCGCAGGCGCTGGGTGGCGCCCTCGCTCAGGTTGAGGACGATCTTGCCGTCCTTGACGTAGGCACGCGGCACCTCGATGCCTTCGCGCGCGACGTCCACGATCACGTGCGGGGTCTGCCCGCACTGGGTGATCCACTCGTGCATGGCGCGCAGCAGGAACGGGCGCTTGGGGAGTGCCTTGTTCATGGCTACAGCAGCCGCATCTCCTGTTCGCGCTCCGACAGGGCCTCGCGAAACGCGGGGCGCGCGAAGATCAGCTGCGCGTACTTGTCGATCGGCTGCGCCTGCGGCGGCAGGTCGATCTCGTAATGAGGCAGGCGCCAGAGGATCGGCGCGATGGTGGCGTCGACCAGCGAGAACTCATCCGACAGGAAGTAGGGCTTCACCTTGAACAGGTCGGTGCTCTGCAGGATGGTGTCGCGCAGGATCTTCTTGAGCTTCACGGTCTGCTTCTTGTCCGGCTCGGCATCGATCTGCCGCGCGAGGCCGTACCAGTCACGCTCGATGCGGTACAGCGCCAGGCGGAACTGCGCGCGCGTGACCGGATCGACGGGCATGAGCGGCGGATGCGGGAAGCGCTCGTCGAGGTACTCGATGATGACCCGCGAGTCGTACAGCACCAGATCGCGGTCGACCAGCGTCGGCACGCTGTGATACGGGTTGAGGTCCAGCAGGTCCTCGGGAAAGCGCCCCGCCTCGACGCTGACGATGTCGATGCTGATGCCCTTCTCGGCCAGCACGATCCGCGTGCGATGGCTCCACGGGTCGGCCGGCGCGGAGAACAGCGTCATGATGGATCGTCTGCTCGACAACTCTCTGCTCCTGCGACCCTCGCGGCCTGCCACGTCGGGGCGCCACCGGCGTCCGCGCCGGCGATCAGTGCACGTCTTTCCAGTATGCGCGCTTTACCAGCCATGCGAGCCATGTGAAATCCAGCAGGAACAGCACCACCCACCAGCCCAGCGCGCGGCGTGCCGTCTGCGTGGGTTCGCTGACATAGTCGAGAAAATTGACCGTATCGCGCACGAAGCCATCGTACTCGGCGGCGCTGAGGCGACCGGGTACCAGCTGCTCGAAATGGTCGAACACCTGCTCGTGGACGACCGCGCCGCCTTCGCCGCGCGTCGTGACCTCGCGGAACACGGCGCGCTTCAGTCCCTCGAGCTCCGCCAGGACGTGTGGCATGGCCGTCAGCACGCGCAGGTTGCCGACACCCGTCTGCCGCGCAGGATCCACGTAGAATGTCTTCAGGAACTGGTACAGGTAATCGCGACTGCGGGCGCGGGCGATGAGCGAGATGTCGGGCGCAGACTTGCCGAACCAGGCCTGGGCGTCCGCCGGCGGCATGATGGTGAGCATGTAGTCCGTCGGCTTATCGCCGGGCCGCAGCAGATTCTCCTGCAGCAGGCTCGGGGGAATCCCCAGATCCTGCCCGAGACGCGACCAGCGCTCGTACTTGAGCGAGTGACAGCCCAGACAGTAGCTCACGAAGTTGCGCGCCCCGCGCTGCAGCGAGGCCCGGTCCGATACGTCGTTGCCGGCGTGCCAGCTCTGCCAGTCGGCTCCCCATTTCCCGGCCCCCGCTTCTTCGCCGCCGGCGGCCTGCTCGGCCGCCGCCGCGCCGACCGGCGCCAGCGCCGCCGCACCCGCCAACAGCACTGCCGCGAGCAGCGCGCGGGCGTCAATGCGCATGGTAGGTCACCCGCTCGGGCACCGGATTCACTTTCTCGAAGTACGTGTAGAAGGGCATCGCGATGAAATACAGGAAATAGATGAAGGCGAAGATGCGCGCCAGGACGACGTACAGGCCTTCCGCCGGCTGCATCCCCAGGTAAGCGAGCACGACGAACGACACGGTGAACAGCGCAAGCGCGGTACGCGACATCCATCCCTTGTAGCGCATGGACTTCACCGGCGAGCGATCGAGCCACGGCAGGAACAGGTACGCCGCCACCGACAGCAGCAGCAGCAGCGCCCCCATACCCTTGCTGGGCACCGCGCGCAGGATGGCGTAGAAGGGCGTGAAGTACCACGCCGGTGTGATGTGCTCGGGCGTGGACAACGGGTTGGCGGGCTCGAAGTTCGTGGTCTCGAGGAACAGCCCGCCGAGCGTCGGCGCGAAGAACAAGACGATGGCGAACAGCACGAAGAACACGCCGACGCCGACCACGTCCTTCACCGTGTAGTAGGGATGGAACGGGATGCCGTCCAGCGGCTTGCCGTCGGCACGCCGCCTGTCGTTGATCTCGACGCCGTCGGGATTGTTGGAGCCCACCTGATGCAGGGCGACGAGGTGCAGCATCACGAGCAGCAGCAGCGCCAGCGGCACGACGGCGACGTGCAAGGCGAAGAAGCGGTTGAGGGTGGCGTCCGCAATGCCGTAGTCGCCGCTGATCCAGATCACCAGCGCCGGCCCGACCAGGGGGACGGTGCTGAACAGGTTGACGATCACCTGCGCGGCCCAGAACGACATATTGCCCCAGGGCAGCACGTAACCGAGGAAGGCCTCGGCCATGAGCGCGAGGTACACCAGCATGCCGATGAGCCACAGGAGCTCGCGCGGCGCGCGGTACGAGCCGTACAGCAGCGCCCGGAACATGTGCAGGTACACGACGATGAAGAAAGCCGAGGCGCCGGTGGAATGCAGGTAACGGATGAGCCAGCCGTAGTCGACCTCGCGCATGATGTACTGCACCGAGTCGAACGAGGTCAGCTCGCCGGACTTGTAGAACATCGTCAGGTACATGCCGCTCAGCAGCTGCACCACCAGCACCAGCACCGAGAGCGAGCCGAAGAAGTACCAGAAGTTGAGATTCTTCGACGCGTAATAGCCGGTCAGCTGGCTCGCGATGAAATCGTCGACCGGCATGCGCTTGTTCAGCCACGCCCAGAAGCCCTGCTTCGCCGCGGGAGCTGCGTCCGCGGCCGGCAGGGGTGCCGCTGCCCCGGTGGTGGTCTTCACGGCCATCAGGCGGCTCCCTTCTCATCCTCGCCGACCAGCAGCGTACGCGCGTTCGGGTAGGAGTACGGCGGCACCTGCAGGTTGGTCGAGGCCGGCGAGCCGTCGAATACGCGTCCGGCGAGATCGAAGCGCGACCCGTGGCAGGGGCAGAAGAACCCCCCCGGCCAGCTCGGGTACAGCTCGCCCTTGTCGAAGCGCTGCTTGGGCAGGCA
>DASPPI010000002.1:0-9272 GCA_035625615.1 Steroidobacteraceae bacterium | reverse complement strand
GCACCAACGGACGCTGGGACATCGTCGCGGAGCTGCGTGCCGACAGCCTGGAGGGCTTCGACCGCGTGCTGGCGCGCATCCGGCTGATCGAGGGGATCTCCCAGACCGAGACCAGTCTGCTGCTGTCGACCTTCAAGTTCTAAGCGGGGCCCGGTCTCCGCTCAGTGACTCTCGAGGCTTTCCCAGAGGTGGAGCCTGCCGACGCCACGGTCGGCGGCGAAGTGGCCGAACCGGCCGCCATGAAACGCGAGCGGTGTTCCCTGAGTGCGCGCGATACCCAGCACCTCGCCGACGATGATCAGGTGATCCCCGCCGGCGTGTACCGCATGCACCTTGCAGTCGAAGCGGCACAGCACGTCCGGCAGGTGCGGCGGGTGCGGCTCGTTGCGCCAGTGGCGCGCGAGCTCGAATTTCTCGTGCGCGCGGCGGGCGAAATGCCGCGCGAGCTCGTGCTGGTGATGCGACAGCACGTGCACGGCGAACGGTGCCCCATGAGTGAACGCCGCAACCCCGCTGCTCACGCTCGCCAGGCACCACAGCAGCAGCGGCGGCTCGAGCGACACCGAGGTGAAGGAGTTGGCCGTCACGCCCACCGGCTCGCCGCCGGGGCGCACGGCGGTCACGACCGTGACACCGGTCGCGAACAGGCCGAACGCGTCACGCAGATCGCGCTGAGTGTAGGAAGTGCTCAAGGGGCCCGCTCCGGATCGTGCACGGCCTGAAAATATCAAACCCGCCGGCGCGATGCGAACCGGATGCGGCCGACTTGGCGGCCGTGGAGCGCTCAGCGCGCCGCGTCTGAGTCGCCCGCGCTACCGCTCGGCCCCACGCGCCCGCCGAGCGACGCGCGGCCGCGGCGCGCAGCCGCGGCAGCGCTCAGCAGCAACGTGAGCCAGTCGAGCGCGCCGCCGCCGCCGCCGCCCGAGCCCGGCGGAGCGGTAACGGTCAGCTGCGCCGTCCCCGTGGTCGTGCCGTCGACGTTGGAAACCGCCGCGATCGTCACGGTGCCGCCCTGCGGGACGCTGGAGGGTGGGGTGTAGACGCCGGAGCTCGAGATCGTGCCGACGGTCGAGTTGCCGCCGGCGATGCCGTTGACCTGCCAGCTAACGCTGGCGTCAGTCGTGTTGGCGAGCGTCGCATTGAAGGCCTTCGTGCCGCTTCCGGCTTGCACCGATCCGCTGGACGGGCACACCGCCAGCTCGATCGCGGGCGCCGTGCTCGAGCAGACCATCTCTCCCGCCGTCGCCGGAGCTGTCGAGGTCACGGCGGTCGGACTCACCACCACCTGCGCGGTGTCCTGCAGCCCGGCATTGTCGGTCACCGTGAGTGTGATGGTGCTCAGGCCGCATGCCGGCACGGTCACTGAGGCGGTGTCGGTGCTGGCGTTCTGAATGGTGAGACTCTCACCGCCGGTGTTCGCCCAGCCGAAGGTGGCGAGCGTGTGATTGGTGGCGGCGGCGCTGCCGGCGGCCTTGAGCTGCACGATCTGACCGGCAGTGACCGAGCCCGGGACCGCGACCGCGGCGATCGGCCGCAGTGCTGCCGCGACCGCGTTGGAGGCGTTGGCCATCCCTGCGCCACAGGTCTGACCGTCGTTGGTGCAGATGCATTCGCCGGTATTGGTGCTCGGATCCGTATTCGGGCACACAAACGTCGTGGTTGGCGACGATTGCGGAAACGGCAGCGCGCTCTCTTTCAGCCGCGCGATCACTTCACAGGAGTTGAGCTTGGGGTTCACGCTCATCATCAGCGCACCGATTCCCGACACCTGCGGTGCCGAGAAGCTCGTGCCGACGTTCCAGGTGCGGTACTGATGGTAGGTCCCATCCTTATTGAGGGTCAGGGGACAGTTAGCATTGGGGCCCGAATTCGGATCACAGTAGTAATCGCCCGTGTAGTCATTCGCGTCAGGCGCCGTCGTACCGAGATTGGTCGTGGTGGTAATCGAATAGACACACGGCAGCAGCGGATTTGTTAGCACGTCGTTCACACAGTTGCCCGCCGGCGCGGCTACCGCCAATCCCGGGCCCACATTGCTATAGCCGACCTTGCTGCCGACTTGCCGCAGCCCGGCGACCCCGGCAACGCCCGCACAGTTAGCGGGGGCGTCGACCGGACCGCCCTCGTTGCCGGCGGACACTACGATCAGGACACCCAGGGCGGTGATCTGATTGATCACGTCCTGATAGGTCGACGGGCAGCTGCTCGCGCCGCCGAGACTCATGTTGATGATCCTGGCCGGGGTGGGATTGCTCGGCGCACCGCCGACCGGTAGGCCGGCGGCCCACAGCATGCCGGAGATGATGTCCGAGTCGAGGCCGCCGCAGACACCGAGCGCCCGTACCGGAAGGATCTGAGTCGCCCAGGTCACACCCGCGACGCCGATGTTGTTGTTGGTGAGGGCGCCGAGTATCCCGGCGACGCGCGTGCCATGCCAGGAACTCGGCTCAGCCGGTGTGTTGGCGCCGCACTGATTCGCGCTCGTCCAGTCGCCCGGATCCGAGGCGTCGGAGCCCGATGCGGGACAGGTTCCAATCGAGGAGTCACTGATGAAGCAATGGCCCGGAAGCAGGCGGCCGCCAGGGGCTTGCATCAGATCGGGGTGATCGTAGCGCACCCCGGTGTCGATGTCCGCGATCACGAGCGATGCCGACCCCGTGGTCGTGTCCCAGGCGGTCTGGGCATCGATGGCGCTCGGGGTCGTCGCCGAGCTCTGCATGAGATTCCACTGTCCCACGTAACCCGTCGCCGGGTTCGCGGTGTACAAGGAGTCGTTCGGCACCGTGTGGATGTAGCGGCGCTGGTCGGGCTCGGCGTACTGCACCTGCGGATCCGCCCGCAGCCGTGCGAGCATCTCCTGCGGCGAGCGCCCGTCGGCAGAGGAGACGTGCATCACATGCATGTCGGCCGTGATGGAGCGGTAACCCTCGAGAGTGAGCCCGCTGCGCCTGGCGAGTGCAGCGAGGCGCGAGGGCGCGCTGCGGTTCTCAGCGGCCAGCGAGGTGGCTGCCGGCCGCAGCTTCACGATGATGTGCTGCGGACCTGCGGACGGAATGCTCGCGGCCGGATGCCGGCGCACCGGATTGCGCTCGAAATCGGCCACGACCGCGGCCATCGCCACGGCGGCCGCCATCAGCACGATCATCCACGCGAATCTACGCACCTGTAACCCCCTCGGGGCGCCCTGCGCAGCGCACGCTACCCGGCGCCTGCCGCGGGCTGTTGCCCGGCGGACCACGCCGCCGCGCAGCATGCCCCGCGATCCGCCGGGCGGGCAAACCGTCTTTGAGGAAACTAGATCCGCCCCTCAGTCGGCGTCCGTCTGTCGCCGCGCGGCGACGCTCGCCGCGGAACTGTGCTACGTTAACTACGTCGACAACTCGGATTTACCCGACCTGACGAAACTATGAGCGTAGTCACCACGTTTGATGCCGAGCAGCTCTCCTCCGGCGGCGCATCGATTGCCGAGGCGCTCGAGAGCAACCACATCGTGTACTTCCCGCGCTGCCCGATACCGCTGCCGGACGAGGCGACGCTGCGCTATCTGCGCACTGACCTGCCCTCGCGGTTGAAGCTGAAGAACATCAGCTATCACCCGGAGATCGACCGGATCGCGGGCCTCGAGGCCGATGCGGACACCACCGCGCGCCTCACCGGCATCCTGCGCGACCACCTGGCTGCCGTGACCGCGTTCCTGCACGAGCGCATCGGGCATCTCACGGCGGATTGGACCATCGGCACCTGCAGCTTCCGGCCGATCCAGGAGCGCGGCCGCAATCTCAAGCCACACGCCAGCAACGAGCTGATGCACATCGACGCCGGCGCCTACGGCGCGACCGACGGCGATCGGATCCTGCGATTCTTCGTGAACTTCAGCGACACCGAGGATCGCGTCTGGGCCACCAAGGGACCGATCGAGCGGCTGGTGGAGCGTTTCGGCCGCGAGTCGGGGCTGGTGGATGCGGACGGCCGCCTCGCGGTGAAATTGTCCAAGAGCTCCCCGGACCGGGCGCTGAGCGGGGTGGTTCGCAGCCTGGCGCGCCTCAACCCGCTCGCCCGCGTGCTCGATACCAGCCCGTACGATCGGGCCATGCGCCGGCTGCACAACTACATGAAAGATGACGAGGCCTTCAAGCAGGACCGGCGCGAGTATGAGGAGATCCGTTTCCCGCCGTATTCGGCCTGGATGGTGTTCACCGACAGCGTCAGCCACGCCAGCGTATCCGGCCAGTTCGCCTTCGTGACGACGTTCATCGTTCCCCGCCGGAACATGAAGCATCCGCAGTTCGCGCCTTTCAACGTGCTGGCGGCCCTGCAGGCGGCGCAGCCCGCGCGCGCGGCGCACCCGGGCTGAACTCCGGCGGGCGCTCGAGCGCCGCCTCGAGCTGCCCGATCACGTCGGCGGGCTGGATCAGATCCATCACTCCGGGTCGCTCGATCTTGGTTCGCCACGGCAGCTCCGCGGCGGGTCTCCCGAGGAAGCGCCGGGCCGCTTCGTCGAAGCGATCCACGCACAGCTCGCGACTGAAGTACGGACCGCTGCGCGCCGGGTTGGTCGCCGCGTAAAGTCCCACCACCGGGACGCCGAGCGAGGTCGCCATGTGCGCCGGCCCGGAATCGGGCGTCACGAGGACGCGCGCCCGGGCGAGCGTGGCATAGAACTCCGGCAGCGTGTCCCGCCCCACCACGTTGCTGCAGGGTGCGCGCATGCGCGCGGCGATCTCTGCGCCCATGCGCTGCTCGAGCGGCGTGGGACCGCCGCAGATCACGACCTGCACTCCCAGGGCGGCGGCACGATCGCCGACCGTGGCATAGCCCGCCGCATGCCAGTTGCGCTGCACGTGGCTCGAGCACGGACTGATGATCAGCGCCGGCACGCCCTCGGGAATGAGCTGCTCGGCGTAGCGCCGGGCGCCCTCCGGTATCGGGATGTCCCAGCGATAGTCGCGCTGCTTTACACCGAGGCGCCGGGCGAAGCCGAACAGCGCGTCCATGACGTGCTCGCGCGCCGCAGGCTCGATGCGGTGGGTGGTGAACAGCCACTGCAGATCGAGGGCACGCTCGCGGTCGTAGCCGAGCTTGACCGGGGCGCTCACCAGCGCCGTGACGAGGCTGGCGCGCCACGCGAACTGCATGTGCAGCAAGAGGTCGATGGGACGGCGGCCCAGCGCGCGGCCTACGGCGCGGTAGCCGGCGATACCGGCACGCTTATCGAACTCGATGAACTCGATGTCGGGGATCCCGCCGAGCAGCTTCGCCTCGGCGCGCCCGATGACCCAGCTGAAATGCGCGTCGGGCCAGGCGCGCTGCAGCGTGCGCACCACCGGCAGCGTGTGGCACACATCCCCGAGCGCCGAGAGCTTTACGATCACCACCGCGCGCGGCGGCCGGGCGCACAGCTCATCCATGCAATGACCCAACCCGCCCGGGCGCCGCCGGTGCACTCACGGCGCGGACTGCGGCGGTACCCGCGACAGCGCCCACAGCCGCAGGTACTTGCGATGCACGTAGCCGGCCTCCACGCAGTGGAACAGCCAGCCGCGCCAGCCGTCGAGCAGCCCGCGCTTGATCAGCATGCCGCGCACGAAGCGCCCGCACGGGTGCGTGAATGCCGCGGCCAGGGTGCAGCGCCGTCCGGCGCGGTGCATCTCCTCGGCCATCAGCCGCGCATAGCGGTCGATCCGCGCCAGGTGGTCATCGAGGCTGCGGTAGGCGGCGTGCTCGAGGGGTGAGCGCAGCCGGCCGACCGCGCCCTCCACCGCGATCTTCTCGTGCACCTCGTAGCCCACCCAGCGCGCCGCGCTGCGCCGGTAGAGCCGGATCTTGCGGTCCGGCCAGGAGTTGCCGTGACGCAGTGCGCCGCCGAAGTAGGTCGTCAGGCGCGGCACGCTATAGCCCCGTACGCCCGGAAAGCCGCGCGACTTGAGCGCCAGGATCTCCGCGCGCAGCGCCGGCGTCACCCACTCATCCGCATCCACCGACAGCACCCACTCATGCTGCGCCAGGTCGGTGGCGTACTGCTTCTGCGAGCGGTAGCCGGGCCAGTCGCGCTCGCTGACGCGCGCCCCGAGACGCACCGCGATCTCACGCGTGGCGTCGCTCGAATGCGCATCGACGACGATGATCTCGTCGCAGAAACTGAGCGCCGTGATGCAGCGTTCGATGCGGTCCGCTTCGTTCAGGGTGATGATGCAGGCCGAGAGTCCCGTGAGCGATGCAGTCAAGCTCAGCACTCCATGGAGAATCGCTCAGCGCAGCAACGCCAGCCAGTCGCGATCCCTGGGTCCGTAAGCGACGAAGAACGGGTTGAGCAGCTCCGCCCGCATGTTGTATTGCAACGGCGCCCCGTCGAGCTGGCTCACCGTGCCGCCGGCCGCCGTCACCACCGCCTGGGCCGCGGCAGTGTCCCATTCGCTGGTGGGACCGAGCCGCGGGTACACGTCCGCGGCGCCTTCGGCGACGAGGCAGAACTTGAGCGAGCTGCCGATGGCGAACAGCTCGTAGGAGCCTACGCGGCCGAGGAACGCATCCAGCGAATCCCCGCGGTGCGAGCGGCTGCCGACCACGCGCAGCGGTGTCGCAGCGTGGCGCGCCACGTGGATCGCCTGCGCCCGCGCTGCCGCGGTCTGCCGCCATGCCCCGGTCCCGGGGAGCCCCCGATAGCTGGTGTCGGACACCGGCACGTGCACGACACCGAGCACCGGGGCATGCCCGTCGATGAGCGCAATGTTGATCGTGAACTGCCCGTTGCGCGACAGGAACTCCTTCGTGCCATCGAGCGGGTCGACCAGCCAGTAGCGCCGCCACAGCGAGCGCTCGCTGAAAGGGGTGTGCGCCGCTTCTTCGGACAGCACCGGCAGCTCGGGCGTGAGCTCGCGCAGTCTGCGATCGATCAGCCGGTGAGCGCGCAGATCGGCCGCAGTCAGCGGCGACTGGTCCGCCTTGGCGGTGGCGGCGGTCTCGCCCGAAGCGTAGACCTCGAGGATCTCCCGGCCCGCGTGGCGGGCGATGACGTCCACCCGCTCGAGGAGCTCGGGCCCGGTGAGATTCATGCGCTGCCCGTTGCCTTGCGCGACTCGAGGTGCGCGATGATGCGATCGGCGGCCGCCTCGGCATCCATGGCGGTGGTATCGATGCGGATCTCCGGGGCCTCGGGCGTCTCGTAGGGCGAATCGATGCCGGTGAAGTTCTTGAGTTCGCCACGGCGCGCCTTCTGGTAGAGCCCCTTCACGTCCCGGCGCTCGGCTTCGGCGAGCGGAGTGTCCACGAACACCTCGAGGAACTCCCCGGGCGCGAACAGCTCGCGCGCCATGCGCCGCTCGGAGCGGAACGGGGAGATGAACGACACCAGCACGATGAGACCTGCATCGACCATGAGACGGGACACCTCGGCGACGCGGCGGATGTTCTCGACGCGGTCCTGGGCGGTGAAGCCGAGGTCCTTGTTGAGGCCGTGACGGACGTTGTCGCCGTCGAGCAGATAGGTGTGCCGGCCGGCGGCGGTGAGCTTGCGCTCGACACAGTTGGCGATGGTCGATTTGCCCGCTCCCGAGAGCCCGGTGAGCCACAGTACGCAGGCCTTCTGTCCCTTGAGTCGCGCGCGGACCTGCTGGTCGACGTCGAGCGCCTGCCAGTGCACGTTCTGCGAGCGGCGCAGCGCGAAGTTGATGAGTCCCGCGCCCACGGTGTCGTTGGTAAGCCGGTCGATGAGAATGAAGCCGCCGAGCGCGCGGTTCTCCGCGTACGGCTCGAACGGGATGGAGCGGTCGAGCTCCAGCTCGCACACGCCGATGTCGTTCAGCTCGAGCCGTTCGGCCGGCACCTGCTCGAGGGTGTTGACGTTGATCTTGTGCTTGAGAGGCGCGACGGTCGCGGACACGGTGCGCGTGCCGGCCTTCATCAGATAGGCGCGGCCCTGCAGCATCGGCTCCTGGTGCATCCACACCACCGTGGCCTCGAACTGATCCGCCACCTGCGGCGGGGCATCGCCGGCGGCCAGCACGTCGCCGCGACTGACGTCCACCTCCGCGTCCAGCGTCACGGTGATCGACTGTCCGGCAACCGCCGTCTCGAGGTCCCCGCCGGCCGTCACGATGCGGGCCACGTGGCATTCGCGGCCCGAGGGCAGCACGCGCAGGCGATCGCCAGGGTGTACGCTGCCGCTGGCGATGAGCCCGGTGAAGCCGCGAAACTCCGCGTTCGGGCGGTTTACCCACTGCACCGGCAGTCGAAAGGGCTTGCCCGCGAGCGCCCCGTCCGGCTCCACAGCCTCGAGGTGCTCCATCAGCGTCGGGCCCCGATACCAGGGCATGTGGCTGCCATGGGCGACGATGTTGTCGCCGTAGACCGCCGACAGCGGGATCGCCGTGATGTCGCTCAGCCCGATGCGCGCGGCAAACTCGCGGTAGTCGGCCACGATCGCCTCGAAGGTCGCGCGCGCGTGGCCGACCAGATCCATCTTGTTTACGGCCAGCACCACGCGCGTGATGCCGAGCAGGTGCACCAGGAAGCTGTGACGGCGTGTCTGGGTAAGAACGCCCTTGCGCGCATCGACGAGGATGACCGCCAGGTCCGCCGTCGAGGCACCGGTGACCATGTTGCGCGTGTATTGCTCGTGCCCGGGGGTGTCCGCCACGATGAACTTGCGCCGCTCGGTGGAGAAGAACCGATAGGCGACGTCGATGGTGATGCCCTGCTCGCGCTCGGCCGCCAGCCCGTCGACCAGCAGCGCGAAGTCCAGCTCTGCGCCGCGCGTGCCGACCTTCTTCGAGTCCGCCGCGAGCTGCGCCAGCTGATCGTCGAAAATCATCTTCGATTCGTACAGCAGCCGGCCGATGAGCGTCGACTTGCCGTCATCCACCGACCCGCAGGTGATGAAGCGCAGCAGGCTCTTGCGCTCGTGCGCTTGCAGGTGCGCGACGATGTCGTCGCCGATGGGCGCCGACCGGTGCGCCATTAGAAGTAGCCCTCCTGCTTCTTCTGCTCCATCGAGGCGGCCACATCATGGTCGATGACCCTTCCGGAGCGCTCGGACGTGCGCGTGAGCAGCATCTCCTCGATGATCGCCGGCAGCGTATCGGCATCGCTCTCGATGGCGCCGGTGAGCGGATAGCAGCCGAGCGTGCGGAAGCGCACCTTCTTCATCATCGGCTGCTCGCCGGGCGCGAGCGGCAGCCGCTCGTCGTCCACCATGATCAGCGTGCCGTCGCGCTCCACCACCGGGCGCACGGCGGCAAAGTACAGCGGCACGATCGGGATCTGCTCGAGCCAGA
>DASPPI010000001.1:0-4109 GCA_035625615.1 Steroidobacteraceae bacterium | reverse complement strand
CACCGCCCGCGCCGATGAGGCCAAAGTGAAGTGCCAGGGTGTCAACTCGTGCAAGGGACACTCGGCCTGCAAGAGCGCCAACAACTCCTGCAAGGGCAAGAACTCCTGCAAGGGCAAGGGATTCCTGGAGATGACGCAGGCGCAGTGCGACGCCGCGAAGGCCCAGGCGGCGGGCAAGTGATGGGTTGCGGGCTGGTGCGCTGCGCCCGCCCGCCCTTCCCGCCATGCTGACCTATCCCGCGCTCGGTTTCGGTCTCGGGCTGCGCGTCGATCACTACCAGGCGATTCTCGCCGGGCACCCCGCGGTCGACTGGTTCGAGGTGCTCACCGAGAACTACCTGGTGCCGGGCGGCAAGCCGCTCCACTACCTGATGCGCATTCGCGAGCGCTACCCGCTCGCCATGCACGGGGTGTCGCTGTCGATCGGCAGCACGGCGCCGCTCGATCGCGAGTACCTGCGCCAGGTCAGGGCGCTCGCGCAGCGCGTCGAGCCGGCCTGGATCTCCGATCATCTATGCTGGACCGGGGTGGCGGGAAGGAACACGCACGATCTGCTGCCGCTGCCGTACACCGAGGAAGCCCTCGCGCACGTGGTCGAGCGCGTGCGCCGGGTGCAGGACGTGCTTGGGCGGCGCATTCTGCTGGAGAACGTCTCGAGCTACGTTGCGTTCCGCGACTCGCGCCTGAGTGAGTGGCAGTTCCTCAGCGAAATCGCCACGCGCGCCGACTGCCTGATCCTGCTCGACGTGAACAACATCTACGTGAGCGCGGTGAACCACGAGTTCGACGCACTCGAGTACCTGAACGCCATCCCCGCCGATCGCGTCCAGCAGATTCATCTCGCCGGGCACGAGAACCACGGCGACTACCTGGTCGACACCCACGACGCCGAAGTGCCCGATCCGGTGTGGCAGTTGTACGCCGCCGCCGTGCGCCGCTTCGGCGCCGTCTCGACCATGATCGAGCGCGACGATCACATCCCGCCGCTCGAGGGGCTGTGTGCCGAGCTCGCCGCGGCGCGCGCGCTGTGCGCGCGCACCCTGGCCGAGGGCGGCCAGCCGGCGCGTGCGGCATGAGCGACCTGGCGCGCGTGCAGGGCGACTTCCAGGATTACCTGCTGCGGGGGGAGCCGGGGGTGGAGGCGCACGTGCACGGCAGCGCGCGCGTGCCGGTGGCGACCCGGCTCGGTATCTACGGCAACGCTTACCTGAGTCGCCTGACCGAAGCGCTCGAGAGCAACTTTCCCGCGCTCGCCAAGCTCCTCGGCGAGGGAGACTTCCACACCCTCGCCGCCGAGTACGTGCGCGCGCACGACTCGCCGTTCTTCTCCATCCGCTATTACGGCGATGCGCTGGCGCAGTTCCTCGCCACGCACGAGCACTATGCGGCCGCCCCGGTGCTCGCCGAGCTGGCGCGCTGGGAGTGGGCCATGACCAGCGCGTTCGATGCGGCCGATGCCACGCCGCTCAGCCACGAGGCGCTCTCGAGCGTGCCGCCGCAGCAGTGGGCGCAGCTGCGCTTCGGCTGGCACCCGAGCGTGCAGCGCCTCACGCTGTGGTGGAACGTGCCGCAGCTGTGGCAGGCGCTCACGCACGATGGCGAGCGGCCGCCGGCGACTCTCGCGGCCGAGCCGGTGGACTGGCTGCTGTGGCGCGAGGAGCTCACCAGCTACTTTCGCTCGCTCACCACCACCGAGGCCGCGGTGCTCGATGCGGCCCGCAGCGGCTGGCCTTTCGGCGAGCTGTGCGAGCTGCTGTGCGATGAGGTCGGCGCAACGCAGGCGCCGCTCGAGGCGGCCACGCTGCTGCGTGGCTGGATCGCCGCGCGACTCATCGTCAGCGCCGGCTGACACCCGCGCGCCGCGCTGAGCGGCGCCGGTGCTCCGCGTGAGGCGCCCGCCATGGCGTACAATCGCGCCCCGGCAACATCTCAGGGTCACCCATGCCGCTTCCGAGCTACGGCAACGTGCTGGAGATGATCGGCAACACGCCGCTCATGGCCGTGCGCCGGCTGGACACCGGGCCCTGCGAGCTGTTCCTCAAGCTCGAGAACCAGAACCCCGGCGGCTCGATCAAGGATCGCATCGGCCTCTATCTGATCCAGGAGGCCGAGCGCGCCGGCCGCCTCGCTCCGGGCGGCACGCTGATCGAGGCGACCGCGGGCAATACCGGCCTGGGCCTCGCGCTGGTGGCGGCCCAGAAGGGTTACCGGCTGCTGCTGGTGATTCCCGACAAGATGAGCCAGGAGAAGATCTTTCATCTGAAGGCGATGGGCGCCGAGGTCGTGATGACGCGCTCGGACGTGAGCAAGGGACATCCGGAGTACTACCGCGATGTCGCCGAGCGGCTGGCGAGGGAGATGCCGGACGCGCACTTCGTCAATCAGTTCGGCAATCCCGCCAACGCCCAGGCACACGAGGAGACCACGGCTCCGGAGATCTGGGAGCAGATGGGCGGGCGGCTGCACGCGGTGATCTGCGGCGCCGGTACCGGGGGCACGCTCGCGGGACTGACGCGCTATTTCGCGCGCACCGCCCCGCAGGTGCAGCTGGTGCTCGCCGATCCCGTCGGCTCGGGGCTGGCGCACTTCGCGCGCACCGGCCGGCTGCCGGAGAAAATGACTCCCTGGCTGGTCGAAGGGATCGGCGGGGACACGGTGCCGCCGGTGGCGGACTTCTCGCGCGTCACCGCCGCCTACAGCATCCCGGACGCGGAGGCGTTCCGCACCTGCCGGGAGCTGCTTGCCCGGGAGGGCATCATTGCCGGCACTTCCACCGGCACGTTGCTCGCCGCCGCGCTGCGCTACTGCCGCGAGCAGCGCGCACCCAAGCGCGTGGTGACCTTCGTATGCGACAGCGGCAACAAGTACCTGTCGAAGGTCTACAACGACTACTGGATGCTCGACCAGGGATTCCTCGAGCGCGCCCATCGCGGCGACCTGCGCGATCTCATCGCCCGCCCGCACTCCGAGCACGCCGCCGTGACGGTGAATTCCACCGAGACGGTGATGGCGGCGTACCGGCGCATGAAGCTGTACGACGTATCGCAGGTGCCGGTCATGGAGGACGGACGCATCGTCGGCATCGTCGACGAGGAGGACATTCTGCTGGAGGTCGTCGGCAATCCCCAGCACTTCGACGAGCCGGTGACCTGCGCCATGGCGAGCCACCTGGTGACGGTGCCGGTGGACGCGCCGGTGTCGCAGCTCATGGAGATCTTCAAGCGCGGCATGGTGGCCATCGTCATGCACGGCAGCGAGTTCCAGGGGCTGATCACGCGCATTGATCTGCTGAACTGGCTGCGGCGCAAGCTGTGATTCAATTGCATACGCCCGCGCGGCCGCGACCGCAAGAAAGGACTTTCGGGGACGCCGCAAGTACTTCCCTGTAGGCTGCGGGTGCGCCGTCCCTGGCGCACACGCCCCCGAAAGTCCTTTCTTGCACTCACGGCCGCGCCTGGTTGGTACCCAATGAGTAACGACAGCTCGACACAGCGGTTCGCCACACGCGTGATTCACGGCGGGCAGCGGCCCGACCCGCTCACCGGCGCAGTGATGCCGCCGATCTATGCGACTTCCACCTACGTACAGTCGAGTCCCGGCGTGCATCAGGGCTACGACTATGCGCGCACCCGCAATCCCACCCGCGATGCGCTGCAGGCGGCGCTGGCGAACCTCGAGGGCGGCGCGGCGGCCTTCGCCTTCGCCTCCGGCCTGGCCGCGACCGCGACAATCCTCGAGCTGCTCGATGCCGGCTCACACATCGTCGCCATGCACGATCTCTACGGCGGCAGCTACCGGCTGTTCGAGAACGTGCGCAAGCGCTCCGCCGGGCTCGGTGTGTCGTTCGTCGACCTGTCGAAGCCGGCGGCGCTCGAGGCGGCCATCCGCCCCGACACGCGCCTGGTATGGGTGGAGACGCCCACCAACCCGCTGCTCGAGCTGGTGGACCTCACCGCTGTGGCGCGTATTGCGCACCAGCGCGGGCTGCTCGCGGTGTGCGACAACACCTTCGCCACGCCGTTCCTGCAGCGCCCGCTCGAGCACGGCTTCGATATCGTCGTGCACTCGACCACCAAGTACCTGAACGGGCACTCCGACGCCATCGGCGG